>CANCHK010000013.1 GCA_947377865.1 Opitutia bacterium | reverse complement strand
GCCACGACCTGACCTTCCAGCACAAGGGTGAGTCCTTCGGCGCCGCCATCCCGAAGGTCATCACCCCCGAGTTCGTCCGTTCCGAGGTCGCCCGCGGCCGCGCCATCATTCCGGCCAATATCAATCACCCCGAGCTCGAGCCGATGATCATCGGCCGCAACTTCCTGGTGAAGATCAACACCAACATCGGCAACTCCGCCGTGGCCTCTTCCATCGAGGAGGAAGTCGAGAAGATGCGCTGGTCCATCAAGTGGGGAGGCGACACGCTCATGGATCTTTCCACGGGTAAGAACATCCACCAGACCCGTGAGTGGATCCTGCGCAACTGCCCAGTGCCCGTCGGTACTGTGCCGATCTACCAAGCCCTCGAGAAGGTCAATGGCCGCGCCGAAGACCTCACCTGGGAGATCTTCCGTGATACGCTCATCGAGCAGGCCGAGCAGGGCGTCGACTACTTCACGATCCACGCTGGCGTCCGCCTGGCTTATATTCCGATGACCGCCCGTCGCGTCACCGGTATCGTCTCCCGCGGTGGCTCGATTATGGCCAAGTGGTGCCTCTCGCACCATAAGGAGAACTTCCTCTACACGCATTGGGACGACATCTGCGACATCATGGCCGCCTATGACGTCAGCTTCTCGATCGGCGACGGCCTCCGTCCCGGTTCGATTGCCGACGCCAATGACGACGCCCAGTTCGCCGAACTGAAGACGCAGGGCGAACTCACCACTCGCGCTTGGGAGCGCGGCGTGCAGGTCATGAACGAAGGCCCCGGCCACGTGCCGATGCACATGATTAAGGAGAATATGGATAAGCAGCTCGAATGGTGCCACGAGGCGCCGTTCTACACGCTGGGCCCCCTTACGACCGACATCGCCCCAGGCTACGACCACATCACGTCCGCCATCGGCGCCGCGATGATCGGCTGGTATGGCACCGCGATGCTGTGCTACGTCACGCCGAAGGAACACCTTGGCCTGCCGAATAAGAATGACGTCCGTGAGGGCGTCATCGCCTACAAGATCGCCGCCCACGCCGCCGACCTCGCCAAGGGCCACCCTGCCGCGCAGATCCGCGATAACGCGCTCTCCAAGGCCCGCTTCGAGTTCCGCTGGCCCGACCAGTTCGCCTTGGCCCTTGATCCCGAGCGAGCCCAGGAATACCACGACGAGACCCTGCCGCAGGAGTCCGCCAAGACCGCGCACTTCTGTTCCATGTGCGGCCCGAACTTCTGCTCCATGCGCATCTCCGACGACATTCGTAAGTTCGCCGACGCCCAGGGTGTCTCCGAAGCCGATGCGCTCGCCAAGGGCATGGAAGAGAAGTCCAAGGAATTCCGCGAAAAGGGTGGGGAGATTTATCAGTAAGCCGCACGGGGTTCTGCTGGCATGGTGAACTGCTGCGAAGCAGCTCATCATGTTGGGGAATTCCATTTATATTCCGACGATGAGTAAGTCTTCTAAACAATCCGCCACGGCGTGGTACGACTCGCCGTTGTATTACGACATGGTCTATGCGGACTATACGCCGAAGGAGACGCGCTTCATCGAGGGGATCATGAAGAAGCACGGGCCGAAGCTGGACGGACCCATGCGCGTTTTCGAGCCGGCCTGTGGCTCTGGTCGCCTGCTGGAGTCGCTCGCCGCGCGTGGCCATGTCGTCCATGGCTTCGACCTGAACCAGCACCAGATCGCCTTCGCGAAGAACCGCCTGAAGGCCAAGGGGCTGGAGGGCAGGGTGTGGCGAGATCGCCTTCAAGATTTCAAACTGCCGAAAGGCGCCCGCTACGACGTGGCTCACTGTTTCGTCAGTACTTTTAAGTATATCGACACCGAAGCCGGGTCGGTGAGTGCGCTGCGTCGTATGGCTGCGGCCTTGCGTCCGGGTGGGTTGCTGCTGCTCGGCCTGCATCTGACCGATTATAAGAACACCCCGCCGGACCATGAGCGCTGGATCGGACGTAAGCCTGGCGTGCGCGTCGTCAGTGACACCTGGTCCGCCCCGGCCGACCGGAAGTCCCGCACCGAGGCCATGCGCACACGCATGCGCATCACCGAGAAGGGGAAGACCCGCGTCGAGGAGACCCATTGGGATTTCCGGACCTATTCCCCGGCTGAGCTGAAGGCCTTACTGGCCAAGGTTCCTTCGCTACACCTCGTCGCCTGTCACGATTTCCATTACGACCTCACCTCGACCCGTAAGATCGACATGGAATATTCGGACGTCCTGCTGGTGTTACGTAAGGCCTGAGCCCTGCGTACCGGGCTTCAGATCCGCTTCATCACGGACTTCGCGATGCCTTGGATCGTGAGGGAGTTGGTGGGGATCAGGTCGGGATAATTCTGGTTCTCAGCCTTGAGGTAGACCTTCGAGCCCTGCTTGATGAGGCGCTTGAGGGTCGTCTCGCCGTCGATGAGAGCGGCAACGATGTCACCGTGCTTCGGCACGCCCGGTTCGATAATGACCGTGTCGCCATCGTTGATGTCGGCATCGATCATCGAATCGCCACGCACGCGGAGGGCGAAAGATTCGGGAGCGCGACGACGAGAGCTTGGGGCGAGGGGGACCTGCATCGAGTCGAGGACGCCCGAAGACTCGGTGTAGTCAGGGAAGCCGGCGGCGATGGAGCCGGCGAACTTGACGCTCTCGAAGGCGATGGCGTCATCGCCAGGGCCTTCGTAACGAATGACCGTCTCGGAGGTGTCGCCGAGGACTTCGGGGACAATCTTGTAGGCGCGGGCGGCGCCGGGGATGCGCTGGAGGACGCCCTTACGCTCGAGCGCTTGGAGGTGGCCGAAGACGGCGTTGGTCGAGGCGAAGCGGAACTTGGCCTGGATATCACGGATGCTTGGCCAGTAGGTGTGCTCGGCGACGTGAGCCTTCATGTAGTCGAGGATGGCCCGCTGCTTCTTGGTCAGTTCTTCCATAGTGAACGCATGTTCTATGAAAACTTGTTCACTGTCAAGCGGACAGCCCGAAACCCCTTATAATCATCAATAACCGCCGTACTTGGCCTCGAACTCGGCCAGGGTAAGCTCCATTCCGGGGTAGCAGCGGGCGGCGATGGTCAAAGATTGCTCGCGGATGGCCCTAGGCACGCCCCAGAGGGCTTGGCTGATCGAACCGGTGATAGCGGCCAGGGTGTCGGCGTCTCCTCGGATGGAGGCGGCAAAGCGTACGGCGGACTCATAGTCGGGGGTCCCGACGGCGATGGCCAGGCATTCCGGCACGCAGCCTTGGCAGGTCTCGTTATAGGTATGGGTCTTCCGGATGTGCTCGAGGTCCGGCAGGGGGCCATAGAAGTTTTCGGCGACCGCGCGGACGGCCTCGGAGTTCCGGTACATACGCGCAGTCCAGATTGCGGCGGCGACCGCTTGGGCTCCCTTAATCCCTTCGGGATGCGCGTGTGAAGGACGGGCGCTGAGTGTCGCGTGTTCGAGGACCGTCTCCAGGTCCTCGAACGCCCAAGCCACGGGCGAGACGCGCATGGCTGAGCCGTTGCCGTAGGAATCGTGCTCACCTGGAGCTCCGTCGTAGACCCAGCCGCTGAAGCCGCTGCCGAAAGCGGCGCTGAGCGGGGCGTTGTGCCCGTGCTTCTCGAAGTAGCCGAGCATGCCGACGATGCGCGGCTTGTAGTCGCGCTCGCCCTTGAGAATCGTCTCGGCCACCGCCCAGGTGAGAAGAGAGTCGTCGGTCGGGCAGGAGCGTTCCGCGAACAGCGGGAACGTGGCGTCGCTGTTGCGGCTGAATTCGTGGACCGATCCGATGATGTCGCCGGCGATGGCTCCGAGCATACGAGGACGATGTCCGCGTTGAAAGATTCCGCAATCGATTCCGAGGGCTATGACGCGGCCTATTTCGAGGCGCGCACGGAACAGCGCAGATCGGTCCAAGCATTAGCCTTGGTGCCGTTGGTCAAGGTAAGCTCGACCTCGTTTCTGCCCAGTCGGAGGTCGGCCGCATTCAGCACATAGGATACCCAGTTGTTCGGTTCAATCTGCGGGTGTGTCAGCGCGGTTCCGTTAATCTTCGTCAGGAGTTGCGTGGGGTCGGCCGCGACCTTCGTCTGGATGGACAGCTTGATCGTGCGTCCGGCGACTCCGGCTTCGTTGGCATAGAAGGCCGATGCGGTGGCGATCCCTGGCTTGAGCGCGATGACTTTGCCAGGGTTGAGCTGGGAGGTCCTCACGTAGGACGCATAAGGCAGGCTGTTGCCTGAGGCCGAGGCGGCGCCACGGATGCTACCGAAGTAGTCCTTGTCGAGCCCGGCGAGCGTGCGCATATCGCCCAGTTCGCGCCAGATGGGGTTGTTAGGGTTGAACGAGTTGAAGAGGTACACTCCGTCCGCTCCGGCCTGCCAGACGGCCGCCGCCCGTCCACGGTAGCTCCCCACGGTCGAGCGCATCGCCTTGGCGTTCAGATCGCGTACGCGTGATTCATCCAAGGAAGGGTAGACCTTGACACCATATTTATGCCCGAGGGCGACGCTGTAGTCCCACTCGTTGAGACGGAAATAGCCGCTCGGCATGAGCATGTCGACGAGCCCTTCGGACAGCCACTTCTCGAGGTCGAGGCCGATGTCGCGGCAGTAGTCGGCCGAATCGGGCAGGCGCACAGCAAGGAGGAAAGGCCGGCCCCGGCGCAGCCCTTCGGTTTCGGTCATGGTGCGGATACGTCGAATCAGGTCGGTCATCAGCGCCCTTTCATTATCGTCACAGGCCGTGCCAGTCATCGCGGCTCGGCGGAAGAATACGGGATGGCGGAAGAAGTCTAGCTCAACGCCTTCGACGTCGTATCGCTGGCAGACTTCCTCCACGTACTTGAAGGCGAGGTCGCGGATCTCCGGTAGGGTGTAGTCCACGGCGGTCCACGCGCCGAACTTCGGCTTATTCTTAGGCGTCCCGATCAGGTATTCGGGGTGTTCGGTCTTCAGCTTGTTGGCGCGCAGCATGATCGGGCCATACTCTGCCGACGCGCCGTCATGGGTGTCGTTCATGCGGAATGACCACATGACTTCCATGCCGTGCTTGTGCCCGAAGTCCGTGACCACCTTCAGCGGATCGGTCCCGGCGGCGAGCAGTTCGGTCGTGCGGTTGGTGGAGAACATCGCCTCCTTCGTCGCGAAGACCTGGCCGACCTTGGTGTCATGCGTGAAGAGGCCGAAACCTGAACTCCAGGTGCAATAGAAGATGCTGTCCACCTGCGAACCGACCAGCGGGGAGGTGCGGAGGGCGAGAAACTTTTCAGGTGAATTATCCTCGGCCTTGTAGACGGGCTCGTTGCCATCGTTGTTGAAGATGATCCGTCGTGGCCGGTCTAGCGCTTGTCGGCGGGCTTCGCGTAGCGCTGGCAGGTCGGCGGGTGCTGGGGCTGCGTCGGTCGCGACGGTTCCGAAAAGCAGGCAAAGCAATAATGCAGGACGGAGGAAATCTCTCATGGGGTTGTTCGGATCGTGTCCGCCTTGCTTCGGGTGACAAGGTATGTCCGCGACGGTTGATCCGTTCGCCTGCCGACACTGGTCCCAGCCCGTTGGTAACTAGCCCCTAGTAAGGCTGGAACTTAGGCTCATATTGGGTGTTTATAAGGTTGTACCCTACACCCTATGAAGCACCTCCCCATCCTCAGTCTCCTCGCGCTCGGTTCGGCCTCCGCCTTTGCGGCTTCCAGTCCGGCTAGCCTGTTCGCCAACAACGTTGAACTCAGCTACGTCCAGCTGTCCGCCGCCGGCGTCTCCGGCCATCAGAATGGCTGGGACCTCTCTGCCACCGCCTACCTCGGCAAGTCTGACTTCTTCGTCAACGCCCTAACCACCGTCGGCAGCGATCTCGGTAACGGCTCCGATACCGCCTCCCTTGGCTACCGCTTTAAGAACGTCGCCTCTGTCGCGGACGTCGCCCTCACTGTCGGCTCTAACGAGACCTATGGCATCGCCCTCCATCGCGCTCTTGGCGCGGGCTTCGGCGCCTGGGCGTCCTACGAGCGCTTGAACAATGGACACAACGTGTCCGCCGCCGTGAGCAAGATGCTCACCCACAATCTCTCGCTCGACCTGGGTTACACCTGGGTTTCTCGCGACGCCTCCCCCCGCTGCCACGCCTGGACCCTCGGCGCCCGCTATAAGTTCTAAGCCCTAAGCCTACGAACGACGAAAGCCGTCGGCCCTTGCGGGTCGGCGGCTTTTTTTGTTACATCAGTCCCTGCGTGGGGATGACGGGCACCGGAACGACGGGAGTCGCGTCTGGTGCGGTGTCGAGCTTGTCGAGTTCGACCTTGAGCATGCCAAGTCCTTCGTCGCGCAGGGACTGCACGTCGCCCATGAGGGCCTCGCGTTCAGCATCCGTCTGGGCTGCGCGGAAAGCTTCGCCGATCTCGCGGCCACGCTTGAAGAGGTCTTGAGAGGCAGGATTGATCATGCCGTTGCGGAAGGCCTGACCAAGTTTCTTCTCGTCACCTCCGGCGAGATCTAGGGCCATCTTCTTCGTTTCTTCTCCGAAGGCTTTGAATCGTGCCTTGGTGGCTTCATCCATCGGCGGCCGCTTCGCTGGGTTCGGTGCAGCTGGCTTGGCCGTGACGACTGGCGCGGGCTTAGGGGTCGGAGCTACGACAGCGGGCTGCTCGACCTTGGCAGGCGCGGGCGTCGGGGAAGGGCTCGTGAGACGGGCGACGAGGAAGCCGATCGCCACGCAGAAGGCGATGGTGATGAACAGCGAGGTTTTCTTCATGGCGCAGGTTAGGCAGCCATGGACGCCGCTGGCGAACGTGTAATCGGCCTCAGCGGACGAGGCAGGGCTTCTTCGGGTCGAACTTCCAGCCGGGGATTAGGATCTGCATTGCCACGGCGTCGTCGCGCGAACCGGAGGGCAGTTTTAGGTAGAGCTGATGGGCGGCCTCGAGCTGGGCTAGGTCAATCTCGATACCGAGGCCGGGCTTCTGCGGCACCGTGATCTTTCCGCCCTTAATGAGCAGCGGCTCCTTGGTGAGACGTAGGCCTTCCTGCCAGATCCAATGGGTGTCCATCGCGGTGACGTCGCCTGGGGCTGCTGCACCGACGTGCGTGAACATCGCGAGGGAGATGTCGAAATGGTTGTTCGAGTGGGAGCCCCAGGTGAGGCCGCGTTCCTGGCAGACCTGCGCGACCTCGACCGAGCCCTGCATCGTCCAGAAGTGCGGGTCGGCGAGCGGGATGTCGACCGCCTGCAGTTTAAGAGCGTGGTCGAGCTGGCGCCAATCGGTGGCGACCATATTGGTGGCGGTGCGGAGGCCGGTGGCCTTCTTGAATTCTGCCATAATCTCGCGGCCGGAGAAACCGGCTTCGGCACCGCAGGGGTCCTCGGCGTAGGCGAGCACGCCTTTCAGGTTCTGGCAGACTTCGATGGCTTCCTTGAGTAACCAAGCACCATTGGGGTCGAGCGTGATGCGGGCCTTCGGGAAGCGGGCGGCGAGGGCGCGGATAGCCTCGATCTCGCGGGCTGCGCTGAGCACGCCACCCTTGAGCTTGAAGTCCTGGAAGCCGAAGCGTTCCTGGGCGGCTTCGGCCTGACGGACGATACTTTCCGGGGTGAGGGATTCCTCGTTGCGGAGGCGATGCCACGCGTTCGCTGAGCCGCTTTCGTCGCGATAGCCCAGGGTGGTCTTGCGGCGGTCGCCGATGAAGAAGAGGTAGCCGAGCATCTCGACCTCGGTGCGCTGTTGGCCCTTGCCGAGGAGCGCCGCGACGGGCTTGGACTGGAATTGGCCGAGGAGGTCGAGGAGGGCGGATTCAATCGCCGTGACGGCATGGATGGTTACGCGTAGGTCGAAGGTTTGGAGGCCACGGCCCCCTGCGTCACGATCCGAGAAGGCGGCACTGACCGTAGCGAGCAGCTTTTCGTAATCGGCAATCTCTTTCCCGATGAGCAACGGGGCTGAGTCCTCGACGGTTTGGCGAATTTTCTCGCCGCCGGGGACTTCGCCGAGGCCGGTGCGGCCGGAGCTATCGGTGATCAGGACGATATTGCGCGTGAAGAAAGGCCCGTGCGCACCGCTCAGGTTGAGTAGCATGCTGTCATGGCCGGCTACTGGCACGACACGGATGGACTGGATGAGAGGGGAGGACATTGCGAAAGGGGTAGGGGTAGGGTTGGGGGTAGGCCTTCGGGGCAGCTTAGGCCTTAGAGTTTGGGCGGGAGGCGAAGACTAGGGCGGCGGTCAGTAAGGAGGTGAAGGCGAGGCCGTAGAGTCCGATGTAGACTGAGCCCGTGGACTGCTTGATCCACCCGAAGGCAATCGGCGCGGCCCAGCCCCCGAGGTTACCGAGCGAATTGATCAGGGCGATGCCCGCGGCCGCAATGCGTGGGTCGAGGTTCTTTTGGGGAATCGGCCAGAATAGGGAGGCGGCCGACTTGAAGCCAAGCGCGGCGAAGCAGATGGCGCCGAAGGCGATGGCCGGTGCGGAGAGTCCGGCGACGAGCATGCCGACGCCTGCAATGACGAGCGCGGTTGCGACCCATGCCTGCTGGTTCTTCCAGCGCGCGGCCGCGTAAGCAGCCAGAATCATGCCCACGATCGAGACAATCCAAGGCAAGGAGTTCAGGAAGCCGGCTGACATCACCGAGACCGCCTTCGCATCGCTGTAGCCGAGCCAGCGGACGAAGGCTTCGGTCAAGCCAAGGAGGCCGCCGTGCGGACCTGGCGTAGCCAGCATCTCCTTGATGATCGTAGGTAGCCAGAACGTGACCGCGTAGATTGTCAGTTGAATCGCGAAATAGACGCCGCAGAAGCCCAGTACGACCGGCGAGGTGAGCAGCGCGAGCTTGTTGATGGAGCCCGGCTGGGCGGCCTGGGCGCGTTCTTCGGCGAGCTTGGTTTCGAGCGCGGAGCGTTCGTCGGTCGAAAGCCAGCGGGCCTGCCCGATGTCGGAATCCAACATGAGCCAGAGGACTCCTGCCATCAGGACGGAGAAGGCGCCTTCGAAGACAATCATCCACTGCCACGGCTGCAATCCCGGGACATGGAGCTGGAGCAGGTAGGCGGAGAGGGGGCCGGAGAGGATCGTGGCGATGGCTGAGCCGCTCAGGAAGATTGCCATCGCCTTCCCGCGGTCGGCGGAGGGGATCCATCGGGTGAAGTAGTAGACGACACCGGGAAAGAAGCCGGCTTCGGCTGCACCCAGCGCGAAGCGGAGGGCGTAGAATTCATATTCGTTGCGGACGAAGGCTAGTCCAGTCGCCAGCACGCCCCACGTCACGGCGATGATTGTCAGCCAGCGGCGGGCGCCGAGTCGTTCGAGGGCGAGGTTAGCGGGGACTTCCAGCAAGGCGTAGCCCCAGAAGAAGAGCCCAGCTCCGAATCCGTAGGCGAGGTCGCCTATACCCAGTTCGGCCCCGAGCTGCTCCTTGATGAAGCTGATGTTCACCCGGTCGATGTAGTTCACGATGAACATCACAACGAACAGCGGCAGCACGCGCCACTTGACCTTGGAGACCGCAGACTGGAGTTCGGCGCCGTGCATGTCTGCTTACTTGACGCCGGCTTTGGCGATGAGGGCGGCGAGCTGTTCGACCTCGGCGGGCTTGAGGTCGGTGAGCGGTGCACGCACGGGGCCTGCGCCATGACCGACGATCGTGGCGCCGGCCTTGATGATGCTGACGGCGTAGCCGGCGCTCTTGTTGCGGATCTCGAGATAAGGGAGGAAGAAGGTGTCCAGCAGGCGGTTCTGCGTGGCGTGGTCGTCCTTTGCGACGGCATGGTAGAAGTCCATCGCGGCCTGTGGGATGAAATTGAACACAGCGGAGGAATAGACTGGCACGCCCATGGCCTTGTAGGCGGCGGCGTAGACTTCCGCAGTGGGCAGGCCGCCGAGGTAGCTGAAGCGGTCGCCCATGCGGCGGCGGACTGAGACCATCAGTTCAATGTCGCCGAAGCCGTCCTTGTAGCCGATGAGGTTCGGATTGTTAGCGGCGAGTTTCTCGAGGTGGTGCGGCAGCAGGCGGCAGACGTTACGGTTATAGACGACGACGCCAATCTTGACCGACTTGCAGACCTGGTCGACGTGCGCGGCGACGCCGTCCTGGTTGGTCTCGGTCAGGTAATGCGGTAGCAGCAGGATACCTTTGGCGCCAAGGCGCTCGGCTTCCTGTGCATACTGGATTGCTACGCGCGTCGGTCCGCCGGCGCCGGCAAGGATTGGCACGAGGCCATCGCATGTATCGACCGCGGTCTTGATGACGTGCGAATATTCCTTGGGCTCGAGGGAGAAGAATTCACCCGTGCCACCCGCGGCGAAGAGCGCGGTCGCACCGTAGGGCGCGAGCCACTGCAAGCGCTTAGCGTAACTGGGAGCGTCAAAGTCTCCGTTCGCCTTGAAGTCGGTGATCGGGAAAGAGAGCAGTCCGGACGAGAGGACTTTCTGGAGTTCGAGAGGGGACATGGGACTAAAGAGGGATAGGGGTAGGGGTAGGGGTGTCAGAGCGCAGAATTCGAGCGGGAGCCGTTGACGAGGCGGGAGAGGCCGAGGGGATTGAGGTTCTGCAGTTCGGTGGGCAGGGCGGCGTCCGGGTAGTTCTGGAAGCAGACGAGGCGCGTGAAGCGGTAGATGGCGTTGGAGCCGACGGAGGTCGTGCGGCCGTCGGACAGCGACGGATACGGACCGCCGTGCACGATGGCATGCGAGACTTCCACTCCGGTGGGGAAGCCGTTGACGACCACGCGGCCGGCGATGGCCTCGAGGCGCGCGATGAGCGCGGCGTGCTGGGCGAGCTCGGCATCGGTGCCATGGATGGTCGCGGTCAGGTTGCCATGCAAGGCGCCGAGGACGGCGTCGACTTCACGCTGATCAGCGCACCAGATGACGAGAGAGCTAGGTCCGAAGATCTCTTCTTGCAGCGAAGCATCGGCGACGAAGGTCTTCGCGTCGGTCGCAAAGAGGGTGGCAACGGCGCGGTTAGGCTGTCCGCTGGACTTGCCTTGGGCGACGACTTTGACGCCTGCCTGGGCGGCGCGGGCGGTTAGGCCTTTTTGGTAAGCCTGATGGATGCCGGCGGTGAGCATCACACCGTCGGCGCAATCGGTGAAGAGCGCGGAGAGTTTATTGATGAAAGACTCGGCAGCGTCGGAGCGGGTCAGGACGATCAGGCCGGGTTGGGTGCAGAACTGACCGACGCCGAGCGTGCAGGAGCCGAGCAGGCCGGTTGCGATGGCGTCGCCGCGTGAGGCTAGGGCGCCTTCAAGCAGGACGACGGGATTGACGCTGCTCATCTCGGCGTAGACCGGGATCGGGGTCGGACGGGCGGCAGCGGTGTCCATGAGTGCTCGGCCACCGACGCGGGAGCCGGTGAAGCCGATGGCGCGGAGAGCGGGATGCTTGGCGACCTGCTGGCCGATGACGCGACCTTCACCCATCAAGAGCGAGAACGTACCTTCCGGAAGTTGGTTGGCTTTCACCGCTTCGACGATGAGGCCGCCCATGATCTCGGCGGTGCCGATGTGCGCATGGTGGCCCATCACGATGACCGGGCAGCCTGCGGCGAAGGCGGAGGCGGTGTCGCCGCCGGCGACGGAGTAGGCGAAAGGGAAGTTGCTCGCGCAGAAGACGGCGACGGGCCCGATCGGACGGAGTAGGGAGCGGTGGTCAGGCTTAGGGAGCGGCTTGCGATCCGGATTAGCAGTCTCAATGCGCGCATCGATCCAGTCGCCTTTTTCGACGAGATCGGCAAATAGACGTAACTGGCCCATCGTGCGGCCGATCTCACCTTGGCAGCGGGCTTCGGGCAGTCCGGTTTCTTGGGTGGCGCGGGCGACCAGGGATGGAGTCGCCGCTTCAATGCGGGTTGCGATGTCGCGGAGGAAGGCAGCCTTCTTTTTGCCGGAAAGCGCGGCGAGGGTAGGGGTGGCCTGAGCGGCCAAGATGCAGGCCTTGTCGGCCTCGGCGGCCGTGGCCGGGAAGAAGTCCGGCTCAAGGGCGGTCGCTGTGGCGGGGTTGATGGCTCGGTAGGGGGCGGCGGTGGACTGGCCGCGTGCGAAACCGATGAAAGAGAGGCCAAGGAGGGACGACATGGAGAGAAGGGCAAGGGTTAGGGGGCTCAGGCTCCGGAGGCAAACAAGATAGGCCGTGGGTTCGGGTTGCAGGTGGCGGTTCGCACGTTTGGCTGGAAGCAGGCCTGACCCCGGCCACTTATGCGTTTCCCTGTCATTTTCTTTCTGTATCTGAATGTCGTTCTCACGGCGGCGCCGGTCTTCGATTGGGCGACGTCCGGCGGCGGCGCCAAGGCCGACAAGGTCCGTGGTCTAAACGTCGACCGCGAAGGAAACGTCTTCATCGCCGGCGAGTGCGCGGATGAAGTCTGCTTCGGCGCGGCAACGCACAAGGGGCTTGGTCTTTATGATGTCTTTGTCGCTAAGCTTGATGCTCGCGGCAAATGCCTATGGTCAAAGGTTGCAGGCGGTCCGAAGGTCGATCGTGCTTATGCGGTGGCGACGGATGCGCTGGGCAACTCCTACGTGACCGGACATTTTCAAGGCGAGTCGGCTGAGTTCGATGGACATGTCGTCCACGGCCTCGGGGATTACGACGCCTTCGTGGTCTCTTACGATCAGGACGGAAAGTTCCGATGGGTACGCACGATGGGCGGCAAAGGGTATGACTACGGCCATGGCGTGGTCATTGACAGTCATGGCGACGTGATCGTCGCTGGCGCGGTCGTAGGCGAGGCTACGTTCGGCGACGTGGTCGTGCCTAATGAGGCCGGGGGGCATCTTTTCGTCGCGAAATATCACGCCGACGGCACGCTGGTCTGGGTCAAAGTCGCGACCGGCAAGGCCACTGGTTCCGCCCATGGTGTCGTCGTTGATGGCCGGGATAATATTTATATCGGAGGTCTCAGCGCAGGCATCGGCGCGTTCGGCGCTCAGTCGCTTTCCTCGCCCAAGGGCACTTCGGCGCTCGTCGCCAAACTCGATCGCGACGGCCAGGTGCTCTGGCTGAAGCAGCATCCCGGCGAACCCAGCTGCCTGTTCCATGAGATCGCCTGCGACGCTCAAGGACGCGTCTGGGCCAGTGGCATGTTTAAGGGCAAGGCCGTGGTCGGGGCTGATACCTACGCCACGACCAGCGCCAAGGATTCCGATGCGTTGCTCTGTCACTATGATGCCGACGGCAAGCTGCTCTGGAGTCGGGCCGGGCAGGGTCCAGGTATCGACTATGGCCTGGGCATCGCCACCGACGGGGTAGGCAACGCATACCTCACTGGCGAATTCTCAGAGACTTTCTCACTCGGTGGCAAAAGTCTACGCAGCCGCGGCGCGACGGACGTCTATGTCGCCAAATTCGACGAAGCAGGCGCTCTGCGCTGGCTGAAGCAGTCTGGAGGCAGCGTTTCGGATAGCGCTTACGTTGACGTTTTAGACGGCCGCGGCGGCCTGCTTATCGCCGGTGCCTATTCCGGGACGCAGCAACTGGATCAACTCTCCCTGACGAGCAAGGGGAGTGGCGACGCCTATGTGGCACGGCTGCTCATTGACGAGACTCCGGCCGCTCCTCGCTAGATTTAGTCCGATAAGCCCCCCGGCCTTGCCCTGATGCCCTTGAAGGCAGTCTGGCAGGGTGGAGGTGTCCTAGGTCTTAGGCCCTCTGACCAGAGGTTTCTTAAGGAAGTTGAAACTATGCCCCTTGGGCTTTGTTATATGGTCATACCCCCATGCGATTCCTTCTGTTATTTCTCTCACTCTTGGCAGCTTATGTGGTCGCCGGCGCCGAGGAGGTTGGTGTCTTGGTTCGCTTCGGCCTAACCGACCATGCTCCGACCGCCTGGGACGGGTCCGTCTCGGTCTCTGTGGGCAAGGTGGATACGGTCACGGGTTGGCGTTTCCAGATGAAGGATGAGGTCGACGGTCTTTCCTGGAAGGCTTCGACGCGCCCCCTGACCATCCGTCGCTCTAATGCGCAGAAGAAAGGCGCCCAGGGCGCCAAGAAGAAGGCCGCTGGCGAAGAGATGGCTGACAATGGCATCATCCTGCGCCTCACCGATGTCAGTGACGACGCCGTCGTGACGTTGAAGCTGGCTAAGGGTGACGTGACCTTCCGTCTCGGCGAGATTCCTTACGATCATGTGCTGGCCAAGCTGGGTGGTGCGCTCGAAATCGAACGCGTCGCCTCCACTGCGAAGATTACCGAGACCCGTGCCGATGACGACTATCCTGCCATCGCTGTGTCTGCCGACGGTACCGTCTATACGGTTTACTCGAGCTTCACACCTGGATTGGATCGCGATCAACGCGCCAAGGCGATGACTTCCGCTCCGGCCGATTTCGGTTACCTTGCCAAGCTTCCCGGTGGCGATCGTCTGATGCTCAGTATTAAGGGGAAGGACAAGGCCCTCACCGTACCGGTGACCCCTGATGGCTGCGATATCTATAAGTCCGCCCTGGCTTTGGATGGTGCCGGCCGCCTGTGGATTTTCTGGAGCGAGAACAAGGCCTGGAAGCAGATGAAATCCATGCCTAACTTCGAAGTCTGGGCCTGCTCTTATGCTGACGGTGTTTTCACCACACCGGTGAACCTTTCCCAGAACGAGGCAAACGACATCAGCCCAGTGGCTACGACCGATGCGAAGGGGCAAGTCTGGGTCGCCTGGCAAGGGGTGCGTGACGGCGTCTTCCGCGTACTTGCGCGTCGTCAATCTGGTTCGTCTTGGTCTTCCGAGATGCGCGTCAGCACTCAGGAGGGCAGCTGCTGGACGCCGGCAATCGCGGCCTCCAAGGAGGGCAAGGTTAGCATCGCATGGGACACTTATGATAAGGGCGACTACGACGTCTGGCTGAGGTCGTATGCCGCCACCGGTGAGCCTACGCCCGCCCGCCCGGTCTGTAATTCCTGGCTCTATGAAGCCCGGCCAACGTTGGCTTACGACGGACAGAATCATCTTTGGGTTTGCTGGGAGCAGAGTGGCGCCACCTGGGGTAAGGACTGGGGGGCCTATGATAATAAGGACGGCATCGGTTTGTATAAGGGCCGTCAGATCGGCCTACGCGTCCTCGCGGATGACAAGTGGATGGAGCCAGTCGCCTCGCCGACGAGCGCGTTCGTCAATTCCAAGCCGCGTGCCAAAGGTAAGAATCTGCCGGTGCGTACGCCTGAGCCCGTCGATCGTACTAAAGGCGAGGAAGCCGAAGTCGATGAATCCGCGAACGCCTACAATAATCTCGGCCGTATCGTCGCGGACAAGGATGGCCGCATCTGGCTCCTGTCGCGCAGTCGTCAGAATAATTTCCACACGCCGCTCGGGACGGTCTGGCTGAATCACGCCATCTATTTCGACGGGAAGGCTTGGGTCGGTCCGATTCTACTGCCGCATTCCGACAACCTGCTCTACAACACACCAGCGGTGTCCGCACACCCTGAAGGCGGCATCATTGTCGCCCATTCGAGCGACCATCGCCAAAGCGCGCACGTGCAGAAGCTCGGAGCCGGTAGCGAATCTAACCTCAACGCTGAAAAGGACCCGTTCGACAATGACGTCTATCTCAGCCGTCTCGAGCTGAGCAGCGCTGCCGTCGTGCCGCAGCTGAAGGCGGCGCGTGCGACCCTCAAATCCGACCCTCAGCCTTCGAGCGAGACGATCAAGGAGCGTGAGGAAATCGCCCGGGTCAGGGCCTACCGCTCTAACGCGACGGGCCCCCAGCTGCAAATCATCCGCGGCGAGTTTCATCGCCATACTGAGATCTCCGGCGACGGTGGCAGCGACGGACCGCTGGAAGACATGTGGCGCTACGCCATCGACGTCGCCGGGATGGATTGGCTGGGCTGCGGCGACCATGACAATGGTGGCGGCCGCGAATACCCCTGGTGGCTGACTCAGAAGACCACCGATGCCTTCCGCATCGCCGGCAAGTTCGAACCGCCTTTCACCTATGAGCGTAGCGTGACCTATCCTGAAGGCCACCGTAACGTCGTCTTCGAGCAGCGCGGCGTCCGAACGCTGCCCCGTCTGCCGAAGTCCGCCCGCGATTTCACGGGGCATGCTCCGGATACCCAGATGCTCTACGGCTACCTGAAGGCTTTCGATGGCGTCTGCGCTTCCCATACCAGCGCGACGTCGATGGGCACGGACTGGCGCGACTGGAACCCGCAGTACGAGCCGATGGTCGAGATCTACCAGGGCGCGCGTCAGAATTACGAACGCCCCGGCGCACCTCGCTGCCCGACGGCTGACGACTCAATCGGAGGATGGGAGCCGCTCGGCTTCATCAATCTCGCCTTCAAGAAGGGATACCGTTTCGCCTTCGAGTCGAGCAGCGACCATGGCTCGACCCATATCAGCTATGCGCTTGTGTATGCTGAGAACAACTCACGCGAAGCGCTGCTCAAGGCGATGCGCCTACGGCACACCTACGCCGCCACGGACAATATCGTCGCCGAGTACACCTCATCGACCGCGGGAAAGAGCTACATGATGGGTGATGAGTTCACGACCTCGGAGTCCCCGACCCTGAAGCTGCACCTGCAGGGGACGGCTCCGTTCGCCCGCGTTGTGCTCGTGAAGGACGACGTTGAGGTCAAGGTATGGGAACCCGGCAACGCTGCGGTGGACCTGACCTGGACCGACCCGTCACCCGTCGCTGGCAAGACCAGCTATTACTATTTCCGCGGCGAGCAGCAGAAGCAGCCGCGCGATTCCTTCGGCGAGCTCGTATGGGCTTCGCCGATGTGGATCACCTACGCTCCGGCGGCCAAGTAAGTCCGGATGCGTCTGCGGTGGTTTCAGCCGGGCTTCGGGCGTAGGCTCGCCCTTGCCATGCTCTGGCTGGGCGGGTTCGTCTTGCCGGACGCCTATGCGCATAATCCCGAGACCAGCTACCTACGGGTGGTCATCGACGCCGATGTGATGCGGACGAGGTTAACCTACGATCTCATGACCCTCAATCGGATCGTCGCGCTGGACGATGATCATGATCGACAGATCAGTCGCGAGGAGCTTGCCAGGCATGCGCCGGAAATCGTCGCCTTCCTTTCGGAGCGTATTGACGTGGAGGCTACGGGGTATGCGCCGGGAATCGGCGCCTTCGTTGGCTTCGATTGGCCGCCGGACGCCGGTAAGGCCATTCCCGAGAAAGATTATCATTCCGCCCTAGCCCTGGTCGCCTTTCGTTTTGAGCGGGTCTTCGAAGATGAACCCGAGGATGTGGCCTTCGATTTCCGCTTATTCGATCGGCTGGGAGAAAGGCATTCCGTCTTGGGAAGCTTCGTGCACGCCGATCAGGCGACCGAAGTGGTCTTCACTCGGTTCGAACCGGACTATGAATATGTCACCGGGCATGAGGTTTCACTGTGGCGTCGTCTGTGGCAGTTCTTCCGCATGGGGGTCGCCCATATCTTTCTCGGATTCGACCATCTCTGCTTCCTTGCCGCTTTGATCCTGGTCGCCAGGCCAAAGGAGCTGATCAAGGTCGTGACGGCCTTCACCGTGGCCCATACCTGCACGCTGATACTGGCCACATTGGATTGGGTCTCGTTGCCGACGCGACTGGTCGAAGCGGGGATTGCGGCTTCGATTGTCTACGTCGCCTGGGAGAACTTGACGCCCCGCGAACGACCCCATCGTTGGGTTCTTACCTTTGCTTTCGGCTTGGTGCACGGCTTCGGCTTCGCCGAGGTCCTGCGAGGCATGTCTTTGCCCGATGAAGGCCTCGTGCGCTGTCTGCTTTCCTTCAACCTCGGAGTTGAGGCCGGGCAGTTAGCGATCGTTGGCTGCCTGGTCTGGCCGATGCTCCGCTTGCGCGGGACCTCGTCCTATGAGCCGTTTGTCCGTCGCGCCTCATGGTGTCTCCTAGGCCTAGGTGTGGCATGGTTCTGCGACCGCGTCTTCGGACTAGGGTGGATGCCTTTCTGACGAGTAACTGTGGTATTGTAAGCATCTGTCATGGAGGCAAATTGATGCTTCCCCATGCGTCCTACTATTCTCGCTCTCGGCTTCTTGCTGGCTGGACTGACCGCAGCCGAGAGGCCGAACATTATCGTAATCTTGGCCGACGACCAAGGCTTCGGCGATCTCGCCGCCAATAATCCGCAGAGCAAAATCGCGACGCCTAACCTAGACGCTTTGGCCAAAGGCGGCCTCCGCTTCACCGATGGACATACGTCGTCCGGTGTCTGCACGCCGACTCGCTACAGCCTCCTGACGGGCCGCTATCATTGGCGCTCGCGCCTGCAGTCAGGAGTCCTTGGGGGTTTTTCGTCTCCCCTCATCGCCAAGGACCGTCTCACTGTCGCTGGTATGCTTAAGCAGCAGGGCTATACGACGGCGTGTTTCGGCAAGTGGCATCTGGGCATGAGCTTTCCCATCACGGGCGGTGGCTTTGCGGATGACGGTGGCGAGTATTCGAAGACCCCGAAGAACGTGGGAGCGATTGATTTCGCGGGCGATATCGCCGGCGGGCCGGTCGACCACGGCTTCGATACCTACTTCGGTATCAGCGCCTCGCTCGACATGCCGCCGTTCGTCTGGATCAAAGATCGCCGTATGACCGAGATTCCGAGTGCGACCAAGACTTGGATTCGTACCGGTCCAGCCGGTCCTAAGTTTGAGGCGATTGACGTCCTGCCGTCCGTCATCGATCACGCGATTGACTTTATTGATGCGCAAAAGAAGGCCGATCCGGCCAAGCCATTCTTCATTTATGTCCCTCTGAACGCACCGCACACACCGATTGTCCCGACCAAGGAGTTCCAAGGGTCGAGCGGCATCAGTCCGTACGCCGACTTCGTGAAGCAGGTCGACCATGACGTCGGCCGCCTGCTGGCGTCTTTGGAGAAGCAGGGTCTAGCTGATAACACGCTCGTGGTCTTCACGTCGGACAATGGCTGCTCGACGGCGGCCAATATCCCTGAGCTCCAGAAGGCCGGCCATGAGCCGAGCTACATCTACCGCGGCAACAAGGCCGACCTTTACGAAGGCGGTCATCGCGTGCCGTTCGTCGTGCGCTGGCCAGGCAAGGTGAAGCCCGGTGTGAGCAACGCTCTTGTTGGACAGATCGATTTCCTTGCCACGTTCGCCGAGATCACTGGTGCGAGCGTTCCGGCTGCGATGGCCGAGGATAGCGTGAGCTTCCTACCGGTCCTGCGTGGTGATAAGCCAGAGGTGCGTCAGGGTATCGTCAGCCAGTCAATCAACGGTAGCTTCGCAATCCGAGACGGACAGTGGAAGCTTTGCCTCAGCGCCGGATCCGGGGGTTGGAGTTCGCCGCGGCCTGGTCCTGAAGAGGCGGGCCTGCCTCCGGTGCAGCTGTTTGATTTGTCAAAAGACCCGGGCGAACGGAAGAATCTCCAGGCTGAATTCCCCGAGCGGGTTGCGGCCATGAAGGCCGAACTCGAAAAGACCATCGCACGCGGTCGCAGCACTCCGGGCGACGATCTCAAGAACGACGTCGAGATCCAGCTCATCAAGAAAAGTCCTGCCGGCAAAGCCAAGGCCAAGAAGAAATGAGGAGCTTACTCGCTGTCGGTTTGCTCGCGGCTTCCGCCTATGGCGCGGGTACCAAGGTCCCCGAGGGGGTGGAGTTGATTCGTGACCTTGAGTATGGGCAGGCCAAGGGCATTAGCCTCAAGTTGGATCTCTATCGTCCGTCGGCCAAGCCATCCGCTCCGATGCCGTTGGTTATCTGGGTCCATGGCGGAGGCTGGAGCAAAGGATCTAAGGCGAATTGTCCCGCTGCGTGGTTGGCGGCCAAGGGGTACGCCGTTGCGAGTCTAGATTTTCGACTCTTACCTGACCATCCGTGGCCTGCGCAGATCGAAGACCCGGTTGCTGCGCTCCGCTGGTTGCGCAAAGAGTCCGCAAAATACGGCTACGACGCCGAGCGTTCCGCCGCGATGGGTGGCTCTTCCGGTGGTCACGTCGTCGCCCTCTGGGGTACGCTCACCTTGCCTCCGGAAGATAAGGTGAAAGCAGTGGTGGATTGGTATGGCCCGACGGACCTCCTGACCATGCCTCCCAACGTCCTGTCGGAAAAGCGCACCCGTGCGGAACTCGCCAAGGCTAATGGTGCCTTGCTGCTGGGCGGCATCGTCATGGATCAGCCCCAGAAGGCGAAGGCCGTCAGCGCCTTGCATCAGGTGACCAAGGACGACGTCCCGTTCCTGATCATGCATGGTACCGCGGACACGTCCGTCCCTGTCGACCAGAGCGAGCGCCTGCATGCGGCCCTCAAGGCCGCTGGGGTCGAATCAACCTTGAAGCTGCTGCCGGGTGCTGGGCACGGCGGCAAGGAGTTCGATTCCTCGGAATCGCATACGCTCATCCAGGAGTTCCTGGACAAGCACCTGAAGCGATAGGCCGGCTTACTTAGCGGCCTTCTTCTTGCCCTTCTTGGCTTGGCCTGGTTCGGGGCCGTCGTTGTCGGTTGCGCCTGCGCCCCAGAGCGGTTTGACGTTCGCTTTATTCCATTCGTCCCAGCGCGCTTGAAGTTCCTTGGCCTTCTCGGGCATCTCAGCGGAGAGGTCTTTATCTTCGTGGATGTCGGAGGAGAGGTTGTAGAGCTTGGCTGAAGAAGTCGGCTGCTTCTTGCCACGTCCGGCGTTGGTATCGGCATTGGTGTCGTAGCGTACGAGTTTCCAGTCGCCTTGGCGGATGGCCATCTGGTCGCCGAAGCGCCAGTAGAGGGCGTCGTGCGGGGCAGACTTGTTTTCGCCCGAGAGGTAAGGGAGCAGATTCACGCCTTCGAGCTTCCATTCGGCCTTGGCCGGGACGCCGGCCGCGGCGAGGGCGGTGGCGTGCAGGTCCATCTGCACCGCGATGGGGTCGAAGACGGCGGGCTTGATGCGAGCGGGCCAGGAGACGAGGAAGGGCACGCGGATTCCGCCTTCAAGCGTCGTACGCTTGGATCCGCGAAGAGGCGCGTTGATCGAGCCGTTGACGGTCACCCCGTTCATCGTCGGTCCGCCGTTGTCGCTGATGAAGGTCACCAGGGTGTTCTCGTATTGGCCGCTGTCTTTGAGGGCCTTGATGACACGCCCGACGTTATCGTCCATCGCGGACATCATGGCGGCGTAGGTGTGTCGGGTCTTGTTCTCGATTGATGCGAACTTCGCCAAGCGGTCTTTCGTCGCGTCTAAGGGCGTGTGCACGGCGTTGAAGGCGAGGTAGAGTAGCCAAGGCTTGCCCTTGTTGCGTTCGATGTAGGCCACCGCTTCGCGCCCAAATGCGTCGGTGGTGTAGTCGAGCTCCTTGATCGGTTCGGTGCCGCGGAGGATGCCGCCGGCGTTGAAATAACTGTGGGCGCCGCCGAGGAAGCCGAAGAAGTCGGTGAAGCCGCGTTGCTGTGGCACCTGCTCGGGCTTGGATCCGAGGTGCCATTTGCCGACCATCCCAGTGACGTAGCCGGCTTCTTTCAGGTGGTCGGGGAGCGTGGATTCGGTGAGAGGGAGGCCGTTGGCACCGGCCGGATTGAATTCATGACCGAAGCGCGTTTGCTGGCGGCCGGTGAGCAGGCCTGCGCGGGTGGGCGAGCAGTAGGGGCCGGTGACATACCCGTTCGTGAAGCGCACGCCCGAAGCGGCGAGGGCGTCAAGGTTCGGGGTGGGGATGTCTTTGCAGCCGTGGAAGCCGACGTCGGCATAGCCCATATCATCGCCGACGATGACGAGGATATTAGGCCGTTCGGCAGCGGTCGCGGCAAGGGCGAGCAGGCAGAGCAGGGGGCGGAGCATGGTGGTGTTCATTTAGAAGGGGTAGGTTCGGCGGTGACGGCGGCCAGGTGCGCGGCGAGGCGGGTCTGCATACGCTTGAGGCGGTCGGCCTGATTGGCGTTGGCAGCAAGGTTGTGGAGTTCGTCAGGATCGGTCTCGTGATCGTAAAGCTGACGGCCACCGCGGCCTTCGTCCCATTCGATGTAGCGGAATCGGTCCGTGCTCACGCTGTGTCCGATGAGCTTGGTGTGCGTCGATACCATCGTGCTGAATACGACCTGCTTACCCTTGCCGGAGGGGTCGGCGAGCAGGGGTTGCAACGACCTGCCTTGTACGCTCGAAGGCGTCTTCAATCCGGCGAGTCCGGTGAGCGTCGGATAGATGTCGACCTGTTCCACGAGCCCTTTGCAGATGGCCGGCTTCACGCCCGGCGCGGCGACGATGAGGGGAACGTGGCAGCTGCCTTCGAAGAGGGCCTGCTTGGCCCAGAGGCCATGTTCGCCGAGTTGGTAGCCGTGATCGCCCGTCAGCACGACGATGGTATTCTCCTCAAGCTTCAGTTCCTTGAGTTTGGCGAGGACGCGTCCGACCTGCGAATCGGTCCATGAGGCCGAAGCCTCGTAGGCGAGACGCGCGTCGACGGCTTCCTTCTTATCCGCCTGCTTTAGTGCGAAGAGGTTGTTGTTGGGCCGTAGTGCTGCCGCGGGTATCAACTTCATGTTTTCGCCACCTTCCTGGAAGAAAGGGGGCAGGGTGATCTGCGATCGGTCGATGGCGTTGAAGAATGCCTTCGGCGCGACGAACGGCGTGTGCGGTCGGATGAAGCCGACGGCGAGGAAGAAGGGCTTGCCCTGCCACGCTTCGAGCGTGCTGATGGCACGATCGGCGATGCTGAAGTCGGTGAAATCCTTGTCGGGGTGCTCGGAGGGGCCGAAGGGTTTATTGTAGGTGGCATCCTTGCGCCCCTTTGTGCGTACTGGATCCGAGAGATCGCCTTCGGTTTCCTGGGCGAGCTTGGTTTCGCGGAGGATGACGGTGTCGAGGTTTAGAGGTGCCTGCAGTTCGGCGTCGAGCTTGGTCTTCGGGTCGGGTACGTGGAAGACCTTGCCGATGCGGCCGGACATATAGCCGGCGTTCTTGAAGGTCTGCGGCAGGGTGACGACATCGGGCAGGGCGACGCGAAGGCTCGTTGAAAGGTCGTAGACTTTGGTGCGCTCGGGGTAGCAACCGGTGAGGAAGGAGCAGCGGGACGGGTTGCAGAGCGCGAACTGGGTGTAGGCCTGCTGGAAGCGGACGCCGCGAGCCGCAAGGGCGTCCATGTTTGGCGTGCGTGCGACCTTGTCGCCGTAGCAGCTCAAGGTGGTCGTCAGGTCGTCGACGATGATGAAAAGCACGTTGGGCCGGTCGGCACCGGGGCAGACGGCGGCGAGGATCCATAACAGCAGGATGGCGGGGAGCTTCATCTGCCTACATAACACCTCTATTGAGGGGGAGTTGCGAACCCTTTCGGGTGCTGGCGCCTCGGGCACTCCTCTTTGCTATCAGTCGGCCAGCTGAGCAATCAGCTTAAGCGTTTCAAGCGGCGCCTTGTGCGTCTTGGCAGCGTTGTGCAGGCCGGGGGGCAGCATCTCGATCGCCATGGTCTTTAGTTCTTCAAGGCGGGCGCAGAGCTTGTCGAGGCAGGCATTGGCTTCCTTTTCGTCGGCCCAGACGTCATAGATAGTCACCATCTCGCCTGGCTTGTCTCCGTCGATCTCGCCTTCGCCAACCTCGTAGTCGCAGTCCAGGAGCTCGTCCCAGAAGTTGGCGTCGAGGTCGAGGGCGTCCTCGAGTTCGTAAAGGCGGATACCGCTCATCCATTCATTCAAGAGGGTGAAGGCCTCGCGGTGGGCGGGGAGGACTTCGGTGAAGGTGTCCCGGATGCCGACCGCGATGAGCGTGAGCCCATCGACGGTGTCTCCCAGCTGGGGGCCGTCGAAGGGAGGAGTCGGTTCAGTGGACATGCGGCAAAGGGATGAGGAGCGTGACGGGAATCGCCAGCCAATAGTGCCGTTCAGCGCTTGGTCGGGCCGAGGCCTAGGATGGGGATGATCTCCTTGGCCTCCCGCTCGCCGTAATTGAACAGGATAAAGCCTTGGGTCTCGTAGCGCCGGGTGATTTCGATTTGGCGGACGGTCGCATCAGGGGCGAGCGTGGTGTGTGAGGAGGTGATACCGATGCCAGGAACCAATCCCGCAGGTCCAGCCCACTGCTTCTGCTGGCGGATCCAGTTCTCGTAGCCCGTCTCGCTTTCCGTGTAGTCCATCGGGCAGACGAAATCGAGCCAGCCGCGTTCGCACCAGAGCTTCCAGTCCTGCATCACGATGCGACTGTCACGGTCCCATTGGCGGAAAACGGCGGCGCTGACTTTGATCCCGGGGCGAACCTTGCGAACCTCTTCGCTGGTGGTGCGCACGACAGTGCTGATGTTCTGCTGGCACCACGTGATCCACTCCTCGCGGCGCTCGCCCTTGAGTTGGACATCGGCAGGCCATTTGGTGACGGCCTTGCCCGTTGCGTGCTCAAAGCGTTCGCGACAAGAAGGGCAGAAGCAGTGGCGGGCGTCCGGATAGCGGATGTAGTCGAAGTGGATACCATCGACGGCGTAGTTGCGGGCGACTTCGACGAGGGCGTCACGTTCGAGGGCTGCGTTGAGTGGGTTTGACGGACAGAGCCAGGGTTCTTCTTCGCCGGTATCGCTCATCTGCAGGCGATGCTCGGCGCGGAGTTTTGCGACGAACTCCTTAGGTACGTCGCGTCCGAGATTCCAGTCGACTTTCCAGACGTGAATCTGCAGGCCGTGCTTGCGGCAGGCTGCGAGGCATTCGGCGATCTGGTCGCCCTTGGTGGCTACATCCGCCGCGACTGGAAGTACCTTGCTGGGGTAATAGGCGACGCCGCCCCAGAGCATGTTTGGGAACACCGCGGTGAACCCGTTGTTCTTAAGATTGAGAATCGCGTCATCCCAGGTGCGGTTCTTTACGCCGTAGGCGCTATGGCACCAGACAGCGCGGAACTCGCCGGCTTTGGCGGGATGCGCGACGCAGTAGGCCTCCTGGAAGAGGCGCATGGCCAGGTCGGCGCTTTCGAGGGCCTGGGGGAATCGCCCAGCGTTCTCGTGGGTTAGGGCTTCGGCTTTGGCGGCGATCGCCGCATTCAGCCTGAGCGTAGATTCGCTGTTGGCGCTCGGTAGCGTGCGCACGAAGGCGCAGGCAGAGGCGAAATCCTTGAAGCCGCCGAGTTCGTCGAGTCGGCGAAGTCGCGCGGAGATGCTATCATGCCAGATGGAAGGTCGGAGCAAACCGGCCATCGCCAGTAGGAGCTGACCTTTGTTGGCACGGTCGTCGTCGAGGAGTACGTGCGTCATCAGGACGGTGTTGTCGGAGGCGATGATGGCAGGGAATCCGGAGGGTTTCCCGGCGTCGTCGAACCATTCGGCAATGGTGCGGCTGCGGCTGGCGATGGGTTGGTGCGAGATGATGTTCCAGGAAGTCTGACCGGTGACATCGGGTGCTCCGACCAAGGCCTCGCCGACCTTGTGGATTGAGGCGAACCTTCCCTTGGGGTCGGCGAGCAGGTGCTTCCCGGCGCCGATGCCGGCAGCAGCGAGCAGGCGAGGTGGCAAGGAGTAGAAGGCGAGGAGGCGCCCGTTATGCTTCAGGTAGTCCTCGATGATGGCCGTGGCTTCGTCGGTGAGTTTGGTATGGTTAGGTAAAATCAGGAGCTCTGTCTTTGCTAGCATGGCGGCGGTAAGTTCCGCTTCAGGGACCGAGGCATGGCGGAGATTCCGCGAGGTGAGCAGGCTCGATAGTCTTTCGTCGAAACGTTCCTTGGCGTCCGGCGTCGTGAGCATCAGCAGGCGCGTATCGTCGCCCAGCTGCCCGAGCTTGCGAATGCTTCGAATCTCGAAGGCGGTATCCTTGTCTTCGGCGCGAAAGGCGGCGATACGTAGGGTGCGGATGTTTTTCCAACCTTTCGGGGAGCCTTCTTTCTTCGTCGAGTCCTTGCGAATCTCGACACTCGTCCAGCCAGTCGTCTGCTGTGGCGTGAAAGTGGCGTTATACCAACCGCCTTCGGTCTCGAAATAGACGTGGAACTGCGCGATCGGCTGACGGTCCGCACACCGCATCTCGATTCGGATGCCCTCGGAGGCGGAGAGGTCGAGGTCGACCTTGTGGTCCCAGTAGACCCGGGCGCCCTTGAAAGTCGCAAAGTTGCATTCTAGCCGGAGTACGTGGGCAATATCGTCCTGGCCAATCTTAGCCGGAGTGGAGCCTTCGATCGGACGCCAGGCCTTGGCAGCCGCTGCATCGTCAGGGTAGTCGCCGCTGATGATGGGGGCGGCGGCGCGCAGGCTACAAGTCGCGATCAGGGCGAGGAGGAGGAGTCGCATCAGCGTGACTGGATGTCGGCGAGCAGTTTCTCGAGGCCTTGGCCGTAGCGAACGTAGGAGTCGAAACGTTCCTGGGGGGATGCCTTGGTGCCTTCGCCGAGGTGGACGATACTCGCCACATGCGGCTCGATGGAGACGCCAGCCTTGTAGCCGTTGCGAATGAGGTCGGAAAGGATTTCTCGGACATGCGCATCACCTTCGCCCGCGTAGGTGAAGGCGCTGCTCTTGCCTCCGGCTGGGTTGCGTCGGCAGTCCTTGATGTGGACATATTCCACGTAAGGCAGGATCTCGCGGTAGAAGGGCATCGTCTCCTGGCCGTAGGAGACCGTGTTACCGATGTCGAAAAGGTAGCGGACGTTCGGGTGGTCGACGCTTTCGATGAAGCGACAGGCATGTGTACCGGAGAGGCCGCCCCAACCTTCGCAGTTCTCGTGCAGGAGCATGATGCCGCCGTCGGCGGCGAGTTTCGCCATCTCCTTGTACCGTCGTACGCCTTCGTCACGCCAAATATCCTCGGAGACGTCGCCACGGACCCAGCTCATCGTGCGGACGAACTTAGTGCGGGTACGCTGCATGCGCGGGATGAGTACTTTTAAGTCGGTCAGATCGGTGGCGAAGTCTCCCGAGATGGGGCGACTCCAGTTGCCGATGGCGGAGGCGTAGCTGCTGACCCGCATGCCGGCGGACTCGATCTTGTCGACCGCCTGCTTGAATTCGTCGTCGTTCACGGCGGGGCCGGAGAACTGCTTGCCGTTGAGCAGGCGCAGTTCGAGGGCCGTCCAGCCGAGGGCCTTGTGCGCGGCGATCTGGCCGTCGATGTCATCAGCGGCCTCGTCGGCGAGACCTGAGAGGGGGAATGGGGCGGGGGACATGGTGCGGGGTGGAGGACTGAATTGATGGCTGAATCGAGGACTGAATCGAGGACTGAATTGAAAGCTGAATCGAGGAAGGTCGTGGGGGGATGGGCTTGCGGTGTTGAGCCAGCCGTAGGATAAACAAGCCATGAGATTCGCCCCGATCTTGCTCTGCTGGTCCCTCTGGTGCGTTGCCGCTGAGCCGACCCGTAAGTTGAAGGTCTTCATCCTGGCCGGGCAGTCCAATATGGAGGGGCAATCGGTCGTCGATCTGACCGGTCGCGATTATAACCAAGGGAAGGGCACCTTGGTCGAGGTAATGGCCCGTCCTGGTAGCGCCGAGCGCTATGCCCACCTGAAGGACAAGGATGGTAAGTGGGTCGTGCGGTCGGATGTCTGGGTCCGGTATCAGCGGGAGAAGCAGCCGCTGCTCGCTGGCGGTCTTTCCGTCGGTTATGCCGTCTACGGCGGCAAGCATCACTTCGGTCCCGAGCTACAGTTCGGTCATGTGGTCGGCGAGGCGTATCGCGATCAGGTTCTGCTCATCAAGACGGCGTGGGGAGGTAAGAGCCTGTTCCGCGATTTCCGTCCACCCAGTGCCGGAGGTGAGGTGGGCCCTTATTATCTTAAGATGGTCGCAGAAGTCCGTGAGGCTTTGGCGAACCTGAAGAAGGATTTTCCGGCATACGATGGCTCCCCTGTCGAGTTGGCGGGCTTCGTCTGGTATCAGGGTTGGAATGACGGTGTGAATCCGCAGACCGCCGTCCCGGAGTATGAGCAGAACCTTGTGCACCTAATCCACGATGTGCGCCAGGAGTTCGGCGTGCCGAAACTTCCTGTCATCGTCGGCGAGCTGACGGGCCCTTGGGTGGATGCTCCGAAGGAGTGGACGGCCTTGCGCAACGCCCAGGCCGCCGTCGCGAAACGCCCTGAATTCAAGGATAATGTCGTCTTCGTGCCGACCCGCAACTTCGTGCGTAAGGCGGAGGATTCCCCGAATCCCGGCCATGGCCATCACGAGTTCGGTAACGCCGAGACCTATTTCCTTGTCGGTGATGCCTTGGGTAAGGCCGCCGTTCAGATGGCCGGACGTGATCGTCAGGTCCGTGGTGTCCGTGGTTGGACGTTACGCATCGATGAGCGCTTGGTCACCAAGGATTCTGCGGCCGTTGAGAAGGCCGTCGCTCTGCTCGACAAGCACCTTGAGACAATCGTCCGCCTCGTGCCAGCCAAGGCCGTCGCCGAGCTGAAGAAGACGTCGCTCAACTTCACCTTGCCCTATCCCGGTGTCCGCACCACCGCCGAGTATCATGGCGGCTTGGAATGGATCAAGCAGTCCGGCCGCGAGATCGCCTTGGCGAAGGCCGTCGAGTTCACGAACGTAGAGCGGTTCGAGCCAGAGACGAGGCGCATGCCGGTCTTCGTCCTGCATGAACTCGCGCATTCTTATCACGACAAAGTCGTCCCGGGCGGATATCAGAATCCCGACATACTTGGAGCTTATCAGAAGGCCAAAGCGTCAGGGACGTATGACGCCGTGAAGCGCTGGACCGGCGAGAAGTTCGCGGACAAGCCGTCGAAGGCCTATGCGATGACCAATCAGATGGAGTATTTCGCGGAGAGCACCGAGTCGTATTTCGATCGCAACGACATGGAGCCTTTCGATCGCGCGGAACTTCGCGCCAAGGACCCTGACATGCTCAAGGTGCTCGCGAAAGTGTGGGGGATTGCCGAAAAATAAGGTACATACGCCGATTCTTAAGGCATAATTAAGGGGTCTTGAGTTGAAACTCCCTGGCGGATGCAGGCTAATTGACGGGATTTGCCATGAACACGTTCGCACGTCTGCTCCTTCTCCTGCTCGCCCTCTCGTCGTCCGCCGTCGAGACCGTCCAGCGTCTTTCCGGCGGCTGGGAATATTATCAAGGCACCCTGGGGAGCACCTGGGAGGTCTGGCGCGGCGATGCCGCCAGCGACAACGTCAGCTGGTCCCCCGTCGCCTTGCCGCATTGCTTCAATGGTCGTGATTCTGTTGATCCTGATGTCCGCTATTATCAGGGTCAGGGTTGGTATCGCACCAAGCTCAAGATCGCCAATCCCTATCCGAACGGTCGCACGCTCCTCAAGTTTGACGGTGCCGGCCAGAAGGCCGAGGTCTTCGTCTACACCGCCAAGGTGGGTGCCCATGTCGGCGGTTACGACGAGTGGACGCTGGATATCACCGATGAGGCCGCCAAGGCCGCCGCCCGTCCGGAGTTCAAAGGCGAGGTACCCATTGCGGTACTTTGCGACAATTCGCGGGATGCCGAGAGCATTCCTTCCGACCTCAGCGACTTCAATCGCTACGGCGGTCTCTACCGTCATGTCAGCCTGGTCTACGTGCCGGCGATCTCCGTCGCCCGCGTCGGCGTTGCCGCCTCAGTTAAAGGAAACAAGGGAGAGGTCGACATCAACGTCCGTCTATCCAATCCGAAGTCTCTGCCCGACGACATCACCTGCGAGGTTGTGGTGACCGATCCGGCCGGCAAGGTCGCCTATCGTTCGGAGAATGCGGCGGTCTCCGCTTCCCTCGGCGGCGTGACTGCGAAGATCGCCTTGGAAAACCCATCTCTTTGGTCCCCGAAAACCCCGCAGCTCTATCGTGCGACGGTGACACTCCGTTCCAAGCATGGTGAACAGGTTGTCGCCGAGCCCTTTGGCTTCCGTAGCTTCGAATGGGTCGAGCATGGGCCTTTCAAGCTTAACGGCGAACGTCTGCTGCTGAAGGGCACGCATTACCATGAGGATCATGCCGGCGTGGCCGCAGCTGTGCCGGACGAGGTCGTGCGCCAGACGCTCGTCGCTATCAAGGACATGGGCGCCAATTTCGTGCGCCTAGGTCATTACCAGCAGGCTCCATTGGTGCTGAAGCTTTGCGATGAGCTCGGCCTCCTCGTCTGGGAAGAGATTCCCTGGTGCCGTGGTGGCATCGGTGGTGACCGTTACAAGCAGCAGTGCCGCGACATGCTTAAGTCCCTTATTGAGCAGCATGGTAACCACCCGTCCGTCATCATGTGGGGTCTCGGTAATGAGAACGACTGGCCTGGTGATTTCGAGACGCAGGACAAGGACGGTATTCGCGCTTTCATGACTGAACTGAATGCCTTGGCTCACAAGCTGGACGCCTCGCGTCCGACGACAATTCGTCGCTGTGATTTCTGCAAGGACGTCGTCGACGTCTACTCTCCCAGTATCTGGGCCGGCTGGTATTCCGGTCGTTATACCGAGTACGCCGCCTCCGCCGAGAAGGCCTTGAAGGATACCAAGCATTTCTTCCATGCCGAGTGGGGTGGCGATAGCCATGCCCGTCGTTTTTCCGAAGAGCCCGAGAAGATGATCGAAAAGGTTGCCGTGGGCGAAGGAACGGCCGAGAAGGGCAAGGCTTACAAGAAGACCGGCGGCAAGGTCCGCATGTCCAAGGATGGCGATTGGTCCGAGAGCTACATGGTCAACCTCTTCGACTGGCATCTCAAGGAGCAGGAGAAGATGCCGTGGCTAACTGGCAGTGCCCAGTGGATCTTCAAGGACTTCGCCACTCCGCTGCGCCCGGAGAATCCCGTGCCCCGCGTGAATCAGAAGGGCGTCGTCGAGCGCGATGGCACCCCGAAGGAGGGCTATTACGTCTTCCAGAGCTACTGGTCAGAGAAGCCGATGGTGCGAATCCTCGGCCATGAGTGGCCCGTGCGCTGGGGCAAGCCCGGTGAAGCCAAGGAGATCCGCGTCTACTCCAACTGCGCCGAAGTCGAGCTCTTCGCCGACGGCAAGAGCCTCGGCGTCAAGAAACGCGACAGCCAGGATTTCCCTGCCGCCGGCCTCCGCTGGAATGTCGTGCTCAAGGATGGCCCCAATAAGCTGCGTGCCGTCGCCAAGGGCGCTTCTGGCGAGCTCGTGGACGAACTTACCGTCGGTTACCAGTCTAAGTCTTGGGGCAAGCCGGCCAAGCTGACACTGACCGAGCTCGCCCAGAAGGATGGCGTCGTCACCATCGAGGCGCGCATGGCTGACGCCGAGGGCGTGCCTTGCCTAGACTGCTCCAACATCGTCCGCTTCGGCATGGTCGGGGAAGGGCAGCTGCTGGACAATCTCGGCACCTCGACCGGTTCCCGCGTCGTGCAGATGTACAATGGCCGCGCGCAGATCAGCGCCAAGGTCGCCGGCCACAAGGCCGTCTTCAGCGCTTCCTCCGAGGGACGTCGTACCCAGTTCCTGAACGTCGAGAACAAGTCCGTGGCCGAAGCCGCTCCGAAGTCCGACGGCACCAAGCCGAAGGCCGATAAGCCCGCCACCAAGTCCAAGACGAAGACCAAGGCCAAGGCCGAGGCGGCTCCGGCCGCCGCTGCCACGGCCCCGATCGTCGTGGGCACGCCGGTCTCGCCCAAGGTCGTCGTCGACATCGCCTCGATCGATCGTGAGCGCATCCTCAAGGCCGCCGAGAAGGCCTTGTCGCAGGCGCCGGTCAGCCTCACCGCGTTCCCGGCCAAGCTGAGCGAGGGCGGAATCAACGACTTCTACTCGAATGGCGACTACTGGTGGCCGGACCCCACCAAGCCGAACGGCCTCCCTTATATTCGCCGCGATGGCGAGACCAACCCGGAGAACTTCAGTCAGCATCGCCTAGTCGTGAAGACTCTGCGTGATTCTGTGTCGGCGCTCGCGGCGGCTTATAAGGTCACCGGGGACGACAAGTATGCCGTCAAGGCGGCCGAGTTGCTCCGCGTATTCTTCCTGGATGCCAAGCTGCGCATGAATCCGAATCTTAACTTCGCGCAGGCCGTCCCTGGCGTCTCGCCTGGCCGAGGTATCGGCGTCATCGATGCCCTGCACCTGATCGAAGTGCCCGCCGCCGTGAAGACCTTGGAGCGTTCGTCGGCTTTCCCGGCTGCGATGGGGAATGACCTGCGCGGATGGTTCCGCGAACTCGCCGAGTGGATGGTCACCAGCAAGAATGGCAAGGAAGAGGCCGCGGCTAAGAATAATCACGCCGTGGCTTTCTATCTGCAGCTCTCCGTGTACGCCGATTTCATCGGCGACCAGGAGAAGCTCGCCGCCTGCCGCAAGCAGTACAAGGAAGTGTTCGTCGGCAAGCAGATGGCCGTCGACGGCGGTTTCCCGCTGGAACTGGCCCGCACCAAGCCCTACGGCTACTCGATCTTCCAGCTGGATAACATGGTCCTCCTTTGCCAGGTGCTCTCGACGAAGGAAGACAACCTTTGGGAGTTCACGCTGCCTGACGGTCGCGGCATCCATAAGGCCGTGGCGTTCCTCTATCCGTTCCTCGCCGATAAGTCCAAGTGGACGCTCAAGCCCGATGTGCAAGCCTGGGAAGGCTGGCCGGCCCGCCAGCCCGGATTGCTCTTCGCCGGCCGTCAGTTCGGCGAGACGACCTATCTCGACCTTTGGAAGAAGCTGCCCGCCGATCCGACCGACCCCGAGGTGCAGCGCAATATCGGCGTCACCCAGCCGGTGCTCTGGTAAGAGGGATTGTCATCCCCCGAATTCGCGGAATGCTGGCCACCATGAGATTCGCCCCGATGTCATGGTTGGCCGCCTTCTTGATGCTGGCCACAGCCGCTTTCGCCGAGGACCCGCAACGCATCCTTTTCATCGGCAACAGTTATACCGGCGTCAATAAGCTCCCCGATGTCTTCCTTGAGGTCGTAAAGAGCTCGGGCCGCAGGGAGCCGGTAGTGAAATCGGCTACCCCCGGAGGCCAGACCTTGCGCCAGCAGCTTACCCAGGCCCCCAGTCAGGCGCTCATTGAGGAAGGGGGCTGGGATGTCGTCGTCCTGCAAGGACAGAGTCAGGAGCCGGCTGTGGCGGAGAAGGATGCCACGGCTCGCGATCATTTCGTCAAGAGCGCGGCCGAGCTCTGCAAGCGTATCCGGGCCAAGAGTCCCAAGGCGCGCATTTATTTCTATGAGACGTGGGCACGTCATGCCGACTTTTGGAACGACAAGGCCGCGATGAAAGATGCCGGTGCCGTGGGCGCGAATCCGAAAGAGATGCAGGATCGTCTTCGCAAGTGGTATGACTTCGTCGCCAAGGAGAACAAGGCCACCGTCGTCCCGTGCGGCGATGCTTGGGAGCTCAATTACGCCTCGGCCAAGCCGGTCCGCCTGCATCGCGATGACAACTCGCACCCCGAGTTTGTGGGCACCTATCTCAACGCATTGGTGTTCTTCGGAAAAATCTACGGCGTGAAGGCACCGGCTCCGAAGTGGACCGGCAAGGTGGACGAAGCCCAGGCTAAGCTCATGCAGGGCTACGCCGCCAAGGTGCTCAAGTAAGCCCCCGATTAGACGGTCGCGCCGAGACGGTTTATTTGAGGAGCCAGGTGGCGGCCGCGATCTTGGCGTCGGTGCCGTCGACGTGAGGCGTCGCCGACGGGAAGAGCGTGGTATCTTTCTCTCCGGCGACCCAGAGGGGGTGGGCCGAGGCGACGCAGAGCAGGCCAGGGACATCGAGATACTTGGAGCCACCGGGCAGGAACATGGGGTCACGGTAATCCAGCAATTGACTGAAGCGGAACGCGGCCGTGTCGACAGCTGCCTTGGCGATGACTCCGCCGGTCGCGGCGCGGGCGGCGGCGGCAACGGCCCCCATCTTTCCGAAACCTGCGAGGGAGACTTTCTTCACGGCCGGCTGCGAGCTATCGCGAGGCGTGAGCAGGTAGCTCGTGATCGTCATCACGTCGTGCACGCGTTGGGCGAAGAGGGCGTGGTTATATCCGAAGGTGTAGGAGGGGACTTCGCGGCGGCCAGGTACGACGCGTGTCTGCTTCAGGGTCTTGTCGTCCTGGAGGAAGAGGTCGGCGGTCAGCACCCCGACGCCGCGGTCGATGAGTTCCTGTAACTCGGGGCGGATGCTGCCGTCGGCGAGGCGGGCGGCGCCTTTGCCAGAATCATCGAGCCAGATCACGACTTCGCCGGTCGGGTTGATCGGCTGCAGCCAGTCGATGGCGATTTCTTCACCGTAGGTGGTGTTGAGCAGTTTGCCTTGGGTGCGGAAGTGTGAGTCGCGCCACTGCGTGCTCGCATCGGGGAAGGTGATCTGGCCGGCCTGGGCGTAGGGGCGGCCGATGATGGCCTCGATGGCCGGGCGGAGGACGTGCTCGCGCCCCTCGGCGGTTTTTGCCGATGCGATCAATTGCTGTTCCGCGTCGGACTTCAGCCACTTGAGGAGGCCACGTTCGAATTCAGGGTCGCCGGATTTCGGAGCTGGATGGGCGTCGTCCCAGACGGTCAGCTTTTCCTTGGGGAGGGGCTGGTAGTCGCGTTCGATGATCGGAGCTTGAAGGCCCAGCTTGAAGTGACGGTTAAGCACCTCGTAGAAGCCCATGCGTGTGACGGCGTTGTAGTTATGCGGGAAGTGTTCGCCGCGCTGCAGCGTCACGAAGTCCTTCTTGCCGTAGAGCCCGTAGAGTTTCTGCAGGTCAGGGAAGCCCTTGGTCGCCATCTCCTTCGTCCAGTCGTTGGCGGTGTTCATGCCTTGGGGTTTAGGGGCGAAGAGGGCGGCAATCTCGACGTTACCGGAGTTTACGCGCAGGAGTGTGGCGTTCTCACAGGAACACCCGCCTTGCATCGCCGTGCTGACCATCACCACGGGGTAGGAGAGCGCCAGACGCGGATCAGTCGCTGCCAGGAGCATCGTCTGCGTACCGCCGCCGCTGGATCCCGTGACCGCGAGGCGCTTGGGGTCGACTTCGGGTAGGGTGAGGAGGAAGTCGACGCTTCGGATCGAGTTGAGGGTCTGGAGTCCCATCACGCTCTGCAGGTTGGCCTCGGCCTGCGGGCTGTAGAGGCCCCAGTCTTCGGTGCGGTTCATCTCGGGACGCTGCTTCGCGAACTTATGGATGACCTCAGGTGTGAACTGCTTCGAGTCGGAGTCGCTGAGGGCATCGATCTGCCAAGCGATGCAGCCCATGCGGGCGAGCTGAACGCACATCGACTGGAAGCGCGAGTGGCCACCTTGTTCAAAGCGCTCCTGTCCGGTGGCAATCTCTTCACGGACAAACTTATCGGGTTGGATGAGGAAGCGTGCGTCGGTCCAGTGTCCGTGTGGGAAGATCACCGCCGGCACCTTGCCCGTGACGTTCTTGGGCCGGTAAAGGTTACCCGTCACGAAGAAGCCTGGTGCGCTCTCGAAGTAGACCTTCTCGACCGTGTAATCTCCTTGGTCGATCTTGCCGTGAATCACCGCGTTCAGCGGCGTCTTGGTCGGCATCGGCCAGAGGCCTTGCGACACTACCAGCTGGCGACGCACGAAATCGCGTCGTGGTTCCCATTCTTGGACGGACTTCGGGGCCGGGAAGGGGAAGTATCCGTTGAGGTCCTTGAGCGCCCCAAGGCGGGCGTCCTCGGCCTGGGCTAGGTTCAGGAGGCTGAAGGCCGCGAGGGTGAGCGTGGGGAATCGCATGGGGTAAGAGGGAATATGGGCCAGCCCTACGGAATGGGAAATCAAAAGCCAGGCAGCCGACTTTGTCTCGTTACGGCCGATACCAAGCGAATTTAAGATGATTACGGATGGGTAGTCTGCGTATCCTTAGGGCTTGGCAACCTGAGGCCAAATCTCGTGTCCTATGGGCATGCTACCCCGCCTCGCTGCCCTCGTGCTTTGCTGCTCCGCGCTCGTTTCCGCCGGAGAACTGAAGCTGATTACCCTTTTCTCCGATCATGCCGTCCTGCAGGCTGGTGACGCCGCCGTCTTCGGTAAGGCGCACCCCGGCGCGAAGGTGAACGTCAAACTAGGTTCCGTCGAGGCCTCGGCCACGGCTGGCCAAGACGGCAAGTGGAGCGCTACGCTCGCTGGCCTGAAGGCCACCGAGCAGGGCAAAGACCTTGTCGTCAGCTCCGGCGAGGAGACCTTCACTGCGCATGACGTGATTGTCGGCGAGGTCTGGATTGGTTCCGGCCAGTCGAACATGGAGTGGATTGTCAAGAATACCACCACCGCCGAGGAGGCTAAGTCTCGGCCCGCGGATGCCGGGCTGCGCGTCTTCACTGTCGCACATACGCCGAAGGCCGAGCCGGCGGACGACGTGCAGGGCACCTGGAAGTTAGCCGCTCCGGATGCCGTCGAGTCCTTCACTGCTACTGGTTTCTATTTCGGTCGCGAACTGCGTGCCAACCTCAAGCAGCCGGTCGGCATCATCCATAGCTCCATCGGTGGCACCCGCGCCGAGGCTTGGGGTCCGAAGGGCATGTATGCCGACGTCGCCGACGCCAAGGATTTCGACGCGAATGAAGCCGCCGCCATCAAGGCCCGCGCCGTCGCCCTCGAGAAACTTGCGGCACGCATTAAGGTTGAGAAGGACAAGGCTATCCTCGCCAAGCTGAAGCAGGATGTCGGCAAGCTCGCGCCGGTCTGGTCGAACGGGCCGCATATGAACTGGAACGGCATGGTTGCGCCGCTGGTTGGCTATTCCGTGCGCGGCGCCATCTGGTATCAGGGTGAATCCAACGCCGGTCAGCCCGAGGCCTACAAGTGGGTCCTTGGTTCCATGATTAAGTCCTGGCAGAAGGCCTGGGGTAAGGAATTCCCCTTTATCATCGTCCAGCTACCTCGTTTCCATGTCCGTCATCCCGAGCTGGCGGTTAATGATGCCACCTGGCCGAAGATCCGTGAATCCATGGAGTGGATCGCCGACAACGTCCCGGGAGCCATGCAGAGCGTGAACATTGATCTCGGTGAAGAGTTGAACATCCATCCTAAGGACAAGCTACCTATTGGCGAGCGACTTGCCGCCGTCGCGTTGCAGCGCGTTTACAAGACCCGCTCGGACGGCGAAGCCCCTCGCGTGACGAAGGCCGAGCGCAAGGGTGACGTCTGGGTGCTCACCTACGATCGTCCGGTGATTCTCAAGGGCGAAGGCAAGGGTTTCGGTCTCCTCGCCGGTGATGGCAAGTGGGCCTTCGCTCAGGCCAAGGCCGATGGCACCCAAGTCACCGTCAGCGCTACCGGCGTCAAGGAGCCCAAGGAGGTCCGTTATGCTTGGGCCGATTTCCCGGAAGTTTGCGTCTTCTCTGCGGGCAAGGACGGCCTCCCGGCTGGGCCTTATCGCTCCAGTAAGTAAGGCGACTTACTTCAGAGGGATATAGCAGACGTTGCTGGTCAGCATCATCATCACGAACAGCGGGCAGGTGATGAGCGGGCCTAACCATGTCTGTCCGCTGAGTTCGAAGAAAATGCGGTGCAGCCAGGGCAGTAGAAACATCATCGGGATCACCCCGAAGAGGAGGTTAACGTAGAGCCAGCCGTCGGTCCAGAAAGGCTGCTCGGTGGCGCCGAGGTGGAGGTATTGAAGCGAGAGCACCAGAATGAGGCCGAGCGTGTTACCGAAAGCATTGTAGAGTCCGGAGCGCCAGGCAGGGACGCCTTCACGGCGCGTGCCTCCATTTACGCGGAGGGAATTGGCGAAATAGAAGACGAAGAACAGCGGAACGTATTCTAGCGCGACGATGAGCATCTTCGGCGGAAAGGCCGTCGAAGCGGCGACGAAGAGGCAGCGGAAGTCTGCATGGAACAGCGTGTAACAGGCGAAGAGGAGCGCGTAAAACAGGCCAACGACGGTCAACGCGAGTAGGGTGGTGAGGCCAGCGGCCTTGGCGCTGAGCTTCAGGCCCCACATGGCGGGCGTGACGCCGTGGTGGCGGCCGTAGAGGCGGTAGGTACCCCAGAACAGTGTCAGGGCGATCGTGCCGTTGGCCAGCGCCCAGAGCAGCAGGGCGTTATTGATCCGTTGCGGGAACCACCAGGTCTGCTTCACCGAACTCGCCTCGGGGAAGACAGTGAGCGTTGCCTTGGCGAGCGGCATGAAGAGGCCCGCAGCCACCAAGGCGCCGAAGAAGAACAAGCACCACGCGACCATGCGGCCTGCTGGGGTGGGCGCAGGCAGGGCGGGAGGCGTTGGTTGGCGGACCGACGCAAAGAACGGCAGACGCAGGAGCAAGGCGGCGCAAGGAATCACGAAGAGGAGGCCGCCGACAAGGCTCGTCGCAGTGGCGGCTTCGCGGAATTTCCAGCGTTGGTCTACGGCCGGCAACGGCGACGGTGCGTGCAGGGTACGGTCAAAGAAATCCAAGACATTCGCTACGAAGCGGTCGTCGTAGGGGAGTAACGGGTGGATGCCGGGAGTGTTATGGACGATCCGATACGTGCGTTGGGCGGTCTCGCCGTAAACCCGACCGATCTCGATCGTCTTCACCTTGTCGTTCGCAGGCCTCGCGGAGTTGACGAGCGCCAGCGATTCCGCCGCCGTGCGCATGTCGGCGCTGCCGGCGACGTTACGGAATGCGCCTTCATCGGAGCGGGCGTAATCCATGCCCACGTTGGCGTCGAGCGGGGCAAAGACTTCTTCGTTCATCGTGAGGACGTAGCCGCCGACGAAGATGGCCGTGAGCAGATTTTCGCGTCGTGCGGTGGTGATTTCGTTTTCCGTCACCGTGCGGCCCTTCTCCGAATCGAGGCGCGTCGCGCGGCGGAGGGCCGAAGCCTGGCGGGAGCCGAATTGGGAGGCCGTCTGCAGGATCGCGTTACCGCCGGCGGAGTAGCCGAAGGCGCCGACGCGGGTACGGTCAATGAAATCGGGTCCGGTTTTGCCGTGGACGTATTCGGCCATGGCGACGAGCCCGTAGCCTTCCTTCGTCGCCGAACGACGCTCCATCGTCGAGCTGGACGCACCTTGGTTATAAGGGTCGATTGTGATCACCACGAAGCCTCGACGGGCCAGCTCCATTGAGAATGAGGCCATGGTCTCCTTGCTGCGTTCGAAGCCAGGGCAGATGAGTACCGCCGGGGCGGGGTGTTCGCGTGTGGCGGCGACCGGACGAAAGAGATCGGCCGTGACCCATTGACCGTTGACCGTATCGAGGCGGAAGCCCGTGACTTCAACCCGTCCGCCGTCGCTCTGCAGTAGATGACAGGCTAGACCCCCGCCGAAGATCATCAGCAGGGACAGAAGCAACAGGCGCCAGAGGGAGGGGGTCGGGATCACGGGGGTCACATCCTGCAGATGAGCAGTTCGCGTTCGTAGATGAGTTCCTTGGGGAGGCGGTCGTGGAGGTCGAGGAAAAGTTCCTCGTGGGCCATGACTTCAGCTCGCCAGGCCTGTCGATCGAAAGATTGTAGCTCCTCGAAGCGTTCTTTTGAGAAATCGAGGCCATTCCAATCGATATCTTCGTAGCGGGGCATCCAGCCGATGGGCGTCTCCTTCGCCTGGGCGCGTACGCGGGCACGTTGCACGATCCATTTGAGCACACGCATATTTTCGCCGAAGCCTGGCCAGAGGAACTTGCCGTCCGCGTCCTTGCGGAACCAGTTCACGTGGAAGATGCGCGGCGTCTCAGAGATCTTTTTCTGCATCGAGATCCAGTGACGGAAATAGTCGCCCATGTGGTAGCCGCAGAAGGGAAGCATTGCCATCGGATCGCGACGGACCTTGCCGACCGTCCCGGCGGCGGCCGCGGTCATCTCGCTACCCATCGTCGCGCCGATGTAGACGCCCGAACTCCAGTTGAACGCCTGGTAGACGAGCGGGATGGTGGCGGCCCGACGTCCGCCAAAGACGATGGCACTGATGGGCACGCCGGTGGGTTTCTCCCAGTCCGCGTCGATTGTGGGGCATTGCGAGGCCGGGGCGGTGAATCGGGAGTTCGGGTGAGCGGCCTTGGCGCCGGTTCGCTGTGCGATTTCCGGCGTCCAGGGATTACCCTGCCAGTCTGTCAGGCGGGGCGGCGGCGTCTTGGTCATGCCTTCCCACCAGACTCCGCCTTCGGGGGTCAGGGCCACATTGGTAAAGATCGTATTGCGCGATAGGGAGACCATTGCGTTCGGGTTAGTCTCGGCGGAAGTGCCCGGAGCGACGCCGAAGAAGCCTGCCTCAGGGTTGATGGCGTGCAGTCGGCCGTCGGCGTCAGGTTTGATCCACGCGATATCGTCCCCAAGCGTGGTCACCTTCCATCCCTGCTGAGCGAGTTCAGGCGGCGGGACGAGCATTGCAAAGTTGGTCTTACCGCAGGCGCTTGGAAAGGCTGCGGCGACGTAGGTTTTCTCGCCCTGCGGATCTTCGACGCCGAGGATAAGCATGTGTTCGGCCATCCATCCGTCGTCGCGCGCCATGTTGGAAGCGATGCGGAGGGCAAAGCACTTTTTACCGAGCAGCGCGTTACCTCCGTAACCCGAGCCGTAGCTCCAGATCTCACGTGATTCCGGGAAGTGGACGATGTATTTCTCAGGATTGCAGGGCCAGGGGACGTCCTTCTTGCTTTTACCGAGCGGAGCTCCGACGGAATGGACGCAAGGCACGACACGTTGCTGCCCGCGATCGATCTCAGCAAATACCGGGAGGCCGATGCGTGCCATGATACGCATGTTCACGACCACGTAGGGTGAGTCGGTGAGCTCGACGCCTAGCTGGGCCATCGGTGAGCCGACCGGCCCCATGCTGAAAGGAAGGACATACATCGTACGCCCGGACATGCAGCCCGTGAACATCCCACGCAGTTTCCGGCGCATCTCGAAGGGATTCTCCCAATTATTATTTGGACCGGCCGCCTCCTTGGATTGCGAACAGATAAAGGTGCGATCCTCGACGCGGGCTACGTCCGAGGCGTCCGAGCGGGCGTAATAGCAGCCCGGCCAGAGTTGTTCGTTCAATTTAACTAAGGTGCCTTTCTCGACCATTTCAGCATACAGCTGGTCCGCTTCGGCCTGGCTTCCGTCGACCCAGTGGATACGAGCGGGCTGACAGAGGTCGGCCATCTTCTCCACCCACCGGAGCAGGTTGCGGTTTTGGCTGAGCGGTTCGTTCGACTTATAACGTTTCTTCATCGGTGTGGGCGTGATTGTAAACGCGACGACGCTTTTTACCTAACGTTTGTCGTATTACACTCCGCAAGTCGTTGGGACACCCTTATTCGATTGCTACCGTGCTAAAGGTCCATGCTCCGTTTTAGCCCTATTAATTGGTTATTTCACTGATGTGCTGCGACGTTTTCGTCAAATATTCCACAGTATCGCTGGAGCCCAACTGGGACATTAATTCGCGTAATAGCACTTTCGGCTTTCGGAACATAGAGCTTCCGCTGGCGTTGACGGTCCGGTGTGAAGGGGCGAGATTACCTCCATGCGCAGCCTCTTGCTCGTCCTTGTCCTGCTGGTTTCATCATCCGTCCATGCGAAGGAGGAGGCGGCACCGCCGGCTGGGCTCAAGGTACTGACCGCGGGTCATAGCTTCCACGTTTGGATGCCGCCGCTCGTCGCCGAGATGGCTAAGGCCGCTGGCATCCAGGGCCACGAACAGCTTGCAATCTCCTCCATCGGTGGATCCAAAGTGATTCAGCATTGGGACCTGCCGCCGGAGAAGAACAAGGCGAAGCCCATCCTCGAGGCGGGTAAGGCTGACCTCTTCACCATGGCGCCGACCTTCCTGCCGGATCCGGGCATCGAGAACTTCACCAAACTAGGCTTGGAGCATAATTCTAAAATCCGCTTCACCTTGCAGCAGAACTGGGTGCCGTTCGAGGACCCGGAACTTTGGCTCTCTAAGAGCAGACCGAAGTCCATCGATCGCGACGTCATTACGCTCGCCCAGCTTCGTGCGAAGCATGACCCCTATTTCAAGATGATCGAAGACCATGTGAAGGAGCTTAACGCCCGTATCCCCGCGGCGAAGATTGCCATCGTGCCGAGCGGAGAGGCCGTGCTGGCCCTGCGCGATAAGGTCATCAAGGGCGAAGCCCCGGGCATCAAGACCCAGAACGAACTCTTCACCGACGTCCTAGGTCATCCCGGCCCGCAGATCCGCGTCCTCTCGGCGTACTGCCATTTCGCGGTCATCTATCGTCGTAGCCCCGTAGGCCTCCCGGTGAACGGACTCCTCGCCAAACTGCCGGAAGCTGAGAAGCTTAATCAACTGCTTCAGGAAATCGCCTGGAAGGCCGTCACTGGTCATCCGATGAGCGGAGTGACTCAGTAAGATTTTCGCCGCTGGTGGAAATTCGCCAGAATGGATCGGTGCTTCCTGCGGACTTGCCAGGATTACGTTCGGCTCGAACATTCGCGGACAAGATGCCGCGTGCCGTTTGCCTTACCAATGTTGCCCATGAAGGTCCGGGCATGTTGGGTGAGTTGCTCGGTGAGGCGGGGTATCAGGTTGAGGTCATCGAGGCTTTCCGCGGCGCCGCGCTTCCGGAAGACTTGGGACCCAGAGACATACTCGTCGTCATGGGCGGGCCGATGGGTGTCGCCGACATCGGTAAGCCTGAAACGCCGTGGCTAGCGCCGGTAGTGGAATTGCTGCGGGCCCGGCTGGAGAAAGGTTGGCCGAATATCGGCGTCTGCCTTGGTATGCAGCTCATCGCGCATGCCGCCGGAGCGAAGGTCGTGCCGATGGCAAACGCAGTGGGCGTTCGCCTCCGTGAGGTTGGATGGGGGAGGCTGGATTTTGTCGGTACGAATGCCATCACTCGCGGCCTACCGGCGAGTATCGAGGTGCTGCACTGGCATGGCGACGGTTGTGAATTACCAATGGGTGCGGACCTGCTGGCCTCCACCACGGTCTGCCCCGTGCAGATGTTCCAGCTGGGGAAGTCCTTCGGGATGCAGTTTCATCCGGAGATCGACGGTCCCACGGCCTGCCTCTGGGCGAAGGAGGACGCCGAGTTCGTTCAGGCGGCCAATGGGCCTGATGGGGTAGCGAGGCTGCAGGCGGCCTCCCCTGAGGCGGCCCGGCGGACCTATGCGCATCGTCGCCGACTCCTTTCGCAGGCCTTGACGGCAGTGACGGCTTGATGGGGGGAGGGGGTGCGTGCAGGATGGGGAATCCCCATGAAGCACCTGCTCGCTTTGCTCAGTCTTGCCCTTGTCTTGGTCGCGGCCGAGCCGCCGAAGGGCGAGCCGACGAATGCTAAGGAAGCGGCGGCCAAGAAGGCCGCGCAGGACAAGGTCGTCGACGAAAAATATCAGGCCTTGGTCGCCAAGCTCTCTCCGGCCGAGCTGGCTTGGGAGTCGGTGCTCCAGCAGCAGCTGGGTAATTTCTATCTTCCTTTGCATAAGCGTGATAAAATTGCCGGCAAGTCGAACGCCTGGGATTTCGTCAAGGACGACCCGAAACTGCCCCGCGTGCTGTTGATCGGCGATTCCGTCTCGCGCGGCTACACCCAGCCCACACGCAAGGTCCTTGAAGGAAAGGCGAATGTCCATCGTGCTCCCGCCAATTGCGGTCCAACCGCTTCGGGGCTCAAGAATCTCGATGCTTGGTTGGGCGAAGGGAAGTGGGACGTCATTCACTTCAATTTCGGTATCCATGACCGGGCCACGCCGGCGGCTGACTACGTGAAGCGCCTCGAAGAGATTGTGGCACGCCTTGAGAAGACCGGTGCCAAGCTCATCTGGGCGAGCACCACTCCAATCCCAGATAATCCGGCGCAGAAGCAGACCGCGGCTTCGATCGTCGAGAAGAACGCCCTCGCTGCCGAAGTCATGAAGAAGCACGGTATTCCGACGGATGACCTATTCGGTGCGATCACGCCACATCTCGCCAAGCTCCAGAATCCCAACGACGTCCACTTCACCGGTGAAGGCTACGACTTTCTAGGCGCCAAGGTCGGTGAAGCCATCCTGGTTTTAATCAAATAATCCGATGACAACCGAACTCATCCATATCGCCCGGGCTGGCGTCGAAATCGGTGCCTGGGCCTTGGATGAGGTCCGGATCAAGCTGGCTTCGGGTGAATTGCAGCCGACCGATAACTATTGGAAGCCCGGCATGGCGGGGTGGCTGACTTTGGCCGTGCTGCCTGATACGGTCCGAGTCTTGCCGTTTCCGCGGCCCGCCGAGAAAGGGGCTAATCTGCTGGACGGCATGTTGGGGCGGAAGAGTTATCAGGCCGGCTTGCTGGCCGTCTGGGATAAGCTTTCAAAGATGCCGACGCAGTGCGTGATCTCAGACGCAGACTGGGTGGCGTTGGGCGAGCAGCTCGGCTACGATGTCCGCAAGCGTTGTCGCGATGACCTCA
>CANCHK010000012.1 GCA_947377865.1 Opitutia bacterium | reverse complement strand
GGCTCGAGCTCGGGGTGATTGATATTGGCCGGAATGATGGCGCGGCCGCGGGCGACCTCGGAACGGACGAACTCGGGGGTGATGACCTTCGGGATGGCGGCGCCGAAGGACTCACCCTTGTGCTGGAAGGTCAGGTCGTGGCGACGGGTCGATTCTGGCTGGTCGGTCGCGAGACGCATGTTCTCACGAATCGCGATGTATTCCATCTCAGGCGTGATGATACCCTGCTTGGCGTAGGCCAGCTGGGTCGGACGCTGCCCCGGCTTGCCCTTGTAGACCTTGCGGTCGGCGCGGTCGAACTGGACCAGGCGATTACGGGAAGTGGCGCGCTGGGCGGTCTCGGCGTGCTTCCAGGAAAGATAACCGTCGTCTTCGGGCTTCAGCTCGCGACCGGCCACGGCTTCCACGTCGGCGCGTTCAAGGATCCAGGCGGCGCGGATGGCCGGCAGGCCCTTCTCGACGTCGCCATGGAAGGCAGGGTCGCCCCAAGGACCGGAAGTGTCGTAGATGCGGACCGGCTCGTTGGCCGACTTCGTGCCATCAGGGCGGGACGTATCGGCCAGCTTCACCTCGCGCATTGGCACGAGGATATCAGGGCGGGAGCCCGGCACGTAAACACGCGTCGAGTTCGGGAAGGTGGTAGGCTTATTGTCGGAGACCATGGAATTAATAGAGGTGAGGAGGAAAGGCTATCCGCACGGACCTATAAGGTTCGCGGAAACGGGGATGGGGTTGGCTGCACAATCCGCTTCCTACGGCGCCGAGGCGCATCAGGTACGAGGGTTCGAGGCCAAGCCTCATCTCAGTCCGGTCGCGGACTCCCCTGGGAAAGACTAGGAAGGAACGTCCTTATGAAGGTGGAAAGTCCCCAAGTAGCAAGTGGCAACCCCTACCCTAAGCGCACCCAACCCGCCAAAAGGAAGGGCCCGACACATGTCGGGCCCTGGTTGCATCACTGACAACCGGAAATTAGCGATTCATCGACAGCTGGGCGCGGAGATACTCGACCGTGCGGCGCACGTTAGCATCCACTTCCATCTGATTCACGACCGTCTTGCGGGCGTGGATGACCGTACCGTGGTCGCGACCGCCGAAAGCCTGGCCAATCGACACGAGGGACATGCCGGTGAGCTGGGTGGCGAGGTACATGGCGACCTGACGGGGGAAAGCGATATTCTGCATGCGACGCTTGGACGTCATGTCCGACATCTGGATGCGGTAGTGCTCGGCGACCTTACGCTGGATGACTTCGGCCGTGAGGGTATGGCTGGCTTCCTCGACAAGGATGTCGTGGAGCAGCTTTTCAACCTGGGCCAGTTCGAGGGGCTTACGGGTCATGCCAGTCAGACCGACGATACGGGTGACGGCGCCTTCGAGGTTGCGGACGTTGCGGGCGATACGGGAAGCGATGAACTCAGCGATCTCCGGCTGGAGGTCGAGGCCGCGGGCGGCGGCCTTCTTGCGGAGGATCGCGATGCGGGTCTCGAGGCCGGGAGCCTGGATGGAAGCGACCATGCCCCACTGGAAGCGGGAGACGAGGCGTTCCTGGAGCTTGGCGATTTCGGAAGCCGGACGATCGCTCGTGAGGACCACCTGCTTATGATTGTTATGCAGCTCGTTGAAGGTGTGGAAGAATTCGTCCTGCGTGGATTCCTTGCCGGCGAGGAAATGAATGTCGTCGATGAGGAGCAGGTCGAGCTCGCGGTAACGGCGACGGAACGCGGCGACGCTGCCGGTCTGGAGGGCCTGGATGAAATCGTTGGTGAAGGTCTCGGACGAGATGTAGGCGATGCGGGCCTGCGGGTTGGCGGCGTAGACCGAGTGGGCGATCGCGTGCATCAGGTGGGTCTTGCCGAGGCCGGTCGGACCGTGAATGAAAAGCGGATTGTAGTAGTGGCCGGGCTCCTTGGCGACTGCGAGCGAAGCACCATGGGCCATCTCGTTCTCTGGACCGACGATGAAATTATCGAACGTGTTGGTAGCCTTGATTGCCGGAGCCGGCGAAGCGGTGGCGGCCTGACGGGAGGAACGCGCGACAGGGGCAGGAGCCGGAGCGGTTTCGCGGGAAGCGTCAATCGAAGCGGTCAGACGGAAATCCATGTTACGTCCAGCGACGAGCGTGAGCTGACGACGCAGCACTTCGGCGTAGTTGCTGTTGACCCAAGCTTCGGTGAGCACGGAAGGAGCTTCCAGGACGAGGACTTTGCCTTCGATGATGCTCAGGGGCTGCAGAGAAGAGATCCAGGTTTCGAAGTCGGCGCGAGGAAGTGTGTTACGGAGTTCGCTTTTTGCGGTCTCCCAAAGGGATAGGTGGCTGACGGAAGGGGACATGAGAAAGGGGGAGGGTTGAGAAAGGTTGTTCACAGGCTCTTTGGAAGCCCGAAAGTGAGGTATTTTTGTAAAAGGGATGTTAATGAAACAAACTTAAGGTTTTGACTGCTTGCGTGCCAAATGGGTGGCCAATGGCAGATACCGTGTAAGTCGTTGATGATTGGTTGGTTGAGACGTTAAAAATTGGTTTCCTCCGTTTAGTGTCCGGAGGAGGGGCCGGTTTCGATCCGAGGGGTGCGAATCGGGTGGCATTTGTGAACGCGCGGCGAGGAGGGACAAGAGCAAGCCCTGCACAGGTTATTAACAGGACCCCTGTAGATAAGAAAATGAGGTTTCTGTTGCACGACCGTCACACCGTCACCGTCGCCTTGCGAATAGGGGTTTTAATTCACTTCACCGATTCTGCGAGGTGCTCGTCCCGTAGACGTCGAAGGTCATCCAAGGTCAGACAGTGACGGAGCCGGTCGCGCAGTTTACGTGAACCAGGGAGCCCATGGGTGAGCGGATGCATGCGGTCGAGCATCCAGCGCACATCGCGCGTACCCAGACGCGAGGCATGCACCTCAATCGTCAGATCGGCCAAGCGAATCATGCAATCCCAGCGCTGCTGCATGCCGATTTCAGCGGCGGCCCCTTCCCCGCCCTCCATCGCAGCCTTAATCTGTGCAAAAATCCAGGGGTTACCCAGTGCGGCGCGGCCGACCATCAGCCCAGAGACACCGGTCTCCCGACGCCGAAGCATCGCCGAAGCTCCGTCCTTCACGTCACCATTACCGACGACAGGGATATCGACCGCCGCGGCGACCTGGGCGATCCAACCCCAATGGGCTTCTCCGGAGTACCCTTGTTCCTTGGTACGGCCATGGACCGCCAAGGCTTCGACCCCAAGTTCCTGCAAGCGCCCAGCGACTTCCACGGCCACGATGGTCGAGTGATCCCAACCGAGGCGCATCTTGGCCGTCAGGGGGACATCCGGAATCGCATCCTTCACGGCCTTAACGAGGTCGTAGAGCAAAGGCGTGCACCGTAGTAGGCCTGAGCCTGCGTTCTGTTCGATGACCTTATGCGCCGGACAGCCGAAATTGAGGTCGAGGAAGTCGGGCTTCACACGATCGCAGACCAACCGGGCGGCCTTGGCCATCGAAGCCGGCGTGGCGCCGAAGATCTGGACGCCCATCGGACGCTGGGCTTCGGTGAAATCGACCATCTCCCACGCTTTGACATTATCGCGGATGAGCGCCTCGGACTGGACGAACTCTGTGACCATCACGTCAGCACCCTGCTCTTTGCACACCTGGCGAAAGGCCACGTCGGTGTGACGGGCCATCGGCGCGAGGTAGAGCGGGAACTTGCCCGGGCCGAACCACGGCAGACGTGGCGCGACCTTGCTCACGGGCGTCCGTCCTTCTTCTTCAAGGCCGTCTTGAGATCGCGCCAGCGGGCCAGTCTCTCAGCGATCTGCGGCTCGGCGCCGGCATCGCCGGGATGATAAAGCGAAAGCGGGCGGCTGAGGTATTCCTGTCCGCTGATGGCTTCGGGGTAATCGTGACTGTAGCGATAAGTTCCGCCGTTCCCGAGGCTCTTGTTCACGCGGTTATGCGCATCCTTGAGGTGGAGCGGCACTTCCTGACGAGGCATATTGCGCACGGCGTCCTTGGCCTCGGAGATCGCGACGGTCGTGCTGTTGCTCTTGGGCGAGAGCGCCAAGAAGAGCGTCGCATGGGCGAGCGCATATTCGCACTCGGGCATCCCGACCATCTCGCAAGCTTGAAAGGCCGCCGTGGCGACGCCTAGAGCACGGGAATCAGCCAGACCGACGTCCTCCGAAGCGCAAATGACGAGACGACGGGCGATGAAGCGGGGCTCCTCCCCTCCTTCGAGCATCAGGAAGAGCCAGTAGAGCGCGGCATCCGGGTCTCCGCCGCGGACAGACTTGATGAAGGCCGAAGCAGTATCGTAATGATCGTCTCCCCCGTCGTCATAACGGATGCGACGCTCGCGGGCGAAGGAGGCCACGGCCTCGTCCGTCACGGTGCCGAGCGCCGGCGCGGATAGTACCAAGGTCTCGAGGCAGTTCAACGCGCGACGAAGGTCGCCGGAAGCCATCTCGGCAACTTGCTGGAGAACCTTCTCCGAGGCCTTGATACCGAGTGCGCCCAGGCCGCGCTCCTTGTCGACGAGTGCGGTTCCAAGGAAAGCGGCAATCTCCGGAGGCGATAAAGGATCGAGCCGGAAAAGATGACTGCGGCTCAGGAGCGCCGGGACGATATAGAGCCCAGGGTTGTGCGTCGTGCAGCCGATCAGACGCACCACGCCTGCTTCGACGTCGGGCAGTAGCAGGTCCTGCTGGGCTTTATTGAACCGATGGATCTCATCGACGACCAGGACGGTCTTACGCGAAGGCTGGCGCCGTGCATCCGCCAAGATTTCGCGTAACTCCGGCGTGCCAGAGAGCACGGCATTAACGCGGACGACGAAGGATTGAGTCTCGGCGGCGATGACTTCGGCCAAGGTGGTCTTGCCGCAACCGGGAGGACCGTAGAATAGCAGCGAGCCGAAGTTATCGGCCTTGATCAGCCGAGGCAACAAGGCCTCGGGTCCGAGCAGGCCAGCATGACCGACGACCTCCGAGAGATTACGCGGACGCATGCGAGAGGCCAGCGGACGGCGGCGCTCTGGGATGGCATCGGGCACCCCCTGACCTAGGCCAGGCAGCGCGTCGTCCGACCCAGGGCGCCGTTCAGCCACGACTTACTTCTCTTCCGCGAAGGGAACCAGGTGACAATACGGCTTGGTGCCGCGCAGCTGGTAATGCTTCTGATGATACTCTTCCGCAGGCCAAAACTTCGGAGCGGTCTCAATCTGAGTGGCAATCGGGCGACTAAAGGCCTTGGCGAGGGTCAGGCCAATCTTCACGTCGTCGGCGATCTTCTTCTGTTCGGGAGAATGCGTGAAGATGACGGAGCGATACTGATCGCCGATGTCGGGACCCTGGCGATTGACCTGAGTCGGGTCGTGCATCTTGAAGAAATACTCGACCAGCGTGCGGTAGGTGACCTTGGCGGGGTCAAAGGTCACTTCAATGACTTCGGCATGACCCGAAGTATGCGAGCAGACGTCCTCATAGGTCGGGTTTTCGATCTTACCGCCGGCATAGCCGCTGACGGCCGAGAGGACGCCGGGGATCTTGGCATATTGATATTCAACGCCCCAGAAGCAGCCTGCCCCGAAGGTGGCTTTCTCGAGTTTGGGAGGAGTGGTCATGGTCTTTTCGGTGGAAGGCTTGGATTCGGCCGCAAGGAGGAGAACGCAGGGTGCGCAGGCGATGAGGCCGGACTTCAGGAGGTTGAGCAGCTTGTTCATGGCGGGACTGCCCTACTTTGGGCGATTTCCCGACCGAAGCAAGGTGGTACGACGCTCAGGAGACCACTCCGCGCAAGGCCTCCGCCAGGGCTTCCGGCGGATGCGGGTCACGGGTCAGGCCGCGCTCGGGGGAAAGGTAGAAGGTGTCGATGGCGAAGCCCTGCTCGGTTGCGATGTTCGCAAAGGTGATGGCATAACCTGCCTCCCGGATGGCGCGACCCACTCGGAATAACAGGCCTAAGCGGTCATTGCACTGGAGCTCGATGACGGTGCGGGTCAGCTCGACCTCATAGTAGACCTCTACCTTGGCGGCGAGCGGCACGAAAGCCTTACGTCGCGGTGCGGTCATAAGGGCACGCTGTTCTTCGGCGGCGACGTCTTCCACGAGGTCGGTGCCTTCAAGCAGAGACTTCGCCAAGGCTGCGGCGAAGCGCTCTTTGGAGGTGATTTCCTTACCCACCGGCAACACGACCTTAAAGAAGTCGATCGCGACGTCGTCGTCGCGCGAGAAGGCGCGGCACGAGACGATGTTAATTCCGGCGACAGCGAAGGCACCGGCCATACGACTGAAAAGACCAGCACGATCCCAGGTGACGACGGTTACGAGGGACTGACCCGAGCCAGCGTCATCGTGCCACTCGACGATTGGGCGCAACGAGACCTCGGCTTCGGCCTCCGAGACCGAAGCGATGAGGCGATGGATCATGCGCAGATGATGCGCAGCATCCTCGGCCGCAGCATGCAGATAATAGCCCTGCGGCATGGTGGTGAAATGCGCTTCAATCTCGTCAGACGGGACCTCCGTGCCAAGGATGGCAGCGGTAGCGGAACGCAAAGTTGCCACAATGGCCCCATGGTCATGTTCTGCTTCGCCGGCGAGCTTGGCGAGAGTCCGGCGATAGAGCGACCAGTGCTGGCCGTCCTTGAATTCGGTCCAGAGATCAGGGGAAGTGGCGCGTGCGTCGCAACGCGTATGCACGAAGAGGCTGCGCAGGACCTGCTCGTCACCCATCAGACGGGCGAAACGATCGATGTTAGCGGGATCATCGATGTCGTGACGCTGCCAGTAGAGGCCCATCACGAGGTGATGACGGATGACGCCGGCGGCGATCTCGCGCTCACGCGCATCGAAGCCTAGCCGTTCAAGGACCTTGTCGGCGATGGGCACGCCGCGTTCCGCATGGCCTTCGATACCGCCAGACTTGGCGATATCGTGCAGGAATAGGATGGCGTAGAGGAGCGAAGGGGCTTCAGAGCCGAGGACGACGGCACGATAGCGCTGACTAACGTCCGTCTCCCCAGCATAGATGGCATCCAGCTCCTTCAGGCAACGGAGCGTATGGACATCAGCAGTCCAACGATGATAAAATTCAAACTGCACGAGGCAGTGCAGACCGGCGAACTCCGGGACAAGGCGATAAAGCAGACCATGCTCGCGCAAGGCGTTGAGGGTGCCGTAGACGCGACCGCCTTCGGTAAGCATCGCGCGAAGGGCGCTGCTGGCTTCCTCAGAAGCGGCGAGCGAAGGAGTCAGCAGGTGGGCTCGCTCGCGCACAAGCAAGGACAGGGCGCGATCCGGCCTAGCCTCGTGAATCTGACAGATACGGAAAAGACGGACGAGGCGTCCTGGATCTTCCTCGAAGACTAGACGGTGTTCTGCGGTGACGGTTCCGCCCGGGACGACACGCAGGCCATCCATAATGAAAGGGGCACCCCAACCTTCGGGCTCGGGTTCGCCCATGACGGCGCCTTCGACGATCTCCGCACAGCGTCGGACGTGGTCGGCGGCGTCAAAATACTCCCGCATCATCCCACCGATGCGCTCGGTCAGCGTGCCGCGATAGCCGAGGCCTTGGGACATCGTATCCTGGCGCTCGAGCGAAAGCTGCTCCGTGGGGCGCGTGACCTGGAAATGCAGCTCGCAACGGAGGCGGAGAAGCACCTGTTTGGCTTCTTCGAACTTCTGTAAATCGACCGAGGGCAGAAAACCAGAAGCCGCCAAGCCGGCCGGGCCGACGCCATTGCGGGCCGTGCGGGCGATCCAGATGCAGCCTTGGACATCACGGAGAGCGCCGACGCCGTTCTTAAGGTCAGGCTCCTGCAGGTACGCGCTACCCCCAGCCTTTTCGCGACGCTTGCGCTGAGATTCCACGATGGCCCGCGCAAACGGCTTCCAGGCCTGGCCAGAAAGCAGGGCTGCAGTCTTGGCTTCGAGCTGGGCGTAAAGCTCGGCCGAACCGCACAGGTGACGAGTCTCCAGCAAAGCCACGTGCAGATGCAGGTCGTCCTTCGCGTAGTTGGTGGATTCCGTGACCGTGCGGACCGACTGGCCGACCTTCAGGCCGAGATCCCAAAGCGGATAGAGGATGGATTCCACGAGCGCCTTCGTGGCGGCCGAGTGCCGCGGGACCAGCACCAACAGGTCGACATCGCTGAGCGGGCAAAGTTCGGCGCGGCCGTATCCGCCGGTCGCAACAAGACTGATGACGGAGGCCGCGGGACCGGCCTTCAGGAACAGAGCGTCGAAAAGGATATCGATCGCGTCGGAGCGGAGCTTCGCGACCTCGCCGCCGAGGACGCCAGCGCGATGAGCCGCCAACTGGATTTCGCGCGCTTCAGCCAAGAACACCTTGGCCCGCGGCACAAACTCGCCTTCCAAGGCCGCCTGACCGGCTAGGCCGTTCTGCAACGCGGAACGGCGGAGCAGGACCGAGGAGGATTCGTATTCAGGCGACATGCGACGAGTCCACCGTGACGGGAAAGGACGATTCCTTCAAGGGCGATTGCCAATCCGCCGCCGCCTTCCTTAATGAACCCATGGATAACTGGTTCACCACCCTCAAGACCGCCCTCCAATCGATGTCGAACGTCGAGGAGATGATCAAGATCGGCGGCGTCCCTGTCATGACGCTGATCGTCTTCGCCGAGACCGGCTTGCTCTTCGGCTTCTTCCTGCCCGGAGACTCGATGATCGTCGTCGCCGGCATCCTCACCATCGCCAACGGCGAACGCCCCGCCCTGCTCGACCCGTGGACCCTGTTCTTCGCGCTGACCATCGCCGGCATCATCGGCAACGAACTTGGCCGCTGGCTGGGCGTGAAGTTCGGCGAACGGGTCGAGAAATGGGATGACGGCTGGCTCTACAAGCGACGCTACCTTGAGGCCGCCCGGGCCTATTATGCGGAGAAAGGTGCGACCTCGCTCGTGATGGCCCGCTTCGTCCCAATCATCCGCACCTTCGTGCCCTTTGTCGCCGGCATGGGCAAGATGCCCCCTCGCCGCTTCTTCGTCTGGAACGTCGCCGGCGCAGTCATCTGGATAGGCTCACTCGTGCTGCTCGGCCATCTCATCGGCAACACCCCATTGGCCAAGAACCTCGGCGCGGTCACCCTAGGAGTCATCTTCGTCTCATTCCTGCCCGTGCTGATCAAGGCGGGCAAGGTCTGGCTTACTTCCCGACGGGAAACCAGAACTTGAACGTCGTCCCGCCGGGTCCGGTGGACTCGACGATAATGTCGCCGCGGTGATCGCGCATGATGCGTTTCACAATAGCGAGCCCAAGACCGGTGCCGTCTTCGCGGCTAGTGAAAAAGGATTCGAAGATCTTGGGCAAGATCTCCCGAGGGATGCCCGTGCCGGTGTCGGTGATGCGAATCACGACGACCTCGCCCTGTGGGCCAGGCTCGACGCCGATGTGCAAGGACAGCAGGCCGCCTCCGGTCATGGCCTGGACGCCGTTCATCATCAGGTTGAGGAAGACCTGCTGGATCTGGCCAGGATTCCCCTCGATGGCCGGAATGACCTCATCGCCGGTCACTTCCACCTTTACGCCGAGCTGCTGGAGCTTGAGACGAAGTAGCAACACGGCGTTCTCCGTCGCCTTGCGGAGGTCAACCACACGGAAAGCGCCCGACTGGGCCTTGCTCATGCCTAGGACGCGAGAGACCACGCCTTCCATGTGGGCGATTTTTTCGCGCATGACGTCAAGGTCTTCCACCTTGGGGTCGTCCGGAGCCATCCCTTGTGAAAGGGTGTCAGACAGGAGCTTCATCACCGTCAGCGGATTACGGATCTCATGTGCGACCTCGGCAGACAGCAGGCCGAGGGCGGTGAGGCGTTCGCTACGACGCAGCCCTTCTTCGACTGTGAAGACCTTGGCGTACAGGCGAGCGTTCTGAATCGAGGAGGCACCGAAAGAGGAAAGCGCGGTGACGAGATGCTTGTCGTCGTCGGAGAAGCGGTAGGCGCCCATGGCGACGCACATCAGCACGCCGAAGGTATCGTCTTCATAGCGCACAGGCACGGCGAGGAGTGACGAAGAGGCGACGGGCTCGGAGAGCTTGAGGAAAAGATGTTCTTCGGTCTTACCCGCCAGGGGCACGACGACTGGGCGGCCTCGGCCTACGACGGTACCGAGCGAGGTCTGGTTCACCGCGATGCTTGGGGCGAGTTCGCTACCGCTCAACTCGCCGTCGAGGTACTTGAGCAGGAGGACGTCATCGACAATCTTGTAATACGCACAGGCACGCGCACCCAGTAATCCTCGGGTATGGCGGGCAAGGTCCTGCGAGATGCCCGGTTCATCGCGCTCACGAGCCAGCCCCTGCGCGGCACGGACCAATGCCTCGAGCTGGGCGGCCTTGGAACGGAGCTGACGGAGTAGCCAGATACGTCCGACGGCCTTGGAGGCTTCGTTGGTGAGCAGCGCAAGAAATGCGACGTCCTGTTCACTGAAAGCATCTAGGCGATCGGAGTCACAGTTCACCACGCCAATGACGTTGCCCATGAGCTCCATGGGGACGGCGAGTTCAGAACGGATACCCTTGCGAATCTCGACGTAACGAGGGTCCTTCGAGACGTCGGGGATTCGCTGCGGCTTGGCGTAGAGCGCGACCCAGCCGGTGATACCCTGCCCTTGGTCGATGACCTGACTGATTGAAGCCTTATCCAGACCATTGCTCACCTCGATGCGGAGCGAGCCGGTGGCGGGTTCGACCAGCGCAATCGAAGCGCTGGAGGCCCCGAGCGTCTGGACGATTTCCGCGAGAATGAAGTCGAGGGCCTCGCGCGGGTCTTCAGTCGAGTTGACGAAAGCGCCGACGCGGTAGAGACAGTCTAGGACGCGAGCATCGCCCGGGCGGTCCTGCGCTGGGCGGGTATCAGGCATGACCTAGAGCGAGTGATCCATGTCGAGCGCCGGAGCGTCGACGGTAGTCTGCCCGATCATCACTGCGGGCACGCCGGCCACGCTAGTATGGGGTGCGACATCCTTGAGCACGACGGAGCCCGCGCCGATTTTGGCGCCTTCGCCGATGGTGATATTGCCAAGGATCTTCGCGCCAGCGCCGACGAGCACACCGGACCGAATTTTGGGGTGACGGTCGCCGCGGGCCTTACCCGTGCCGCCGAGAGTAACCTCGTGCAGGAAGGAGACGTTGTCCGCCACGACGCTCGTCTCGCCGGCGACGAAGCCGGTGGCGTGGTCGAGGAGGATGCCCACGCCGAAACGGGCTGCGGGATGGATGTCGACGCCAAGGTGCTCAGAGACGAGGGACTGCAAATGGATGGCGAGTTCCTTGCGGCCAGCCTTCCAGAGTACATGCGCAAGGCGATGCGCCGAGATGGCATGGAAACCCTTATACCAAAGATACGGGATCAGCGCATGCTCTGTCGCGGGATCGCGCTCAAGGGTGGCGCGGATATCGGCGCGCATCTGCGACAGGACTTCGGGGTCAGACGCGACGGCTTCGCCGAGCACGCGGAGAATGACAGGCAGATCCTGCCCGGTCGGGGTGATGCGTTCAGCCAGACGCTGGATGATGCCTTCGCCGAAGCTTGTGCGATCCAGGACGTAGCGCTGCAGCATCGGTGCCAGAGCTGGTTCGGCCTTGGCCACGATAGCCGCACGCGCCTGCAGCTCCGCCCAAAGGGAAGCTTCATTAGCGCAGACCAAGGCGATGGAACGGGCGTCAGCCATAGACGGGGGATTAATTCGGGGTTTTCAGTCAATTTGGCAACCCATGAGTCAAAATCGCGTAAAAATGGCCTCTTTAAGCAGATATTATGAACCTCTCGACCGCGAAGGGGTTGAAATGTGTGAACCTGCCACTACAACCAACATCCTACCCACCACACCCATGCGTCTCCTCACCTCCCTACTCGCCTGCCTCGCGGCGGTGGCCTCTTTTGCGGCCGCCGAAGTCGGCAAGGCTGCTCCTGACTTCACCGGCAAGACCCTCGACGGCAAGACCGTCAGCCTCGCCGACTACAAAGGCAAGACCGTCGTCCTCGAATGGTATAACCCCGGCTGCCCAGTCGTGAAGAAGTTCTACGACGCCGGCAAGATGCAGGAATTCCAGAAGCAGGTTATCGCTCAAGGCGGTGCTTGGCTGATCATCAACACCGGCGGTGCCGAAATCAAGGAAAGCACCACCTACTACCCTGGTACCGTCGTCCAGGACGCGAACCAGAGCATCGGACGCGCCTACGAAGCCAAAGTGACTCCGCACTGCTACGTCATCGATGGCAATGGTGTCCTCGTCTACAAGGGCGCCATCGACAGCGGTTCCGTCTCCACCAAGGCCACCGAGCTCGACAAGTCCACGAACTACGTCCTCGCCGCCGTCAAGGCCGTCAAAGATGGCAAGGCTCCGGAAATCACCAACACCAAGCCCTACGGCTGCGGTGTGAAATACAACAAGCTCTAAGCCGACAATTGGACCAAGCAAAAGGGCGTCCGCTGGACGCCCTTTTTTGTGCCCTTCTACCTATCGGCTCAAGCCACGCCCGTCGCCTTCAGGATGTTCGCATGCACCTGGTCGTTACGCAGGTGAGGCGTGAAGAGCTGGGAACCGGGCCCATGAGTGCAGAACTCAACCATCTCACCGGTGTGATTGTTGCTGGTCCAGCCGATCGAGGTGTACTTCATCAGGGCCTCGGAAAGGGTCTTGGTGGAGGTAATTTTGGAGCGGTCCTCGGCCTTGAACTTCAAGCCGGTAACCTTCTCGGCGGCGGCGACAAAATCCTTCGGCGACAGTCCCTTGGTCTCGGCCTTGAGCAGCTCGAGAGATGAAGTGAAGCCGGTCATACGATCAAAGGCGGGGGAGGATTCAGCGTAGGAAGGAGCCGAGGTATCGAAGTCCTCATTGCCGAGGCCGTTGACATTGAAGCCACCCGTGCCGTGGTCGGTGGTGATGACGAGCAACGTGTCAGGATTCTTATCGATGAAGGCCAGGACGGTCGCGATGGCCTCGTCAAAGGCAACCTGCTCGCGGATCGCAGCGGCGCCGTCGTTGCCGTGTGCAGCGTGGTCGATGCGTCCGCCTTCGACCATGAGGAAGAAGCCTTCTGGGGCCGAGCTGAGACGCTGAAGGGCGACCTTGGTCATCTCGGAGAGCGTAGGCGTGGAGGCCTTAAGCTCGGCGGAATTAAGGCGATCAATCTCGAAAGGAATATGGCTCTTGCTGAAGAGGCCGAGCAACGGAGCCTTACCAGCATCGGCGAGGAGCTGACCTCGGTTGAGCGCGACGCCGTAACCGGCCTTGCGATAGGCCGCAACGAGGTCGTCGCTGAAATATTGCGTGCCGCCGCCGAGGACAACGTCCACGCCGCGTTCGAGATACTGGGCCGCGATGGTCTTCTGGTCGGAGCGCTTGGCGACGGTGGTGGCGAAGCCCGCCGGCGTGGCATGCGTGGCGGTGGCGGTGGTGACGAGGCCGCAGCGCTTCTTGGCGGCGTTCATCTTCTGGACGAGGGTGACGGGCTTACGTCCATCTTGGGTGATATTGATTACGCCGTTGTCGATACGCTCGCCGATACCCCAGCAGCTGGCGGCGGCGGCGGAGTCGGTCACGATACCGCTCGCGGAATCAGTCTCGCAAAGCGAACGGACGACTGGGAGTTCGCCGTACATCTTCATCCAGTGCGAGGACCGCTTCTCGGTGCGGGTCAGGTAGGTCTGCGCCGCAGTGAGCACCGAGAAGCACATACCGTCTGAGACCATGAAGATCACGTTCTTAGCCTGGCGCTTGGCGGAGTTCCCGGAGGCCTCGCGGCCGTCGGCGCCAAGAGCGCGGGCCGAGCCGGCGCCGAAGACGAGGCTACCGAGTCCGGCAAACTTTAGGAATTCGCGACGGGAAGAAGAACGGGGTTGGTTCATGATGGGGGTATAGGCTCAAAAGACCCACCCGGGCAACCTTAGTTCCCCGGGGAGTCCGTTAAAACCACGTGACGGTCAGGCCTGCGGAGTCGCGGGGGCAGCCGGAGCCGTCGGGACGTGCGCCTTGAGGCGACGTTCGGCGACCTCGGCCGATACCAGGGCCACGAACTCGGCCAGGGTACGGTTGCCTTCGAAGGACTTATCCGCACGCGAGCGCACGTTGACGAGGCCGGCTTCCTTTTCCTTGGCGCCCACGACGAGCATGTGCGGGACCTTGGACATCTCGGCACGGCGGATCTTGGCGCCCAGTTTGTCGGACGAACCATCGACGCTGCAGCGGATCTTGGCGACTTTGAGGATCTCGGCCATCGCTTCGCAATCGGCATTGAGGTCGTCGTTCAGCGGGATGAGGCGGACCTGCTCGGGCGAGAGCCAAGTCGGGAAGTCGCCGGCGAAGTGCTCGATCAGGATACCGACAAAGCGTTCCATGGAGCCGAACGGAGCACGATGAATCATCACCGGGCGGTGTGGCTTGTTGTCGGCGCCGTTGTAGGTGAGGTCGAAACGCTCAGGGAGATTGAAGTCGACCTGCACGGTGCCGAGCTGCCATTCGCGGCCGATGACGTCTTTGACGACGAAGTCGATCTTGGGTCCGTAGAAGGCGGCTTCACCAGGCTCTTCGGAGAAAGCGACGCCGAGGGTGGCGGCAGCAGCGCGGCAGGCGGCTTCGGCCTTATCCCAGTTCTCGGCGGTACCGGTGTACTTGGCGGAGTCGGGATTACGCAGGCCGACGCGGACGCGATAGTCGTTCAGGCCAAGCGTCTTCAGGACGATCTTGACGAGCTCGAGGCAACCGAGGACTTCGGGCAGCACCTGGTCTTCGGTGCAGAAGAGGTGGGCGTCGTCCTGGGTGAAACCACGGACGCGGGTCATGCCGCTCAGCTCACCGGACTGTTCCCAGCGGTAAACCGTGCCGAATTCGGCGAGGCGCACCGGGAGATCGCGGTAGGAATGGGGCTGGGAAGCGTAGATGCGGATGTGGTGCGGGCAGTTCATCGGCTTCAGCAGGAAACCCTGCACGGTGCCGTCTGCCAAGCGGTTGGTCAGTTCGCCGCAACCACAGCCTTCCTTAGCGAGCATCTCCATGGCCTCGCGTTCGACGAGGGGCGGGAACTGGGCGTCCTTGTAATAAGGGAAGTGGCCCGAGGTGCGGTAGAGGTCGAGGTTGCCGATGTGCGGCGTAAAGACCTGCTTGTAGCCAGTCTGGAAGAGACGCTCGGAGATGAAGTTCTGGAGCTCCTGGCGGACGACGGCGCCGTTGGGCGTCCAGAGGATGAGGCCCTGCCCCACCTTCTCGTCGATATGGAAGAGCTTCAGCTCCTTGCCCAGTTTGCGGTGGTCGCGCTTCTTGGCTTCCTCGGCGCGGACGATGGCCTGCTCGAGGTCGTCCTTCGTCGCGTAGGCGGTCCCGTAGATGCGCTGGAGCTGCTTGTTCTTCTCGTCGCCGCGGTGATAGGCGCCGGCGATATGCAGGAGTTTGAACGCCTTAACCTGGGAGGAGTAACGGACGTGGGTACCGGCGCAGAGGTCAACGAACTCACCATTCTTATAAAAGGAGATGGTCTCGCCGGCGGGAATGTCGCCGAGACGGCCGATCTTGTAGGCGTTCTGGCCGCGCTCGAGTATGAGCTTCTCGGCTTCTTCGCGGGTGCACTCGAAGCGTTCGAACTTCTGGTTCTCCTTGGAGATACGGCGCATCTCTTCCTCGATCTTCACCAGATCCTCGGCCGTGAAAGTATGGTCGAGGTCGAAGTCGTAGTAGAAGCCGTTGTCGGTGGGCGGCCCGATATCCAACTGGGCCTGAGGGAACAGGCGGAGCACGGCGGCGCCCAGCATGTGGGCGGCGGAGTGGCGAATCTCCTCGAGAGGAGTCATCTGCGGGCGGGAAGACATGGCGGAATACCCCACTCGCTAGGGGCTCCCGAGGCGGAGGGCAAGGACGGAGCAAACGCCCTGCCCCTCTTACGACTTCTTCAGGTCGTAGCCGTCCTTACGGTCCAACATCGTCCAGCCGAGTGTAGCGAGGTCCTTGCGGAGCTGATCAGCGGCGGCGAAGTCCTTGGACTGCTTGGCGGCCCAGCGACGGGCCCCAAGGTCGGCGACGTCCGCAGGGATGGCGACCTCGGCCTTGACGACGAAGAGTTCGAGTCCAAGCGCGAAAAGAATCTTGGCCAGACCGGAGACATCCTGGCGGGCCTGCTCGGCGGAAGGCTCATCCTTCTCGGCAAGCACAGTGAAGACCTGACCGAGGCAGCCGGGAATATTGAGATCATCCTGCAGAACTTCCCAAGCCTTGGCAAAGCGACCCCAGGAGGTCTGGACTTCCTGAGCGACCGGCGCGGCGAACTCAGCGCGGGTGAAACCGGCGGCGGCGAGCAGTCGATCGGCACCACGCTCAAGCTTAGCGAGGGCGGAGCGCGAATCGTCGACGCCCTTCATGGTGAAGTTGAGCGAACTGCGATAGTGACCGGAAATCAAAGTGTATCGGACTTCCATCGGCGAGAATCCCTTGGCGACGAGTTCGTCGAGCGTGTAGAGGTTGCCCTTGCTCTTGGACATCTTCTCGCCCTCGACCATCAGGTGAGCGCTATGGAACCAGTGGGCGGCGAAGCCCTTCACGCCGGTGGCGCATTCGGACTGGGCGATTTCGTTCTCATGGTGCGGGAAGCAGAGGTCGATACCGCCGCCGTGCAGGTCGAAGGTGGCGCCGAGGTGGGCGAGCGACATGGCCGAGCACTCGATATGCCAGCCGGGACGGCCTTCGCCCCAAGGCGAGGGCCAGAAGTTGGCACCATCCTCAGGCTTGCGGGACTTCCAGAGCGCGAAGTCGGAAGCCGACTCGCGTTCGTATTCGTCGGCATCGTTGGCCTCGCCGGCGGAGTTCTCGGTCTGGGTCTCGAGCTTGGAGAAGTCGATGTGGTTCAACTTACCATAGTCCGGACAGGAGCAGACCTTGAAGTAGACCGAGCCATCCTTGGCGACATAGGCGTGGCCGCGATCGACGAGCGCCTTGATCATCGCGACCTGCTGCGGGATATGCACGACCGCGCTAGGCTCAACGTGCGGAGCCAGAAGCCCGAGGGCCTTGCAGTCGGCGTGGAACTTTTCGGTCCACTTCTTGGTAAAGTCGCCGAGCGTCTGGCCGGCTGCCTGCGCGCCGCGGATCGTCTTGTCGTCGACGTCGGTGATATTGCGGACGTGCTTCACCTTCAGGCCGCCCACCTCGAGGGTGCGGCGCAGGACGTCCTGGACGGTGAACGTGCGGAAGTTGCCGATGTGGGCCGGGCCGTAGACCGTGGGACCGCAGCAATACATGCCGTAGATCTCGCGGCCGGGCTTCGGGAGCAGCGGCCGCTTCTCGCGGGACATGGTGTCATGCAGGAACACGGGCATAGGCGGAGAGTTAGCGAACCTTGCCCCCGCTGGGCGAGTCGGAACTCTGTTGCCCCTCCGTGGGCGCCAGTTTCGAGACTCCCCCTCCCGGCTAGGTCATAAAACCGCTTACGTCTTGTTTCCGCAGGCTTAAACTAAGATAACCACCACCCCAACATCACCCCATGAAAGAATCTAAAAAGCCGGGACTCGGCACACAAACCCTACACGCCGGCCAGAAGCCTGATCCGACCACCGGCTCGCGCGCAGTCCCGATCTATCAGACCACGAGCTACCAGTTCCGTGACACTGAACATGCCGCGAATCTCTTCGGGCTGAAGGAGCTCGGCAATATCTACACCCGCATCATGAACCCGACGACGGATGTCCTCGAGCAGCGCCTCGCGGCCCTCGAAGGCGGCTCGGGCGGGCTCGCCCACTCCTCCGGCCAGGCCGCAATCACCGCGTCCATCCTGAACATCGCCGGCGCCGGCGACCATATCGTCTCCGTGGCCCAGCTTTACGGCGGCACCTACAATCTCTTCCACTACACCCTGCCGAAGCTCGGCATCCAGGTATCGTTCGTCGACGGCGACGATCCCGAGAACTTCCGCAAGGCCGTGAAGTCGAACACCAAGGCCTTCTACGGTGAAGGCCTCGGCAACCCGCGCCTCAATATCCTGCCCTTCGCCGAAGTCGCCAAGATTGCCCAGGAAGTCGGCGTGCCGCTGATCGTCGATAACACCGCCCTTTCGCCCTACCTGAACCGCCCATTCGAACACGGGGCCAATATCGTCGTCCATTCCGCCACCAAGCACATCGGCGGCCACGGTACCTCCATCGGCGGCATCGTCGTCGACGGCGGCAACTTCAACTGGGGCAACGGCAAGTTCCCCGGTTTCACCGAGCCCGACATGTCCTACCACGGCCTGCCGCACTGGGAAGCCTTCAAGGCCTTCGCCCCTGCCGGCGGTGCCAACATCGCGTTCATCATGAAGATGCGCCTGCAATTCCTCCGTGACGTCGGCAGCTGCATCTCGCCGTTCAATTCGTTCCTGCTCCTGCAGGGCCTCGAGACCCTTCACCTCCGCATGGAGCGCCATTGCTCCAACGCGCTGAAGGTCGCCCAGTACCTGGAAGCGCACCCCAAGGTGAAGTGGACCAACTACCCGGGCCTGAAGTCCTCGAAATACCATGACCTCGCGAAGAAGTACCTCACCAACGGCTACGGCGCGCTGGTCGGCTTCGGACTCAAGTCGGGCTTCGAAGGCGGCAGCAAGTTCATCAACGCCCTGCAGCTGCACAGCCACGTTGCCAACATCGGTGACGCCCGCTCGCTGGCAATCCACCCAGCCTCCACGACGCACTCTCAGCTCACCGCTGCAGAACGCGACAGCGCCGGCGTGACCGATGACTACGTCCGACTCTCCGTGGGTATCGAGGACATCGAGGACATCATCGCGGACCTCGAGCAGGCGCTGGCCAAGGCCTAAGCCACAAACCATCGACCAATCAGGGCGGGCCGTTAGGCCCGCCCTTTTTCATGCCCGGGCCTTGGCGCCGTCGAAGTCGTGATACTCGAGGAACTGCCTGGCGCCTTCGTCGCCCATATACGCGGCCAGGAGCTTGTGGTCCGTCTGGGTAAGGTCCACGACGATGAGTCCGTCCAGGCAACCGCCGAAACCTTCGTCGACGTTGAACGCGATAAGACGGCCGTTGAGCTTGAGGTAATGCTTCAGCAGTACCGGCACGGCCTTGGCGTCGGGCTCAAGGTCACTGACGAGGCTCGACACGTGCTCAAGGTCGAAAGCGCAACGCTGCAAGACGTCCAGGTCGGCGTCGTGCAAGCTCATCGATCGTGGCGGATTCTTTGCCCGCACCAGCGGCAGCAGGTCGTCGGCGGAACGATTGTTCTTGAGATAGGAAAGGATGAGTTCCTTGGAAGCCTGGCCATACTCAGGATTGATGCTCACCGGACCGAAGAGGAGGTGGTACTTCGGGAAACGCACGACGTAGCGTCCAATACCGCGCCAAAGCAGCGGCAGGCTCGTCGGCTTGCGCTGGTATTCCTGGCGGATGAACGAACGGCCCATCTCGAGCGCTGGGTCCATGCGACGGAAGAAGTCGCCCTTAAATTCGAAAAGGGTCGAGGTGTAGAGGCCATGCTTGCCTTGCAGCGGCAGGATACGGTCGGTTGGCCCGAGGCGATAGCCGCCGACGATCGCCGAAGCCTTGTCGTCCCAAAGCACGATCTGGTCATACCAGGCATCGAAGGCATCGAGGTCGCAATCAAGACCCGTGCCCTCGGACACGGAACGGAAGGTCATCTCACGCAGGCGTCCGATCTCTCGCAACGTGTGCGGCAGATCTTTGCCCAGGAAGCGGTAGACCTTGAAGTCGCCACTGGTCAGGAGCAGGTCTTCGGGCGGGAGACTTTGCAGTTCGGCCCGCAGCAGCAAAGGGTTTACCGGTGCGATAATCGGAGCCTGTGCGGCAGGAGGCTTGGCGGCAGCAGCCTTCTCGCGCTCACTGCGACTGGAAAGCAGTTCGCAACGCAGACGAAGGAAGCTCGTGGCCTCTTCGTCGTCAGGATGATCGGCCAGCTGGGCGGGCGTCACCGGATTAGCCGTGCGCAACCGGATCACCTTACCCCGATGGTACAGGAACTCGCGTAAGAGCAGCATCGTGCGAACCTTAGGGTGGACGAGGCCCAACGATTGGAAGAGGCCCGAGTTGCGGCCCGCGATTCGTAAAGGAAGAATCGAAGCCCCGACCTTGCGAGCCATCCGCACCACCTGCGGCGACCAGACCGGATCGTCGACGCGACAGGACTTCAGGCGGAGGCTAGAGACCTCGCCGGAAGGGAACGTCAGGATACAGCCACCCGCGCGCAGGTGCGCCAAGATGCGCCGAGTACCGGCGACATTGCTGGTATCGGCGGAATTCGGATTGAACGGATTGACCTCAATCAACCAAGGACGGATCCCAGGGATTTGGCTCAGCCAGCGATTACCGACGACAAGCGCGTCTGGGCGGGCCCGCAGCAGGAAGTCCATCGCCACCAAGCCATCGGCCAGACCGTGGGGATGGTTCGCGACCACGATGAGAGGACCCGAACGCGGGATGCGGGCTAGGCATTGGTCGCTCCAAGTATTGCAAAGCCCCGCCTGCTCCATCGCGGAAGTAAAGAAATCAGGTCGACCTGCCACGTGAATCCGCTCGAGGAAAGCATCGAAGGCGCGCACCTTGAAGAAACGGTCCAAGACGGGCTCAGCCCAGGCCAGCGGACCGAGATTGGCCTTCAGTTCGTCGGTATTGCTGGGGGCGCGCTGCGGTGACATCTATGGCAATGATGCCACGGATGTGCGTACAGACGGGGGCGGACCCGTGACAATGTGGTGTCAGCCTGCGGCGAAACCGAAGAACTCCCGGGCATTGCGCGTGGCCACCTCGGCGACCTCGTCGGCCGGCAGACCCAGCAGCTCCGCGGCCTTGGCGCAAATTTCCGGAAGATAAGCGGGCGTATTTTCCTTACCGCGGACGGACTGCGGGGCGAGGTAAGGCGCATCGGTCTCGAGCATCAGGCGGGCAAGGCCCTGCGCCTTGAGCGCCTGACGGATTTCCTCCGACTTGGCGTAGCTGATGATGCCGGTGAACGAGGCGCGACCGCCGCGCTGGTTGACCTGACGGACCTGATCAGGCCCTTCGACGAAGCAGTGGAAGACGACCTTGCGCCAGTCGACGCCGCTGGCGTCGATCAGACGAACGCAATCATCGAAGGCATGGCGCGAGTGGATGACCACCGGACAACCGAACTGATAGGCCAGCATCAGCTGGCGACGGAAGGCTTCCTGTTGCCAGCCCTTGATGCGCTCGGCTTGCGCGGCGTCGGAGGGCAGTCGGAAATAGTCCAGGCCGATCTCCCCCAGCGCAGCGGGTTGCGTGTGGTCGGCGAAATACGGCGAGATTGCCGCGACGGTCTCCTCCCAGCCCTCTTCGACGTGGCAGGGATGCAGGCCGACCGTGTGACGGAAGAAATCAGGCTGCTGGGCCGCGAGATCACGGTAGTCGGACCAATCTTTGAGGTCGGTCCCGATGGCGACGGCGCCCTCGACGCCGGCCGCACGACACTCGGCCACCCAAGCGGCGAGACGGCCAGCCTTGAGGGCGTATTCCGGGTGACAATGGGAGTCCAGCAGGCGCACGGGGTGATTAGGCTCCTCAGAGACGAAAGCGCAAGACCACAGCCCTGCCTTGAAAAAGCCGCCCTGCCCTGCACGTTGGCCGCATGCACCACTGGCTGATGAAGTCCGAACCCGACGAGTTCTCCTTCCAGGAACTCGAACGCAAGGGCAAGGAACCCTGGACCGGCGTGCGGAATTACCAAGCGCGCAACTTCATGCGCTCCGCCAAGGTCGGCGACCTCGTGCTGTTCTACCACTCCAACTGCGACGAGCCTGGCATCATTGGCGTGGCCAAGGTCTCCAAAGAAGCCTTTGACGACCCCACGCAGTTCGAACCCAAGTCGGACTACTATGACGCTAAGTCGACCAAGGACAATCCGCGCTGGAGCTGTATCGAGGTTTCGTTCCATCAAGGCTTCAAAAGGCTCGTCAGCCTGCCCGACCTGCGCAACTCTGCGGCGTTGAGCGACATGCTGATCCTGCGCCCTGGCAACCGGCTCTCCGTAACACCTGTGACCGCCGCCGAGTTCAAGGCAATCGCGGGACTAGGCGGACTTAAGAAGTAGCCTCTTCGGTCGGCAACCACATCGCCAGGATCGCGGCGGGCAGGAATAAGAACGAAGCGTAGAGCAGCACCGAACTGAAATCGCCGACTTTGGCGAAGATACCGAAGAAGACCGTGCCCACGGCCGCGAAAACGCGCCCAATATTATAGCTAAAGCCCGCGCCCGTCGTGCGGAGTAAGGTCGGGAAGAGCGGCGGCAGAGCCATCGTGAAGAGACCGAAGACACCCTGGCAGAAACCGATGCCAGCGTAGAGGACATAGGTCTCTGATAGACTCCAAGGAAAGGCGAACGTAAGCGCCATTAGGACGAAGTAGACGCCGAAGAACGCCGCTAGTGCACGACGATAACCGAAGCGCTGGGCGGCCCAGCCGGAAGCAAAGTTGCCGACCACGGAGGCCGAGATAACCCAGAAGAGCGCGGTGGATACAACCTTAGCCTTGGAGGCGGGCGAGCCGTCAATCACGGCCGGATGATTCCGGATGAAGGCCTGCTGCCAGAACATGAAACACCAATGCCCGGTCAGGGAGATTGCACAGAGCAGCGATGCAATGAATGTCGTGCGGCGGATATCGCGCCCGAACAGTCCAGCCATCGACGGAACTTCCCGCTTCCCCTTCTCAGCCGACCACTCGGCGGTCTCGGGGACCTCCTTGCGGATCCAAAGCGTCACGAAGGCCGGCAGGACGCCAATGAGAAATACCCAGCGCGGTTGATAGCCGGGGAACTGCTGCAGAATGAAGACGGCCGCGATCGCGGCGAGGATGCCGAAGTTGACCGCACACTGCAGGACCGCGGCAATCCAGGGGCGCCACTTCTTCGGCCAGGTCTCGGAGAGCAGCGAGGCACCGACCGCCCATTCGCCGCCAATGCCTAGCGCCGCAAGAAAGCGGAAGATCATCAGCTGCCACCAGGTGTGCGCGAAGAACGACAGACCGGTGAAGAGCGCGTAGGTCAGTATCGTGAGGACAAGCGTGCGACTGCGGCCGAGACGATCACCGATGACGCCAAAGAACGCTCCGCCCAAGGCCCAACCGAGCAGGAAGGCAGCCTGAACGATTGCGCCATATCGAGCCACGTCTGGGTCAGACTCCTTGACCATCAGCAGCTCGGCCACGAAGACCGTGGCGACAAGCGTGTAGAGGTGCAGGTCGAGGCCGTCAAAGAACCAACCCAACCAGGCCGCGAAGCCAGACTTCTTCTGGTGCGAAGAAAGCTCGCTGAGCTTGGTGGCTTCGGCGGGGGTGTCGCGCATAGGGAGACAGTTGAAACCGCCTAGAAATTAGCAAGGCGGGCTTTGCGGCCCGCCCTGCGTGAGGACTTACTTCTTAGCTTCGGTCTTCTTAGCCGGCGCCTTGGGCTTGGGGGCCGGTGTCGCCGTGTAAGGCTGATTCGTCATGGCGCCCGGGGCGACCTTGAGGAGATTCGGGGACATGTCCGGAGCCTTGGCATCGCCGTTGGCCCACCTGAGGCCACCGATTAGAATCTGCTGGAAGGTCGGGTTGGTCCAAACGTCTTCACGGTGGCCCATGGCGGTGTAGAAGACGCGGCCTTTGCCTTCGTTCTTGGCCCAGGTGTTGGGGTAGGCCGGGCGCTTGTAGTCGTCACCTTCGAGGGCGGGGTCATTAAAGACAGTCAGAACGTGGATCTCGGGGCGGAAGTCCTTGAGGGTGTACCATTCTTCCTCGAAAGAGAACGCATCGCCGACCTTCTCGAAACCCGGGAAGGTCTTGTCGATGACCTTGTTCGTACCGACCTGCTGCTTGCCGTGGCGGATGAACTCGGCGCCAAGGAAGCAGACGTAAGCGTCGGCCTTGTCACCGTGATTGGCGAAACGCTCCGGACCCTTCACGGCTTCGTTGTCGGTGTGGAAGGTGTCGGCGGCGGAGTGCGTGCCCACGAAGCCCTTGCCGGATTTCACGAAATCGAAGAGCGCCTGCTTGCCGGCGGGGGACATCGGCGGATTCTTGTCGGTGCCTTCGGAGCAGAGGTCGCCGGTGGTGTAGAACATCACGCTGTCGAACTGGGCGAGATACTCGGGGGAGAATTTCGAGCCGTCCTTGGAGAAGACGAATTCGATGTTATTGGCAGCGCCGATTTCGGTGAGCTGCTTCTCGGCGAAGCTGGGCTGACCCTTCTTATAAGAGATGACCTCGTGCTCGTAGCCCGAAGACTTGGTGAAGAAGAGGACCTTGCGCTTAGGGGCGTCGGCGGCGAACACGCTAAGCGACAGCAGGCAGAGGAGGAGCGAACGGAGCATCATGGGGGTGGTGTCCCGTGAACAAACCCTCCCCGCCCTCCGCAGGCAAGCCGATTGGTCTCAGCGACCGGCGGAACGACGGACCGGGGGCAATTCGCGGCCGATTTCAGCGAGGCGATAGCCGAAACCAAGGCCGTGCAGGCTGGAGCCGTCGACCTGGCCGTCGCGACGCGAGTAGAGGAGTGGGTGGACCTTGGCCTCGGCGGCGGAAGCTGCGGGATAGAACTGCATGCCATTGGTCTCCACGCCAGCGATCGTCGGGGCATGGGCGGCGAGCAGAATATGCGTCATCTGAGCCATCATGGGATTGGTGAGATCCTGGACCATCAGCTGCATCCCGTGGGCGCGAGCCCAGCAGAGGCTGAGGATCGCGCCAGTCTGGGTCTTACAGGTCTTGAGGGCCACACCGGTCCAACCGAGTTCACGGCCAAGACGGACGATGCGCCAATCGTGCGCGCTTTCGTCGAGGAAGAGCGGCATGCGTTGGCTCACCGAATGGACATCGATAGGGTGCTCCTCGAGCTCATACGGGAACGGCTGCTCGACGTAGCTGAGGCGCTTCCAAAGTTCGGGTAGCTCGGCCTTCACGCGATCAAGGACGCCATTCACGTAGGCCGGGTCCATCACCGTGCAATTAAAGTCGGCGGTGAAGAGTTCGACGCCGAGCGGTAGGCCGATCTCGGCGATACGCTTCAGGCGTTCGAAATCCCAGGGCGCGTCGTTACCTCGTAATTTGACCTTAAGGGCCTTCAGGCCGTCGGTCTTAATCCATTCGTCGAGCGAGGAAGGATAACCGTCCGCTACTTTGTTCGCGCCGGCTTCGGCGAGCGTGAGGTAGTCGAGCCCTCCGACGAGATGCCAGGCGAGGAGTTTAGGCGTGACCGGCGAGCGGAAATAGTCAGCGGGATAACGACCGGCGAAAGACACGCCCGTGGCGTCGGCGGCCGGCGTAACAAACGAAGACAGGTCGCGGTTCATCCATGGGGCGCAGTAGGTCGAGTAGGTCGGCACGCCATTGGCCACGCCATAGGCATCATGCAGGGCCAGATCGAAAGGAGAGCAGCAGACCAACGCGGCGAGCGTGGGAATCGCGACGCCCTCGGGCAGACCGGCGTTGAATTTCTTTAGAACACCCGGCAAAGCTTCCTCGAGGAAATCATGGCCGACCTCCATCGCATGGCCGCGGGCACCGAAGGCCGCATAAGCCTCGGTCAGCGTGTCGCAGAAATCATGCAGTGCCTTCGAGCGGACATCATAAGGAACCTGCGAAGGCCACACCCACTGGACGCTGAGCGGGGTCTCGCCCCACCCTTCGGCGCGGGAGCCGTCGGCCTTCTCGACCGTGACGCACACACGGGCACAGACCACGCTCGTGACGGTCTCATGGCCAAACTTGAGAGGGAGTCGCAGGGTGACCGGCAAGGCATGCCAGCGCACCGCGCGGATTTGGACGTCGCGGGGATTCATTCGAAATCAGTCCTGCAGCGCTTGACCGGAGGTTTCCTTGCCCAGTAGGGCAACAAACAGACCGACCGCGTAGACAAGCGTGATGGCGGCGGCGGCCTGCTGGTAACCACCGAGACTCTCGACCAGCTTGCCGCTCAGGAGCACAAACGGCACGGCCACCAGACGGCCGGTATTGTAGCAGATGCCCTGCCCTGTCGCGCGAACGCGAGTCGGGAAGAGTTCAGGTAGGTAGAGCGGGAAGAAGCCGAAGAAGGCTGTGGCAGCCATCCCGAGGGTAAAGACCTTGAGCGCCATGACCCACGGGAAGATATCAAATAGCTTTGGTCCGCTCCAGACTGCGGGCGTTCGGTAGATCCAGATGGTGGCGGCTAAGGCGAAGAGGCAAAGCAGTTGGTAGCCGAGGCGTCGACGTAGCCTAGCCAGCAGCAAAGGTGCGACGACGGTGCTGACGCACGCACCAACAGAGACGATGACCATCGCAAGGGCCTTGGCACGAGGGTTCTCCGGTCCGGCGAGGTCGCCAATCCAAAGGGGAACCCACTGCACCGCGCCCCAGGTACCGACAAAGACGACAGATACCATCAGGATGCCGGCGATGGTCGTTCCGCGGAGCTCGCCGCTGAAGACCTCGTCGATTTTGGAACGTGCCGGAGTAGCCGAAGCAGCCTCCTTCGCGGCGGAACGCTCCCACTTCTCGGACTCGGGAACGAAGAGACGGATCAGCAAGGTCAGGATTGCCGGCGAGGCGCCAATCAGGAAGTGGATCCGCCACGAGTTGCCGTCGGCCGGGTAAGCCAGCGCCATGCAGCCGACGAGGACCATGCCGAGGTTGGCGGCCATGCCAATGGCGCCGGCCATCTTGGAGCGATGACGTTCCGGCCACGCTTCCATCACCAGCGCCACGCCGAGCGCCCATTCTCCGCCCATGCCGAGGGCCGCCATGAAACGCGCGGCGGCGAGGTGCGTGGGGTCGGTCGCGAAATAGCAGACACCGCTGAAGATGGAGTAGAAGAGGATACTGAAAGACATCGCCTTCACGCGTCCGATGCGGTCGCCGAGCCAACCGAAGGCCGCACCACCGAGCGCAGCGCCGACGAGGAAAGCGGAGGTGATGATGCCCATCCAGCCGCCGACCCAACCATTGATTGCCTTGGCGCCCAACGCGACGATATCGACGGGGACCATGCTTTTCAGTGCCGGCCCGGCGAGGGTCGGGAAGAGCGCCTGCTCGTAACCATCCATCATCCAACCGAGGAAGCCGGCGAGCAGGGTCATCTGCATGCCCTTGGTAATTGCGTCGCGGGTGTCTTTGGCGTCGTGCATGGGGTGTGCTCCCATCAGAAGGAGATAACCCAAGCCTTCAAGGGGCGATTTCTGCTTGGCGGCATGCCGTGCAACAAATGTTTTCAAGCGTCCAATTACCTGCTAAGGCTTTCGTCCCATGAAGCCGCTGATCGACCGCCCCGAAGACCTGACGCCGGCGACGCCTTGGTCCGCGACGAAATGGGCCTGGACGGCCGAGGAAGCCCTCGTCGACCACCGCACCAAGGCCCGCCTATGTTCGGCGGTACTCCTGCCCTTCCAGAACGGCCAGCCGGACTGGAAGAGCTTCGTCTCCGAGATCCGCTGGCAAAAGGCCGCTGCCGATCATTACGGCGTCGAACTCGTGCCGGTGCTTAACGCCGATACGGGTTATATCTTCGACCTCGACGACAAGATGTACGCCGAGGTGCTCCGCCAATTCCGCCTGGCCTTCCCCGACATGCGTTTCATCGCCGGCATCACCGCCCGTGGTGCGCAGGACGACACCTCCTTCAAGGCCGAGCGCTATCGTGCACTCCTGGACCTCGTCCAAGCGCACGACAACTGCGAGGTGATGATCATGACGTCGAAGTGGCTCAACTCGCTCGACCCCGAGCGTCGCCGCGACGGCTACTACCAAATCGCCGAATGGCTTGTTCGACCCGGCATCGTCCACGCCCTCGAGCCTTCCTTCGTCTCCTGGGCCACGCCCTATGAGCCTTGGCTCCTGCACCAGCTCGCGATCCACCCCAAGTTCGTAGGCGGCAAGGTGAGCACGCTGGACGAACCCCATTTCCTCTACTGGGCCGCGATGTGCAAGGACCTGAAGCTCGATTTCGCCCCGCACAGCGGCGACGACTACGGTATCGCTACTGCGATCAAGACCGGCCTGCCCCTCCTCATCGGCGCGGCCAGCAGTGCCGCCCCGCAAATCTGCGCGGCCAAGGACATGTGGCTCGACGACGGCGCCCCAGGAAAGAAGTTCCCCACGGGGACTGGTTGCTTCGACACGCGTGTCTACAAACTCTTCGAAGCCTTCCAGTCGCTCGAAGACCAGGTCTTCCGGCTCGACGCCAAGGGCAGCGCGGCCGCCTACAAGCACAGCACGGCGCACCTGCTCCATCAACTCGGCGTCATCGCCTCTCCCGAACCGCACCCGGCCTGCAAGGATGTCCGGGGCACCGACGAAGCCGCCCGCATGAGCGAAGCGATGCTACGCACCCGTCGCATCTCCCATCGCCTCAACATCCCTCGCTGAACCTCGCCATGACCACCCCCTTCAAACTCACCCGCGTCGCGACGCTCAAGACCGTCGCTGATTTCCGCGCCCATTGCGCCAGCATCGGCGCCGATCTCTCACTTGAGGACACCATCGAAGCCGGGGCCGGCAATCCCCTCTCGCAGCCGATCGCCCGCACGAAGGTCAATGGCAAGACCATCGGCAACCGCATCGCCATCCATCCGATGGAAGGCTGGGACGGCACCACCACCGGCGGCATCTCCGAAGAGATGAAGCGCCGCTGGCAGCGCTTCGGCGCGAGCGGCGCCAAGCTGATCTGCGGCGCCGAAGCCATGGCTGTGCGCGCCGACGGCCGGGCGAACATGAACCAGCTGATCATCAACGACCAGAACCAGCCCGGCATCACGGAACTCGTCGGTATCCTCAAGGCTGAGCACCTCGCCCGCTGGGGTTCGGTCGACGACCTGGTCATCGGCTTCCAGCTCACGCACTCCGGCCGTTTCTGCCGCCCGCATGACAAGAAGCGCTGGGAATCCCGCGTGGCCTACCGCCACCCGATCCTGGACAAGAAGTTCAACGTGACCTCGGACGCCCAGGTGCTGACCGACGCCGACGTCGAGGAGTTGATCCGCTGCTACGTCAAGGCCGCCCGCGTGGCCCGCGATTGCGGCGCCGACTTCGTGGACATCAAGCATTGCCACGGCTACCTGCTGCACGAATTCCTCGGCGCCTTCACGCGTCCGGGCAAGTTCGGCGGCTCCTTCGAGAACCGTACCCGCATCCTGCGCGACATCATCGCCGGTATCCGTGCCGATGGTAACGCCATCGACATCGGCGTGCGCCTCAGCCTCTTTGACATGGTGCCTTTCCGTCCGGACCCCGCCCTGAGCGTGCCCGGCAAGCTCGGTCCCGGCGTCCCCGAGGATTTCTCCGCCTGCCTACCCTATCACTACGCTTTCGGCGTCAATAAGGCGAAGCCCACCGAGATCGACCTCACCGAGACCTTCGCCTTCGTGCAACTGCTCGGTGAACTGGGCGTAAAAATCCTCAACACCACCGCCGGCTCGCCCTACTATAACCCCCACCTCCAGCGTCCGGCGGCCTACCCGCCCAGCGACGGCTACCAGCCGGCGCACGACCCGCTTATCGACGTCGCCCGTCAGGTGCGCGTGGTCCGCGAGGTCCGCGCACAGGCGCCTGCTGGCATGATCGTCGTGAGTTCAGGCCTCAGCTACGTCCAGGAATACCTCCCACACCTCGCACAGCACATCCTGCGCACCGGCGGCAGCGACGCCATCGGCGTGGGCCGAGCGGTGCTCAGCTATCCCGCCATGCTCGCTGATGCCGCGAAGAACGGCGCGATGGAGACTAAGTTCATCTGCCGCACTTTTAGCGACTGCACGACCGCCCCGCGCAACGGACTCATCTCGGGCTGCTACCCGCTCGACAAGTATTACACCGCGAAGCCGGAGTTCCAGCAGCTCAAGGATATCAAGAAGAGCGTCGGCGCCTAAGCGCGCCTTGGTGTTCTTAACGGTGAATAAAGAATCAGGCCACGACAGCCCGACATTGGTTTTTTTGCATTCGGAGAAACTCTTTCGCCGATTAGTGGCAAAAAAAGGCCGGACAATAGTCCGGCCTTTTCGATGAGCTAAAAGAGAAGGATTACTTCCGGAACGGCCCCATCGACATCTTCATATCCAGAACAAGCTTTCCATCCTTATCGACGACATAAGTGCCTGCAGGGTATGAAACCCCGCCCCAGACGAGGGTACCACCTGAACCGACGACCAAAACCTGTCCGGCACCAAGAGGCTTAGGCACGCCTGCCGATCCCGGAAGAACACCTCCGGAGAGGACAGAGGTACCCAGCGTTGGGCTGCCGACGGACTGCTTTACTGGCGCCTTCGACTTGGCGGCCGAGTTGCGCGTCGCAGTCGTCGGTGCCGCGGAAACGGCGCAGACGGAGAGCGTGAGGAGAAGAGCACTGAGCATTGATATGTTTTTCATGGCTCAGACAATCTAGATCACCTCACGAGATCATCAAGATTGTAGTTTGTTTTTAACTACAAACGAAGGCTTATGATTATGACGTTTGCGACAAGTCCTTCGGCGATGCCGCAAACGTAATTAGTATAAATGAAGTTCCGTGACCGATAACTGACCGGCAGGGCAATCCGGCTTCTCGAAGCCATTTCGTTTAATCGACGCGCACGACGGGATCGGAAATCCGCATGGACAAAGATAACCGCTTGCATCGACGGACGGTCACGCTCGTATAACAATCGGATATGTGAATTTAAACGACACCTCGTGGACGAGGATTATGGCGTCATGGCGAGCCAGGGTGTCGAAATAAACCCAGAATAAACTCAACGAAACGCGGCTTAGTCGGCAGAATCAGTCATATCTACTAAGCGCGCTCAAGGCTTCTCAAAGATCAGCAGGTGCTGCCACGGCAGGTCTGGCTTGTTGACGACGAATCGGAAGCCAGCGGCTTCGAATTCCTTGCGGGCCTGCGCCTCGGTCATCTTGTGGTGCGGCTTGATCGGCACGTTGTCATCCTCCGCGCGATACTCCAGGAGGTAGATACGGCCTTTTGATTTCAAGGCCGAACGGAGCGAGGCCAGCATCTCCACCGGGTGGTCGAATTCATGGTAGGCGTCGACCATTAGGGCAGCATCGATCGAGGCTGGGGGGAGCTTCACGTCATCGATTGCACCCAGATGGGGCTGCACGTTCTTCACTCCGAGCTTGGCGGATTCGACCTTCAGGAAATCCAGCATCTCCGGCTGGATATCCACCGCGACGACCTTGCCCTGCGGCAGTTTCGGGGCGATACGGAAAGAATAATAGCCCGAGCCCGCGCCGATATCGGCTAGGACGGCGTCGGGTGCCAGCTCCAGCAAGGCAATCGCCTTCGAAGGCGCCTCTTCTTTCTCGCGATCGGTTCGCTCCAGCCAGCCAATGCCAGGATGGCCCATCACCTGGGCGATTTCGCGGCCCAACCAGACTTTGCCGATGCCATCGGACGAAGCGGCACAGGCTTCATATTTCACCGGAACCGCCACAGGGGCGGCGGAGACTGGACGCGACCAGAAGAAAAGGAGGACGGCTCCGCCCAGCAGCAGGACGGAAGAAAGCAAGGGGTGACGCTTCAGCATGAACCCAGACTGCGACATGGCCGGACGCCCGCAAGCGCGACCGTGCGGCGCATCACTTCTTCGCCGGCTCGTTGCAACGATCGCAGACCTTGTCGGCCTTGGCCGCCTTCACGCAGCAAGGATGGAGGCACTTCTCGCCCTTCTTCGCCGCCTTGTCGCAGCAGCTGCCGTCCTGATATTTCGGCGCAGCTTTCGGCGGCACGGAGCGCGTAGTATCGGCGGCAAAGAGGAGAACGGCGGAGACGATGAGCAGGACTAAGTGTCGCATACCCATTCTTCGTGCGAACCTACGGCACCCGACAAGCGGAAACAAAAAGGGCCGGACAGATGTCCGACCCTTTGGGCTGCGTGAACGTTAAAACGATTACGAACGCTTAGCAGGCCACTTGTCGTCGTCCTTCTTCTCGACCTTCTTGGGGGCTTCCTTCTTTTCTACTTCCTTCTTTTCGGTCTCCTTGGAGCCCGTCTTGGGACAGGAGGTGGAGGGAGGGGTCGTGGTAGGAGTCGTCACCGGGGGAACGAAACCTCCAGTACCAGCAGAGGCGCCGAATACGGCGATAGCAGCCAGAAGAAAGACGGAGGCGAGGAGCGGGGTTTTCATCGTGGCTGAATCTTGCCGCATCTTCCTCGGACTTTAAACACTTATTTCATGCCTTTATTCTTGGGTCAGATTAAGAATATATCGGCCTATCGGCTAAATGACGGATTAGGACCGATAACAGGCCGCTCACTACAAGAAGGTAGGCCCTTGCAACCCTGCCTCTCTCGTATATTAATATTCACACTGCTCGAGGGTAGTTCCGGCATGAAACACACCAAGCGTAGACCCGGCTTCAGCCTCATCCTGTCGCTCACGATGATGGCAGCCATGGTCATGCTTGTGCTCACCATCTCAGCTTTCGTCACCGTGGAATCGCGGATGGCGATGAGTCAGCAACTGGCCACCCGGGCGCGGCTCAATGCGGTCGTCTCAATGCGCCTGGCGCTCGCGCACCTCCAGCAGGAAGCCGGCCCGGACCGACGCGCCACCGCACGGGCTGAGATCACGCAACCAGAAGCGACCACCGCCACGGTCAGGAACCCAATGTGGACCGGAGTCTGGCGTTCGGATTTTCCCGACCTTCCTCCCTCATGGCTAATCTCAGGTCGCGCCGACCAAACAGCCGGCACGCAATCGGTATCGCTCTTCCAGACAGGCACCTCGCCGACGTACCCTTCGGGTTACTGGCCCCCTTGGCAGACCGGATATAACCCAGGCAACGACACGTTGGTCCCGCTGGTTGGCACCGCCAGCGCGGCCGCTGCCGACAGCAACAAGCCCAGCGGGCTCGTCTCGTTGCCCAAGATCAGCCTACCCGACAACGATGTATCCGGCGCTTACGCCTATTGGATCGGCGACGAAGGCATCAAGGCAAGGGTCAACCTGCGCGAGACCCGCTCGGAAGACCCCAACAATGCCGAGCAACTCATTTCAGTAAGAAGCCCCATCACACAAGGGCTCCTCAAAAATCTGGCTAATCCAGCCCAGCTGAATTACTTCAGCCAACTCAAGGAAGCCCCCCTTATCAGTGGCGTCGACGCGGCGCTCTTCGCCGCAGGCTCGACGGATATCCGCAAACACTTCCACGACATTACCACCGTCTCGTCCGGCGTCCTTTCGGATTCGCTTCATGGCGGACTCAAGCGCGACCTCTCGACCGCATTCGAGCTGGCCGACGACCAGTTCGCCGCCACCGAATTTGGACAAGGCGCAGCCGGCGCAGCCGCTACACACGTCGGAAGAGATTACGCCGTCGGCTTGGACCCGGAGGTCTCCGCCTTCGCCGACATGCCAATGCCAGTGCTCAACACTCAGTTCGGCATCAAAGAGTTCTACGCTGCGCCCATCTTCACCCATACCCATAAGCCTTCCGGGAGTAGTGACATTCTCACGCTGCGCGGGCCGACTTGGTGGGCACTGCGAGACTATCACCGACTCTATAAATCCCTCGGTTGGTCGGCCGCGACCGGCGGGGATCGCACCACAACGACCCCGACATTACTGGCCCGGACACTCTGGCCCAACGTCGCGGCGGCCCACCCAAACGGTACGCCTTATAGCAGCGGACTCTCTGACAACAGCCTGCGCAACCGCATCTACGGCTATTCTGACATCTACAACGCTGACCAGACGACTTCTAGCGGCGCCCTTAACCCCAACGCCTCTGACATGCTTAACGGCGACACCGGGAGTATCGTAACTCGCCCTCTGGCGGTTTCGGCCACCCCCTACGTACAACGCATCTCGCTAGCTTTCAGCGTCAACAAGATGCAGTGGTTCGAATGGAAACAGATTAAAATCGGTAAAAATATCTTCTGGTACCAAGTCGAGACCGTCGACCTTCGTATCAACATCACGCCAATCGTCGTGATGCATAATCCTTACAACGTGCGCATGACCTGGCAGCCCGATGCCAGCACCTCGCGATCCACGGTCAAACGACCATTCGGGGTCGCCCTGTCCGTAGCTGACATCGCTGGGTGGAAGTTTCGCTTCAAGCAATACGGCGTCGGTTCACCTGCAATCTTCGAGACTTCACTCACCGACTTCTTTAAAAGACAGAGCGGCGAAGTAGACGATGACGACACCTTCCGACTCTACCTAGCCAACGACACGAGCGAAGGCGATGCAGGGACAAGCACACCCATCACACCCATCACATTGGAACCCGGCGAATTTCGCGTCTTCTCCTGCGAACCCAAGTTCGGCGAATGGAGCAAGGATATCGTGCTGGGTAACGCCTACAGCACCCGAGGGGGGTTCCGTGATAACGTGCTCGACTGGAATCTTGGCACGGCCGCCGAAGCCGCCTTTGACATCGCATCGCCCATCGGGATGGAAATCATTCCTGCGGATAATATCCGAATACGCCACGCCATTGCCTGCCGCCCGAAGGACGAGTTAATCCTGGACAGCAGCAGCTCGACCAGCGCGTCCCTGAAGAAAACAAATTTCTTCTACAACAACAGCGAAGCCTCGGAGATTGTCTTCACGGACATTAACTCCACCAAATATCCGAACCCTGGGGAGAAGTTCTTCCTGAGCTGGCGACACGTCCGCAACAAGACCTTGGACGGACTCCCCGGAAGCACCCAACCCACACTGGAACCTGATCTAATCTCGGTGATTGATATCACCGCCAAGCCGGCCGATGCCGCTGGTGCCCCCTTCCCCTCACTCACCCACTCCAACCCTCTCGCTGCGGTGCAACGCGCTAGCGCTGGAGGGCGGAGACCTGGAATCAGCGGAGCCTCAGCTGGATATCGAGGCGCCACCCCGAGCTACCAGCTCAGCGTTCGCAATGGCGCATGGGAGAACCTATTAGAATTCCCCCCCGGCACCAACGGCAAGAAAGCCTACGGCGGCTACTCGATGTCCTCCAACGGCTCCGACACCGTCGTGCTGGCTGAGATACCCTTAGTCCAACCGACGTCGCTCGCCCACTTCGCCCACGCCAACCTCGGCGTCCGCGACCAGCAACCCCTTCTCAGCATCGGCAACAGCTTCGCCAGTCCCTACGTGGAAGCCTCCAAGGCCTACCAGGAAAACGGGGCCAACTGGACGGAGCTCGACGAGACCTACCTCCTGAACGCAGCGCTGTGGGACGGTTTCTTCCTCTCCAGCATCGCCCCATGGATGAAGATGGGAATCGCCGGCGCGGTTACGCCGGTGACGGCGACGCCCCCGGACATCACAACAAAGAGCTCCAGCAAGACACTCGCCTCCGACCCCGATCACGAACTCAAATCCGCCTCCGAGGTCATCAAAAATTTCGTGGTCGACGGCACCCCTCTGGATAATCCGCGCTTCAGCCTCGAGGGCTCGGGCAAAGACGCGGAAACCCTAAAGACTGCCCTTGCCGACTACCGCCGCACGGCATCAGTGCTACTGAACAAGGGCGCCTTTAATGTGAATTCTACCTCGGTCGAGGCTTGGACCTCGCTCCTCGGCTCCGCTAAGGCTTTCGCCATCGCCAATCTCTCCAAGAGCTACCCCGCAGCCGATACCAATGCCCGCTTCCCGCGTATCCAGCGAAAGGCCAGCGCCGTTACGCCAGCAGCGAACAACATCGGCGATCCGTCCAACTGGTCAGGATTCGCCAACCTCTCCGACACACAGATTGCGGCTCTCGCCAAGGCAATCGTCGATGAAAACAAGCTACGCTTTGGCCTCAGCCAACGCTCTGAGCGCGACATCGTGAGGACGCCAGGTGCCCGTCTCTTCGGCGGACTCACCAAGCCAGCTACGCCTTACCTCGGCCTCTCCGAGTTCATCAATCGTTTCCTTTCAACCGACACATGGGCCAATCGTACGGGAACATTACAGGCCGCCATCCTGCGTGCCGACCGCGATAACACGGGAGCCACGCCCTATTCACCCCTTTCAAAGAAGACCGGTAATTACGAGATAACCACAAGCAAGTTGGCAACGGCGACCGCTGGCACCTTCCCCAACCCTGAGAACGTCGAGATCTCCCGTCCGGTCTTGAGTGCTAACCCACTCCACACAGCGCTCGCCGCCCCTGGCAACCTCCTGCAATCGGACCTTCTACAAAGTCTGGGCTCAGCCCTGACGACCCATTCCGACACCTTCACCCTGCGCTGCTTTGGCGAAGCCGCCCAGAGTAGCGGCGAAACCGGTTCGGCCTGGATGGAAGTCGTTGTGCAGCGTCTCCCTGAATTCGTCGACCCAACCAACGCGCCGGAGACGGGTAACAGCGCGCCGCGTCCTCTCAAAATCGCCCCTTCCTCTGCGACCGACGCCTCGGTCAGCACCGCCCTTACCAAGGTAAACAACGTACTCGGACGGCGCTTCAAGGTGATCTCCATGCGCTGGCTCAAAGCCAATGAAATCTAAAATATTCCTGTTCGCGTTCGCCGCTTGGACGCTCCCCTTTCTGCCTGTGCCCGCCCAAGAGGCCCCCAGAATCGACGCGCGCCTCAAGTTCCTCTCGATGACGCAACCGCTCATGGACATCGGGCTCATGCATGACAAGAAAGCCGAGGGCCTCGTGATTGCCACGGACATGCTGACCGACGAAGTCGTCTATCAAGGCCCCACCCGACTGGAACTCCTAGAGATGAAGTCCACCGCGGTCCCTTCCGTCATCGATAGCACCAAGGAGGAAGAAAACGATCGGAAGAAAACCAAACCGACCCAAGGAGTGAGAGCCAAGACTTCCACGAGACAATACGCCCCCGTGGGCACTCCACCGTTTGCCTGGATCGACCTTCCGGCCAACGAAGGAAGACTTCACCTCATCCTCCTCGTAACACCTGGCTTAGGGAACGGCATCGTCGCCTTGTCCGACAACCCAGGCTCAAGCCCCATGGGGAGTAACCGATACCTTAACCTCTGCTCATTCCCCATCGTAATCCGACTCCCGTCAGGAGACCTGAATATCGGCCCAAAAGGTTCAAAAACGGCCCGACCTGGTGCCAAGAACAACGAGTACTACGACCTGCAGATACTGACGACGGAAGAAGAAAAAGAACGGCTCGTCTACTCTGGGCGAGTCTTCCACATGAACTCCGTCCGCAAACTTTACCTCATCTCGGAAGCCCAAGGTGAAAGCAAACGCATCACCCTCAAGGTCGTGGAAGATCGCGACGCACCAGCTAAGGCGCAACCCCCCACGGCCGCTCCACCCAAGGGCGTGAAGTGATCAGGAGGCGTAGCGCCAGTCGAGGATCTCGGCCTGCGGGATACGTCGTCCCTGCCAGCGATTCCACTGCAGCTTGACGGCCATCTCGATTGCCTTGCCGGGTTCAGGCATGCGGTCAGCCATGCGCCAAGCGACGAAGTTCAGGCGACGACCTCCGCTGAGCGGAAGCTGGTGGCGGAAATTGCCTTCGCCGAACGGCGTGGGTGGTCGGTCGAAGACGAAGCCCTTGAAGCCGAAGACTGGCTCGGAGTTCCCTTCGCCGAACGGCTGCAGGAGGTCGAGGTCGTCGAGCAACTGATCCGTGACTTCAGAAGGCTTAATCCAATGGGCGATAGCGATGTCGCGTCCGTCCGCATGGACGACGCCGGCGAGACGCTGGCTTTCGACGGCGGCTGCGAAGCGAGCGCGGAAGGCTTCGACGTCGGTGACGTTGAGCGAGACGCCGACGGCCATCGGGTGGCCGCCGTAAGTCTTGAGCAGGTCGGCGCAGGCCCCGAGGGCTTCGACGAGATTGGTACCTGGGACGCTACGACCGGAGCCCTTAGCGCTCTCCCCTTCCTTACCGAGTACGATGACCGGACGATCGAGTGCGCGGCAGATCTTACCGGCGGCGATACCGACGACTCCGGGATGCCAGTCGCCATGGACGACATACCCGGCGAGGTCGCCCATCGCCTTGGCTTGGGCCATGGCTTCTTCAGTGACCTTCTTGTCGATCTCCTGGCGTTCGCGATTGATGGCATCGAGCTGTGCGGCATCGCGCAGGCAGTTAGCAGGATCGTCGGAAAGCAGCAGTCGCAAAGGCAGTGAGGCATCGGCGAGACGTCCGCTAGCGTTGATACGCGGCCCGATACGGTAAGAGACGTCGACAGAAGTCAGCATTCCGCCCGGCTCCATGCCACTGACGGCGATGAGCGCGCGTACGCCTTGGCGTCGGGCTTCGCCGAGGGCCTTGAGGCCATGGGCGGCGAGGATGCGATTCTCCGCACGAAGCGGCACTAGGTCGGCAATCGTGCCGAGGGCGGCCAGATCGAGATAATCCTTCACCGCAATACTCGTACCGCGTTCGTCGCCCGCGAGGCGGAGCACCTTGAGCACGCCATGGACGAGCTTGAAGACCAGGCCAGCCGTGCAAAGCGTCTGCCAAGGGGCGTCTTCGGCGTCGTTGACGCGCGGGTTGACCAATGTGCAGGTGACGCGGGTCACCTTGGCCACGTGGTGGTCGACCACAATGACATCAACACCCTCGGTGCGAAGGCGATCCACCTCCGGCTTGGAATTCGTGCCGCAATCGAGGGCCACGAAGAGTTGCGGCTTCGCTTCGGCGAGCACGCGCTCGAGGGCAGCCATCGAAAGACCGTAACCTTCCTCGAGGCGGCGAGGGACGAAATATTCCGGGTGCGCGCCAAGACGGCGGAGGAAGTGGACGAGCATCGCCGTGCTCGAGACGCCATCGACGTCATAGTCGCCGAGGATGGCGATACGCTCGCCCTTGGCGGCGGCGAGCACGAGACGTTCGGCGGCTTCACGCAGCCCCCCGACCGCGAACGGATCGGAGACATGGGCGAGCTGAGGGCGGAGATGACGCTCCGCCTCGGCCTCATCCGCGAAGGTGCGGGAGAGGACAGTGGCAAGGGGTTCGGAAACCCCCAGCGCGGCCGCGATCCGTCGGGCAAGCCCGGCGTCCGCAGCCCGGTGAGACCAGGCGGCCATGTGCGGGGCGTCCCTTAGGCGTCCTTGTCGGAGCCAGCCTCCCAGGAGTAGGTGCGCGGGAGTTCCGCAGCGTCTACACCCTTACGATCGCCCTTGTGCCACCAGTAGAAGATGGGGCTAGCAATGAAGATCGAGGAGAAGGTTCCAGTGAGCACGCCGTAGATGAACACCTCGCCGTAGAGGCGGACGTCGCCGGCGCCGAAGGCCCAGAGGGCCACGGCGCAGAGGAAGACCGTCGCGGAGGTTAGGATCGTACGGGAAAGCGTGCGGTTGATAGCGAAGTGAATCACGTCGCGAAGCTCGCGGCCGGGATTATTTTGGAGCTCCTCACGGATTCGGTCGAAGACGACGATCGTGTCGTTCACCGAGTAACCGATGATGAGTAGGATCGCCGCGATGAGAGCCGCGTTGAACTGTCCGCCGAAGAAGACGAACAGCGCCACGGTCATCAGGACGTCGTGCAAGGTGGCCACCATTGCGGCCACGCCGAAGCCCGTCTCAAAGCGCAGCGACACGTAGATACCGATGCCGATCAAGGCGAGGATGACGGACCAGATGGCGTTCGAGCGGAGCTCTCCGCTGACGGAACCACCGATGGCTTCGCGCGAGAGCATGAGCTTATCGACGGAAGCCGTACGATCCTTAAGGACCTCGGGGTTCTTAGCCTTGATCGCACCGACGATGGCCGCGACGTTCGCGAACTCACCCTTAGATTTATCCTTGGTGAGTTCGGTCTCGATACGGAGGGTCGGTTCGCCGCCACCGACTGGGGTCTGCACGCTGACGGTGGTGTCAGGCAGTCCGATGGACGAAGCCAACGCGGCAATCTTGCCGGTGTCGACTTTGGCGCCGGGAGCGATGGCCACCAGGGTGGATTCGCCACCACGGAAGTCCTTGCCGAAGGCTTCCTTGCCCTTGTAGGCGAGTTCGGAGATGCCGAGAGCAACGATGGCCCACGAGATGATGAACGCCACGCGGGCGTACTTCAGGAACGGGATGTCGAGCGTCGGCTTGAAGACCGGCAGGCCGAAGATGCGGGACATAATGCCGCGCGACAGGGCGAGTTCTTGGAGACCACGGCAGGTCACGAGGGTCGTGAAGAGCGTGGTGAAGATACCGATGATGAGCGTGATGCCGAAGCCGCGAACCGGACCCGTGCCCATGAAGGCGAGAATCAAGGCCACGAGCAAGTGCGTCAGGTTGGCGTCGACAATGGTCCAGGTCGCGCGGTTGTAGCCTTCACGGAGGGAGACAGCGCGGTCCTTACCAGCGCGGGCTTCTTCGCGTACGCGTTCAAGAATCAGGATGTTCGCGTCGACCGCCATGCCGAGCGTGAGCACGAGCGCGGCGACACCCGGGAGCGTGATGGTCGCACCGAAGTACGCCATGGCACCGAGCATCATCGTGAGATTGAGCACCATGCCGGCGACGGCGATGAAGCCGCCCCAGACGTAGAATCCGACCATGAAGAAGATAACGAGGCCGACGGCGACGAGCGAGGCCGTGACAGATTTGCCCTGGGCGTCCTTGGCGAGGGTCGGTCCTACGGAAGTTACGTCCTGCGTGATCAACGGGAACTCGAGCGGGTTGTTCAGCACGTTGGCGAGGTTAATGACCTCTTCGCGGTTGAAGTTGCCAGTGATGGTGGCGCCAGTGCTGCGGATGGCTTCGCGCACGGTCGGAGCGGACTGCAACTTGCCGTCGAGGACGATAGCGAGCTGACCGACGGAGCGGGAGTTGCCTTCGGCGATCTTGGCGGTGAGGTCACCGAACTTCTTGGAGCCTTCGTCGGTGAACTTCATGTCCACATAGAAGGAGATGCCGTCATCAGAGCGGCCGGAGGCAGCCTTGATGATCTTACCGGTGGCGTCCGCGGATTTCTTTACGAAGTAGCGGTTAATGCGGATCTCACCGGAGCGATTATCGACGTCGCGGAGCGTGAGCACCTCGTAGGTCGAAATCGCGGAGGCGGCGCCGAGCATCGGGTCGACAGAGAGCGAGCGGAGCGCGTGCTCACGGTCGGTCTCGGACGGGCGTTCGGTGCGGTGCACCTGTCGGAACTCGAGCTTCGCGGGCTTCTTCAGGGCGTCGATGACGTCAGGATTGTTGGCGGCGTCTTCGCCGGGGAGCTGAACCTCGAGCGAGAGATCGCCCACGGGGCGAATGACCGGCTCGGCGACGCCGAACTGGTTAACGCGCTGTTCCATGACCTGGAGGGCCTGATTGACCATCTCGGCATGGGAGACGTTGGACTTATCGCCCGCGCCCTTCTCGCCGGATTCGGCGCCGGTCGGGTCGACCTTGAGCGTGAAGGACACCCCGCCCTGCAGGTCGAGGCCGAGCTTAAGACGCCCCTGAGAGGCGACCATCAGTTGCTTGAGCACGATGCCGTTGCGCTTGGCCTGGTCAGGCTCACGCACGATCTGGGCTTCGGTGAAGAAGAACGGACGGAAGTCGACCGGAGCGGCGCGGCCACGGCCTTCGCCGATGTCACGCAGTGCCTGGAAGTAGGAGACCGACTTCTTGTCGGCAGTGACGGCGGCGTCCTTATAATGCTTCACGCGTTCGAGGGCTTCGGCGTGGAGCTTGTCGAATTCGGGCTTCTGCGCGATGACCTGCGCGGGCACGAACTGGTCGAGAGGGATCGGAGCGATCGGGTGGAACTCGAACCAGGCGACTGCCAAGGCGACGAGCGAAACCGCAATCTTCCAGAACCAGGTCCTGGATGTCATTGTATCAGGGTCGGGTGAGGGGTGAACGACCTTAGGCCTGGACGACGGCGTCGACATCCTTGCCCATGATGGCGGACTTGTGGACGGTCATTCGGCCTGAATCGAGCTCGATGGTCACGCGATCGTCCTTGATGGAGACAACGCGGCCGTAGATGCCACCGGCGGCTAGCACCTTATCGCCCACGGCGAGGTCGGACTGAAGCTTTTCGAGCTCCTTTTGGCGCTTACGCTGGGGAGCGAAGAGCAGGAAGTACATGCCCACGAAAAGCAGGGCGTACATGGCCAGGATGGTCCAGCCTCCGCTCGGCTGCTCGCCTGCGCCAGGAGCAGCGCCCTGAGCCTGTGCAAACCCTTGATTGATAACAGTTTGGATGATATTCATTGTTCGTATTGTTTGGAAAGCGGGTAAAGGGAACGTCTGGAGATGCGATTTAAGGTTAAAAAAGCAAGCCCCGGCACATCCCGATTGGCTTTGATTACCCCTCCGGACCTGTCAGTGTGAATAACTCTCCATGAGCAAGCCTGCCCAAGAGCCGACCGAAGGCTCTTCCCCCGTCCAGCCGCTCACCATGGCAGCCACCATCGCTGCGCTCGGGGTGGTCTTCGGCGATATCGGGACCAGCCCGCTCTACGCCTTCCGGGAATGCCTACGTAACGGCCTGCATCACGGCGGCACCTTGGACCAGATCGTCGTCCCGGCGGTCTCAATGATTATCTGGTCTCTGATCTGCGTGGTGACCGTCAAGTACGTCCTCTTCATCATGGAGGCCAACGAAGACGGCGAAGGGGGCATCATGACCCTAGTCTCCCTGGCCAGTAAGAAGGAGAAGGCGGACGAAAAGACCGAGGAAGCCCGGACCCACATCCACGCCAAGCGTAAGCACCGCAGCGTGCTCGTCCTCCTCGGCGTCTTCGGCACCGCCCTGCTCTTCGGCGACGGCGTCATCACCCCGGCCATCTCGGTCCTCTCCGCACTGGAAGGCATCAAGGAAGCCAACGAGAGCCTCAAGGGGCCCCTCTCCGATCACTTTCTGACCATCCTTATCCCGGCGATCGCGGTCATCATCCTGATTGGTATCTTCGCGCTGCAGCGACGCGGTTCCGGCAAGGTCGGCATGTATTTCGGCCCGATCACCCTCGCCTGGTTCGCTTGTATCGCCGCCACCGGGGTCGGTGCGCTTATCCAGCACTCGACCCAAGCTAGGATGATCGCCCACGCCTTCAACCCGCTAGAGTCCATCGGCTTCTTCATCGAACACCCAGGCCTAGCGATGATCATCCTCAGCGCGGTCTTCCTCGCGGTCACCGGAGCCGAGGCGCTCTATGCGGACATGGGCCACTTCGGACAGAAACCCATTCGGACTGGCTGGTACTGCATTGTCTTCCCTGCCCTCATCCTGAACTACCTCGGCCAAGGCGCCTGGGCCCTCGCTCAACCGGCGTCGGAGTTCGAACACGGCTTCAACCCCTTCTTTAATATGGCTCCCAACTGGGCGCAGATTCCGCTCGTCGTCATCGCGACGCTCGCGGCCATCATCGCTTCGCAGGCCCTAATTTCCGGCGCGTTCTCGACCACGATGCAGGCGATCCAGCTCAACTTCCTACCCCGTATGCGCGTTGAGCGCACCTCGGATCAGGAATCCGGCCAGATCTACATTCCTATCATCAACTGGCTGCTCATGATCGGCTCGATCTATCTCGTACTCCAGTACAAGTCCTCCGAGCACCTGGCCAGCGCTTACGGCATCGCGGTGAGCCTAACGATGCTGGTGACGACAATCCTCTTCGGCCAATATCTGCGCCAGCGCTTCAAGATCCCGTCCGTCACGGCCTACGTCTTCGTCGCGCCAGTCATCCTGCTCGAGATTGTCTTCGTCTCCTCGAACATTCCCAAGATCCTCGAAAGCGGCTGGCTACCCCTCGCCGCCGGCTTCCTCGTCTACTACATCATGGCCGTATGGAACAAGGGTCGCCTCGTGATGAAGGAGAAGATGAGCGAAGGCGAAGGTATCGATGACTTCGAGAACTTCCTGGACAGCGTCGAAGACCGCTTCGTCGCCGGTAAGCTCAGCCGCGTGAAAGGCACCGCCGTCTATATGACCGGCTCGACGAAGTCGGTACCGATGGCCCTCGCCCACAACCTCAAGCATAACAAGGCCCTTCACGACCACATCATCGTTGTGACCCTCAAAGTCGACGAAGACCGCGCCATCGTGCCTCAGTCCGAGCGCATCAGCTTTAACACGCGCGGCCCAAAGTTCTGCAAGGTCGAGAGCCACGAGGAATTCCCCTCCGTCCTCAGCGTGACGGGTAAGTTCGGCTTCCGCGAGAAGCAGGACGTCTTCCCAGTGCTCGAAGCGGCCTACCGGGAACTGGGCATCACTCCGAACTCGATGGAGACGACCTACTTCCTCAGCCGCGAGACGATTGTCCGCGCCACGACTGGCTTCTCGCTCAACGCCGTGCAGGAAAAGCTCTTCGAAGTGCTGAACCGCAACGCCCTCTCGGCGACAGCCTACTTCAATCTACCGCCCGGCCGCGTGGTCGAGCTCGGCATGCAGGTCGAACTCTGAGGCCTGCGCTCAGCGCGGAGCCTCGACCTTGAAGACGAACGCCTGCTTGCACGGGTGGTTCTCTTCGTCGGCCATCTCACGTGGCGTCTCGATGACGCAAACCCCTCCGCGCCGCTCCCACGGTAGAATATCCGACCAACCGAGGAGCATAATCTTCGAGCCGGGCGCAGGACGCAGCACCTGCGAACGCACCTGCGGACCAGGCCAGCCGTACGAGATAAGATAAGTCGAACGTCCGTCGGCGGATTGCGTGAAACGGAATGAGCCCTCAACCGGGACCGCACCAGGCCGCACGTCGACGACGGACTCGCCATTCACGTCCAGCCACTCCTCGACGTAGACAAACTGCGCAATGGTGTCCTCATCGACAGGGTCGACATTCTGATACTGATCCGACGCAGAGCGACCGGCGACGGCCCCTTCGATAAGTCGGGTCAACGCCTCCTCCGGCGAACGCGGGACAGAGGCGCACCCGGCGAGACCGAGCGCGAGGCAAAGGGCTGCGAGGAGTCGTGCAGCCATGGCGCTGGGCTTATTTAGTACCCTTACTCTTCGCGATCAGTTCGTAAAACCGATCAAAGAGAACGTCGGCATCATTCGGTCCGGGGCCCGCTTCCGGGTGATACTGGACAGAGAAGACCGGCTTGTCCTTGAGACGCAGACCGGAGACGGTGTCATCGTTCAGATTCACTTCGGTGACGATGGCGCCGCAGCGCTCGAGGTCCTCGCGCTTCGAGGCGAAGCCATGGTTCTGGGCGGTGATGGCCACGCGCCCTTCTTCGGTGTTCTTGACGGGCTGGTTACCGCCGCGGTGGCCGAACTTCAGTTTGTAGGTCGTGGCACCGATGGCGTGCGTGATGATCTGGTGTCCGAGGCAGATACCGAAGACCGGGTAGGTCTTGATGAGGTCGGCCACCGCTTCGTGGGCGTACTTCAGGGCGGCGGGGTCGCCAGGGCCGTTGGAAAGGAAGACGCCATCAGGATTGAAGGCGCGGATCTCGGAAGCCGGGGTGCGAGCCGGGAAAACGTGGACGTCGAAACCGGAGGCGACGAGGCGACGGAAGATCGAGGTCTTGGCGCCGAAATCATAGGCCGCAATTCGGTACTTCTTAGTGCGAGCCTTAGGCTTGTTAAGGTGCGTGCCCGGGACGGTGAAGGCCTCACAGTCGCCAGCGATGGCGTTATAGTGGTAAGGTGCTTTGCAGGTGACGTCCTTGACGAAATCGGCTCCGACGGTTCCGGTCCAGGCACGGGCGCGCTTGAGGGCCTCCTCGTCGGTGATTCCTTCGGTGGAGAGGCAGGCCTTCATCACGCCGGCGGAACGTAGCTTCTTGGTGAGCGAGCGGGTGTCGACGCCCTCGATGCCAGGGATACCGTACTTCGCGAGCCAGGTGCTCAGGTCAGTCGTGGCGCGCCAGTTGGAGACGATGGGCGAAAGGTCGCGCACGACGAAACCGGCGACGTGCGGGCGGGCGGATTCGAAGTCATCTTCGTTGACGCCGTAGTTACCGATCTGCGGGGTCGTCATGGTGACGATCTGGCCGAAGTAGGAAGGGTCCGTGAGGATCTCCTGGTAGCCGGTCATGCTCGTGTTGAACACGACTTCGCCGCAGAGGGTGGCCGAAGCTCCGAACGCCCTGCCCCGAAGAATGGTTCCATCTTCAAGAGCGAGCACGGCAGGTCGGTTCATGAGGTCGTTTTGAATGAGGGTTCAGCCCCCG
>CANCHK010000011.1 GCA_947377865.1 Opitutia bacterium | reverse complement strand
TTGGTCCAGCGGGCGTTGCCCTTCGAAGACTTCACCGCGGCTTCGATGAACGCCATGCCGGTGACGCCGTCGTCGATCGACGGGAAGTCGTAACCTTCCTTCGGTGCCTTGCGGCCTTCGAGACGGTCGGTGATGGCCTCGGACGCCGCGCGATAGATATTCGCGAAGGCTTCGATGAAGGCTTCCGGGTGACCGAAAGGCGTACGGCTGTACTTCTTGCAGGCGGCTCCATTGTAGGAGTTGCCGCGACGGTGCACCTGACGGGGCTGGTCGAGATACTTCACGATCAATTCATTCGGATGCTCCTGGTGCCACTCGAGCGAAGCCAAGGTGCCGTAGACGCGGATGTTGAGGTTATTCTCGTCGCCGGTGGAGATCTGCGAGGCGTGGAGGACGCCCTTCGCGCCGCCCTTGTAACGGACAAGCATATTGGCGTCGTCGTCGAGCAGACGGCCGGGGATGTAGGTGCTGAGGTCGGCGGCGATCTCCTGGATCTCGAGGCCGGTGACGTACTGCACGAGGTTCTCGGCGTGCGTACCGATGTCGCCCACGCAATTGGAGACGCCCGAGCAGTTCGGATCCATGCGCCAGTTAGCAATCTTCTGGATCTTGCCGGACTGCAGGGCGCCGATGGCGTAGCCCTGCGGGTATTCGACGAGGACCTTGTTGATCTTGCCGAGCTTGCCGGCGGCCACGAAATCACGGGCTTCCTTGACCATCGGGTAGCCAGTGTAGTTATGCAGCAGCGCGAAGACCAGGCCGCTCTTCTTCACGATGGCGCGGAGCTTCTTGCCTTCGGCCAGAGAGAACGCGAGGGGCTTCTCGCAAATCACGTGGATGCCGGCTTCAAGGAAAGCCTTGGCCACGGGGTAGTGCAGGTCATTGCGTGCGACGATCGAGACGAAGTCGATGCGGTCGCCAAGCGGGCGCTTGGCCTCGGCCTTGGCCATCTCGGCGTACGAAGCATACACGCGAGCGGGGTCGAGGCAAAGGTCCTGGCCAGAGAGGCGGGACTTCTCGGGATCCGAGGAGAACGCGCCGGCGACGAGGTCGATTTTGCCGTCGAGGGCCGCGGCCATGCGGTGGACGCCGCCGATGAAGGCGCCGCGACCGCCGCCGACCATGCCCATGCGGAGTTTACGATTAAGGGATGCCATAGGTGTGATGATCAGAGGGAGACGGGCTTGCCGGTCTTCGCCGAGGCGTAGATGGCGTCAATGACCTGCATCAGGCGGTAGGCCTGCTCAGGCGTATTCAGCGGCTTCGCGCGGCCTTCGATGGCCTCGATGAAGTTCGCAGCGGAGGCGATGCGACCCATGTCCTCGCACGCGGGCGTGACAATGGAGCGGTTCACGCTGTTTCCGTTCTCCTGGACGTAGAGTTCGCAGGTATCGATCGCGGTGTTGTCGAGGCCGTCGATACCGAAGAGGCGCTCGACCTTACCGCCGGCCTTGGTGCCTTGAAAGACAACGGAGACTTCCTCGCGCTTGATCATCTCGGCCCAGGAGACCTGCAGGGTCAGCACCTGGCCGGTCTTGAAGGTGACGAAGCCATGTGCGGCGTTCTCGACGTCGGTGACGCCGCCGACGCGGTCTGGGATGCCCCACGGGCCCTTGAAGGACTTATCTTCGATGAAGTCGTTGAAGGTCTGGCCGAGGACGTGCGCCGGCTCAGGGTAGCCCATGAAATACATCGCGAGGTCGACCATGTGCAGCAGGTCGATGAGCGGTCCGCCGCCGGAGAGCTCCTTGGTGGTGAACCAGCCGCCGAAGCCCGGGATGCCAGTGCGGCGAATCCACTTCGCCTGGGCGGAGTTGACCTTACCGACCTGACCCTGCTCGACGTACTTCATCATCGCCTGCGACTCGGGTCGCGCGCGGTTGTTGAAGTTGAACATCACGTGCTTACCGGACTTCTTGGAAGCGGCGATGATCTCGAGGACTTCCGGGGCGCTGAGTGCCGGAGGCTTCTCGCAGAACACGTGTTTACCGGCGTTGAGGCACTGGATGGCGAGCGAGGCGTGGAACTTGTTCGGGACGATGACGCTGACGGCATCGAGCTCCTTGTGCGCCGCAAGCATCGCGTCCACGGACTCGTAGGCGTGCGGGATGCCCCACTTCGTGGCGGCCTTCTGGGCGGCGCCCGGCGCGGGATCCGCGACAGCGATGATTTCCGCGCCCGCCTGCTTAAAGCCGGCGGCGTGGTACTGGAGCATGCCGCCGGCTCCGATGACGCCTACTTTGGTTGCCATGAGATGTGTTAGGTTGAGAGGTGATTACTTGCCCTGGGCGGACTTGTCGAAGGCGGCGTCGAAGGCGACCTTGTTGGTCGGGAAGGCGAGCTTCTTGACGTAGGCGGCCGATTCGGCGGCGCCGAAGAAGCGATCCATGCGGCCGTCTTCCCATTCAACGGAGAGCGGGCCGGCGTAGCCGACGTCGTTGAGGGCGACGATGACGTCCTCGAACTTGATGTCGCCGCGGCCGACGGAGCGGAAATCCCAGGCGCGACGGGGGTCGCAGAAATCGGTATGGCCGCCGAACACGCCGACAGTGCCATCGCCGTGGCCCCACCAGACGTCCTTCATGTGGGCGTGGTGGATCTGCTTGCCGAAGGTGCGGATGAATTTCACGTAGTCGACGCCCTGGTAGCCGAGGTGGCTGGGGTCGTAGTTGAAGCCGAAGCGCTTGTGGTTGCCGACGGCGTCGAGCGCACGCTGGGCAGAGGCGATGTCGAAGGCGATTTCGGTCGGGTGTACTTCGAGGCCGAAGTAGACGTCGTTTTTCTCGAAAACCTCGAGGATGGGCTTCCAGCGCTTGGCGAAGTCGTCGTAACCCTTCTGCAGGTAGGCCTGGTTGGTGGGCGGGAAAGCATAGATCGCGTGCCAGATGGAGGAGCCAGTGAAACCGTTGACGACGGTCTTGCCGGACCCCTTCGGCTTGTTGGCCATGTACGCCTTACCTGCATCGAAGAACTTGCGAGCGGCCTGAGCGGTCAGGCCCATCTCGGCGCACGCGCGCTGGCGGACGCCTTCCGGATTGCCGTCACCCCAGACGTGGGCGGGGAGGATGCACTGGTGGCGCTCGTCGATATTGTCGCAGGTGGCCTGACCGACGAGGTGGGCGGAGATCGCCCAGCAACCGAGGTCGTGCTGCGCGAGAAGCTTCCAGATGGATTCGACGTATCCCTTCTCGTTGACGGCGCGGACGACATCGAAGTGGTCGCCCCAACAGGCGAGCTCGACGCCTTCGTAACCCATGGCCTTTACCTTGGGGAGAAGTTCGGCGATTTTGAGGTCGGCCCACTGGCCGGTGAAGAGGGTAACAGGGCGCTGTGACATGGTGAGTAGGGGTGAGTCCCCACTGTCAGCCAATCACCCCACTTTGTTCAAGTGGGCAATGCTCACAGACCCCAATTTATGCCTTACGCGACAGCGATTGGCCCAGTTCGGCCTCAAGCTTGTCGTAGGCCGCCCGCAGGGCCGGGTTCGGCTGGACGATACCTGGGGCCGGGGCGCAGAACACGGGCTCCAGATCGGCCATCTTGACCCCGCAGGCCCCCTCGGCGGCACGCAGGGCGGCACCCAGGGCGGCGGAGTCAGAAACAGCCAGACGAAGCACCGGGGCGCCGAAGACGTCGGCAAAGATTTTGGCCACGGAAGGATTCTCGGAGGCACCACCTGTCAGCAGCAGTTGCGTGGTCGGGGTGCCGACCCAGCGGCTGTGATAACGGAGGCTGAGCGCCTGGCCTTCAACGGCGGCGCGCGGAAGCGTAGCCTTGGAGGCGGGCACGCCGAGCGCGATACGGCCGGCAGGACGGCGAGGCGTAATCTCAGGCTCTTCCATCGGAAGCACGGCGGAGACGGCGGCGGGAGAAGCGTCGATAGCGGCAGAGAACGCAACCCAGTCGGCGTGACCGCATTCGCGACGGATGGCTTCACGGGCGAGCGAGCCGTTACGGACACAGACGAGGCTCATACTACCGCCCAGCGGATTACCAAAAGCGTGGCCGAGGCCGGCGGAATCAGTGCGGATACCTTCGATGGCGGCGAAGAGCGTATCGCTCGTGCCGAGGCTGATGACGACCTTGCCGGGCTTCGAAGCGCCCATACCGACGAGGCTGGAAGGATTATCGCCGGTGCCGATGACGACCTGACACTTCGGTGAGAAGCCGTATCGAGCGACGAAGTAAGCCGAGATGCCGCCGGCGACGGTTGAACCCGGACGAACGGGGGGAAGCTTGGCTGCGAGATCGGGCGCGGTTGCGGCCAGCGCGGCCGGAGCCCAGTCACCCTTGCGGATGTCCATCAGGTTCATGCCGGCACCATCACCGGTGTCGATCGCGGCGTCCTTGCCGGCGAGCACCGAAGCGAAGAACGAAGAAACAAGGTGGACACGTTTGGTCTTGGCCCAGGAGGCGGGATCAAGCTTGGCGAAACGGCGGATCTGAGGGCCGGTGAAGCGCATCGTGGCCACGGAACCCGTGAGATTGCAGACGGTCTGGTCGCCACCGAGGGCGGCGGCGATTTCGGCGCATTCGGCCGACGTGGACGAATCCATCCAGATCGGCGAAGAGCGACGGGAGAGGACCGGCGAGATCTTCGCGGAGAGCGACGTCGCGCGACTTCCATCGGCCAGCGCAGCCTCGTAGCCGGCGGCAAGATACACGCTTCCGTGCTGCTGGCCGGACACGGAGACCGCGTCGACCTTAGACAGGTCGGTCAGTTGGGCGAGACGGTCGAGCGCGAGCTCGAGACCATCAAGCCAGAGGAGCGGATCGGCGTGCACTTCGCCGCCCTGCCCTCCGCGGAGAAATCCTTCCGGATGTCCGCGGTCGGGGAAGTCGGCGCCGAACGCCGCGCGGGCGCGGGCGACCGTCGTGCCTTTCGCCGTGTCCAGCACGAGCGCCGTCGCGCTCTGCGTGGACAGGTCAAGACCCAGGACGATCGCCATGGCCTCAGCGGATATACTCGTTGATCAGGTTCTCGAGCATCTCCTGGCGGCCGGACGCGAGCGTCGGTGCCTTGATGCCTTGGGCGTAGGCGTCGAGCTGGGCGAGGGTGACCTTGCCGGACTCGACCTTCTTACCGATGCCGCTGTCCCAAGAGGAATAGCGACTCGAGACGAACTGGTCCATCTTGCCGTCCTTGATGATCGCATGGGCGATCTTGAGGCCGCGGGCGAAGGCGTCCATGCCGCCGATATGGGCATGGAAGAGGTCGACGGGCTCGTGCGATTCGCGACGACGCTTGGCGTCGAAGTTGAGGCCACCCTTGGTGAAGCCGCCCATCTTGAGGATGCGCAGCATGATGTTCGTCGTGAGGTAGAGATCGGTCGGGAACTGGTCGGTGTCCCAGCCGACGAGCGTGTCGCCGCGGTTGGCGTCGACCGATCCAAGGGCGTTCGCACCGATCGAGACTTCCATCTCATGCTCCATTGTGTGGCCGGCGAGCGTGGCGTGATTGGTCTCGAGGTTCAGCTTGAAGTGCTTCAGTAGGCCGTATTCACGGAGGAAGTTGAGGCAGGCGGCCGCATCGGAATCGTACTGGTGGGTCGAGGGTTCGCGCGGCTTGGGCTCGATCAGGAACTGGCCCTTGAAGCCGATCTTCTTCGCGTGGTCGACGGCGAGATGGAGGAGCGCGGCGAGGTGGTCGAGTTCGCGCTTCATGTCGGTGTTTATCAGCGTGGCATAGCCTTCGCGGCCGCCCCAGAAGACGTAGCCTTCACCGCCGAGGGCCTTGGTGGCCTCGAGCGCGTGGCGGACCTGGCTGGCGCCGTAAGCGAACACGTCGGCGTTGGGCGAGGTGCCCGCGCCCTGCGCGTAGCGGGGATGGGAGAAGAGACAGGCGGTACCCCAGAGGAGCTTCTTGCCGGTGCCCTTCTGGTAGGCCTTCAGCTCCTTCGTGACGCGGGCGAGGTTCGCATGCGTCTCGGCGAGGGTCTTGCCTTCGGGGGAGATATCGCGGTCGTGGAAGCAGTAGAAGTCGATCTGGCACTTCTGGAGGAATTCAAAGAAGACCGGGATGCGACGCAAAGCGTTGTCGAGGGAGTCGGAACCATCATCCCAAGGCATCAGGGCGGTACCGGAGCCGAACGGGTCGGAGAGGCTGTTGCGCATCACGTGCCAATAGGCCGCGGCAAAGCGCATGTGGTCCTTCATCTTTTTCCCGCCGATCTTCTCGTCCGGATTGTAGTGCTTGAAGGCGAACGGGTTCTTGGACTTCGATCCTTCGAACTCGATGACCGGGACATTAGGGAAGTGCGACATGACTTATAATAGGAGGGAGGGTTCTGACATTGGAGTCCGCGCCCTTTCTGCCAAGAAAGGAATAGGCCCCGCCTATGAACAAAACGACAGGCAGGGAGTCCGCATACAACTGCGCCTTGCGCCTTAACGGGACCTGCTTAGGTTGTCGGCATGGAGGTCGTCCACACCATCCCCGATCTACGAGCCGCGGTCGCCCGGGCCCGTCAGGCCGGCAAGGCCATCGGCTTCGTGCCGACGATGGGCTGCCTCCATGAAGGCCACCTCAGCCTGATCCGTCGGGCCAAGGAAGAAGCGGCCTTCGTCGTGGTCTCGATTTTCGTCAACCCGACCCAGTTTGGACCCAACGAAGACTTATCCAAATACCCACGCACGTTCGAGGACGATCGACGTGGGTGCGAAGCCGCGGGTGCCAGCCTAATCTTCGCGCCAGCCGCCGCCGACTTCTACCCTCCCGGCGCTTCGACTTGGGTCGATGTCGAAGGCGTCTCAGCGAAGCTCTGCGGCGAATTCCGACCCGGACATTTCCGCGGCGTCGCCACCGTCGTCGCGATGCTCTTTAACGCGGCCCAAGCGGACCTCGCAGTCTTCGGGCGCAAGGACCTGCAACAGCTCGCGGTGATCCGCCGCATGGTGCGCGACCTACATATTCCCGTGCGCATCATCGCGCACGAGACCATCCGCGAGCCTAACGGCGTCGCGATGAGCTCGCGCAACCGATACCTGTCGGCTGAACAGATGACGCAGGCGACGGCCATCCCCGCCGCCATGACAGCGGCCAAAGCCCTCGCCCAAGCCGGCGTCACCGATGCCGCGCGCCTCCGCGACGCGGCGCAGGCCGTGCTCGCCGCCCAACCAGCGCTGAAGCCTCAATACTGCGAGATCGTCGACCTCGAGACGATGGCGCCGGTAGCCTCGACAGCTAGAGTCCGCTGCGCCATCGCGATCGCCTGCCATCTGGGTGCGACGCGCCTGATCGACAACGCTGACCTCTGATCACGCTAGGCTGAGGTAGACCGCGGCCAACAGAATCAATGCCCCGATCAATCGGCGGGTCATGATGGCCCGCCCGACATGCTTCTCCGAATTGGAGAACCAGTGCCCGACGACCCAGACCAACGCGACGCTCCAGAGTCCGCGCGTGTTATAAAGGACGTTGGTGACCGTGACCTCATGGAAGACCGCGATGCAGTAGGCGATGCCCATCGCCTGGATGGTCAGCAATAGCCCGCCGCCGAAAGCCCAGACGACCATCGGCCGGGGCATCTGACGAAGCGGAGCGGAAAAGAAAGGGATCAGAGCGAAAGACAGTGCTCCGACCGTCAGGAACATCACTGGGCCGAAATGGCCGAAGCCGAAAGCCGGCACCCAGAGCTGCTGCATCACATCCGTGGCCGCAAAGGCGACCGAGGCCAGGAAGGCGAAGCCGACGCTTACGAGCAATCGCTCCCGATTCGCTCGCCACTCGCCACCCAGCAAGGCCAAGGCAAGCGTCGTGAGGAACGTGGCCACCCAGAGCTTCCACCCTAGGTGTTCGCCGCCGGTGAGGAACACTAGCAACGCCACGAAGACAACCTTGGTGCCGAGTACCGGCGTCGCGATGGAGATATCACCCCGGCTGATGGCGATGAACGTGAAGACTTGACCGATGAAAAAAGCTGTCCCGGCCAAGACCGCATGGGTGATATTGGCCGCCGTGAAGGGTTCACCCCCATGCAGGAGCCAGGTCTGGAAAAGGACGGCCCCGATCAGGTTCACGATGAACAGCACCCGCCAGGGGTGGCCGCCATCCATGGCCCGTTTGAGGGCCATCGCGGCGAAGGTATAGCCCACGGCCGAACAGAGAGGGATGACAATGGAGGCGGGAGAACGCATCAGGCAGCCCAGAACGAACGCCCTTCCCTCCCCGCTGGCGAGTCCGAAGCAAGAAAACCGCTTGGCAAGCCAGCCACGACCTTGCCCCGTGCGAAACCACGGGTACGCTGGAGGCATGGGACAATTTTCGTATAAGAATGAAGCGGTCGACCCACACCGGAAGATTCTCTCCGAACAGCTCGTCTTGGACCTGCAACACGTCTCTGACGCACCACTTCTCGCCCTTGCCAAGCAGATTCCTGGCGGCTACATCCACCGCAAGCCCTTCCTGCGCGACGCCACATGGCTGTTTAAAAAACGTCTCGGCCACCTCGCCTCAGATGCGACCGCCATCTCCGAACACCTGCCGTGGTATGCCGATGGCCTGAAATGCGAGAAGGCAAAACTGCTCGAGCATCTCGACGAACTCGCCGCCGCCATCGGCGGACCACGCACCGCTCTGCTCTGCGTCCTCTGGAACAACCAGACCGAGCAGAAGGATGCGGCCCTACCCGCCGACCTCCTCCCGCGGCTACTCGCCAACGCCAAGGCGCAGGCAAACAAGCCCGATACAAAGGCATGGAAGGCGGTTGTCGCCAAACTCGGTGGCGCTACGGAAAAAGAACCTCTCGATTCCCTCGATGCCTTGGATTCCGCCGGCAAGACGGTCCGCCGACTACTGCAGGAACTCTCCCAAGGTAAGGCAGCCCGGGAAAATGAAGGCCGGCAGATCCGCCGCCAGCATGCCAACGAACTCGAGTCGAAGGATATCGAAATCCGCAAGGCTCGCGAGGACGCCAGCCGACAGGCGCAGGACGCGGCCAAGCAGGCCGCTGCGCTTGACGCGAACATCACGTCCCTGCAATCCAAGCTGACCGCGGAAGAGACGGAAGTTGCCCGTCTGCGCGGAGAACTCGACCGTGCCCGCGAACACTTAGCCAAGAAGGCCCGGGAGATCGCCGAAGCGCTCCTCTCCGAGGAAATCCGCCCTTGGCTGGCCGACGCGCGCACCCTGAAGTCCGCCTCTGAGGAGGTCGCTAAGCTGCGCCAACTGACGACCGAGACCGTCGAGAAGGTCCGCAAGGCCCAACGCGACGCCGACCCCTTCCTCGCCAAGGAACACGAGCTTCGTCAGGCCATCCCGCAGATGGAGGAGATGCTTAAGCTGCTCCGCCGCTACCTGCGGACCGCAGGCCAAGCTCTACCGGAAGTGGTGGGGCTGGAAAAGCGTATTACCGAGCACATCGAGAAAGTCCGTTACGAGCTTGAGAAGCGAGACCAGCCCTCCGACCCCTTCCTCGAACGCATTTCGGCCAAGATCAATGGGGCCGATAGCCGCGAGTTGAAATCCATCGAGAGTGCCCTACTCCTTGCCGAGCAATCTGGCCTGGTCGATTCGCGACATGCGGACCTCTACCGACGCGATATCCATCGCCGACGTTCCTACATGGCCGATCGCGCCTTCCATGAGCAGAAGCAATCCGGGCCGCTGGCCTTGCTCGAACGCGCCGTCGCTACGGGTGAGAAGGCACGCCTAGCGCTCGACGCCAACAACTTCGCCTGCCTACGTCAGGAATATCTCGGCTTACGCCTCGCGACGAAAAAGAATTCTCAAGGTGAAAGTCGCTTTCTGCTCGATGCCGCCGCCCGCCAGAAAGTCGTACAACTAGCCGAAAAGCTGGCCGAAGATGCGCCTGGACTGCATATCTGGGTGAGTTTCGACGGCCAGTCGACCGCGCTCAAGACGACGAATTCGCGAGTCCGGGTCACCTTCAGCCGAGCCGGCTCCAAGGCGGACCACGACATCATGGACCTGGTGGCCAAGGACAAGACCGTGGAGGCCCCTTGGTTCGTCGTCAGCGACGACATCGAGGTACGCGACGCCACCGCCCGCGAAGGCGCCTACATCATCTACAACGACGCACTGATCCAGCTTCTGGTGAACCGCGGCATCCGTGCCTAAACAAGACGGGCGCATCCTGCGATGCGCCCGAGCGGAAAGAATTAAGCCGACGGCTTATTTCTTCTTCTTGGGCGAGGGCGGCGTCGCGGTGACAGGAGGCGGCAGCACTCCCACGAAATCCTCGGCCTTGAGTCCGGGGTGGAACATGTTGAAAGAGTACTTACTGGGCTTCCACTCCACGAGTGGGGTGACGTCAGCCTTGGCGGGCACCTCGAGATCGAGACCCCAGAAGACACCGTTGACGATGAGTCGGCGGAGCGACTCGTCCTTCAGGTCGCTAGCGGAGGCCATGGTAGTCGTGAGCACGCGGTTCTTGGTGCCGGCGGCGTTCGCGACCACGCGAGTCCAGGCCACGGCCATCGCTGGAGCGTTCACGCCCTGCTCCTGCTTGTCATTAGCACGCTTGCTGGTGCGATCGCTGAGTCCGTCGTCCGGAGACATGCCCTTGAGCACCTGCCCGCGGAGGAGAACCTCCACATCGGAGGGCGGATGGGCCTCATAGACATCGGTGTCGACGAAGATCTGTCCGACGCCATTGAGGATAGCTAGCTTCTCGGCACCGGGCTCGACCGCCGTGCGGGTGGCCTCGAACTTATGCTTACCCCAGTGGCTGACCCAAGTCTCACCGAGCACCTTGCGGCCGAAGCCACCTTCGTTGTTCCAATTATAGCCGACGTAGGCGCTGTCCTTTGGGATGCCAGAAAACGCATGCGTGCTAGTGCGGGTGGCGACAATTGGGACCCCACGCTTAATGGCCGCGTCGAACTTCGCGAGGGCGGCTTCATTCCAATTGCGGAAGCGGAGGCCAAGCACAAGGGCATCAGCAGTATCGAGAGCTTCGGGCTTTCCGAGCGAGGCAGTATTGTTCGGGTTGATCACGCCGTCGTCATGGGAGAAGAGGACGGTGCACCTAAAGCCATGGCGTTCGGAAAGGATGCGGGCGAGCATCGGCATGGACTCCTCTGATCGATATTCTTCGTCGCCCGAGAGGAGCACGACGTGCTTGCCGGCACCAGAACCTTTGCCGGCAGGGAACTCAAGCCAGCCAGGGCCGGATGTGAATGCCTCAGCGACAGACGGTAGCGCGAGAACGAGGGCGGCGAGGGCGGCCCAGAGAGGAAGAAGACGCTTCATGGGGTAAGATTCTGGAGACTGCACCGCGGGTGGCAGGTTTCAAGCGCCCTGTTGGGCGACGCCCGCCTCATTTTGCTCTTTCGGCTAGGCCTACTTTGCCGGAGTCGAAGAAAAAGGGTCTGGGCGGATCGTCTCGCGACGGCCGTCGGAATAAGTGGTGACCTGGTTGCCGAAAGGGTCGGTGCGCGTCGTTGCGCGCGTGCCGTCGCTGTAGCTCGTGGACGACCCGCCAAACGGGTCGGGTCGGGTTGTGGCCGTCACGCCATTGCTATAACGGGTGGTGGAGCTGCCGAAAGGGTCCGTCCGAGTGGTTGCCGTGACGCCGTTACTATAACGGGTGGAAGATCCGCCGAAAGGGTCTGGCGTCGTCACGGCGGTCACTCCGTTATCGTAGCGGGTCTGCGTCCGGCCGAAAGCGTCGGTCCCGACAACGCCCGAACGCGGAGCTTCGCCCGAACGAGGCGCGGCCGTGACAACGCCAGGCCGGGCCTCCGGCTTCGCGGCGGCCTTCGGTTCCGGCTTCGCGGCCGGAGGCGCGACTTCCTTCCTGGTCGCGGAAGGCAGGACGGCGAAAGCGGCGCCCCCGAGGACGGCCAACAGGAGAAGCGTCTTCATGGGCTACTTCTATTAGAAGCCTACGGAAGACGGACGCAAGCCATGGCCCTGTGAAAACAAGAAGGGCGGTCGCCTCACAGCGACCGCCCTTCCGTTTATGCAACCAAAGTCGCTTAAGCGATGACCTTGTCGACCACCTTGCCGAAGTTGTCGGTAAGGCGGAAGTCGCGGCCGTTGTAGCGGAACGTGAGTTTGGTGTGATCGAAGCCCAGGAGGCGAAGAATCGTGGCGTGCAAGTCATGCACATCAACGCCGTCAGCAGCGACCTGGGAGCCGATTTCGTCGGTCTCTCCATAGTGCATGCCGCCCTTGACGCCGCCGCCAGCCATCCAGCAGCAGAAAGCCTTGGAATGGTGGTCGCGACCGGAAGCCTGATTGACGCGGCCTGCGGTGGTCGGGGTGCGGCCGAATTCTCCGCCCCAGATAATGAGGGTTTGGTCGAGGAGACCGCGCTGCTTAAGGTCAGCGATTAGGGCAGCGGCTGGGCCGTCGATGGCTTCAGCCTTGCCGGCAATCGCCGTGAAGAGGTTGGTGTGGTGGTCCCAGCCTCCGGCATCGACCTGAACGAAGCGGACGCCGCGCTCGACGAGGCGACGGGCGCAGAGGAGCTTGGCGCCGAGGTCGGACTTGCCGTACATCTCGCGGGTCTTTTCGGACTCCTTGGAGATGTCGAAAGCGTCGGTAGCGGCGGTCTGCATGCGGAACGCGAGTTCGAAGGACTCGATGCGGGCCTCAAGCTGCTCGTCTTTCTGGACGGTCTGCATGTGGCGCTCGTTCAGCTGGCGGACGAGGTCGAGCTGCTTGCGCTGCGCGTCCTGCGTGGTGAATTCGCTCTGGAGGTTGGCGATGATCTTGTTCGCCGGGGCACCCGGACGGAACGAGGTGTTCGCACCTTGGAAGAGGGAAGGAAGGAAGGCTGAGGCGCGGGCGTCGGAGCTACCACCGAGGGAGACGAAGCCTGGGAGATCCTGGCTTTCGGTGCCGAGACCGTAGAGGACCCAGGCGCCGAGGGAAGGCTTGGAGAGAATCGCCGAGCCGGTGTGCATGAGCTTGGCGGCCGGACCGTGAGCCGGGAGATCCTGGTGCAGCGAGCGGATGACGCACATCTCGTCGGCCACGCCCTGGAGCTTCGGGAAGATTTCGCTGATCTCGAGGCCGGACTTTCCAGACTTCTTGAACTCGAAAGGCGTCGGGAAGAGAACGCCATTCATACCGGAAGCCGACATGTCAGCGAGTTCCTTCATCTTCGGCTTCGGATCGAAAGTGTCGAGGTGCGAGGGAGCGCCGCCCGCGAAGATGTGGATGACGTGCTTAGCCTTGGCGGCGAGCGGAGCCTTGCGAGGCTTGAGGTTAGCCATGACCTCGGCGTGAGCGTCACTGACCATGTATTCGGACACCATCGTGCCGAAGGCGAGGGCGCCCATGCCGAGACCGGTCTGGCGCAGGAACTCACGACGGGAGTTGGGGGTGGGCACGTAATTGCCGCAGCTGGAGTCTTTCATTTGGGGGATTTGGTTAGGGTTAAATATGGGGGGTTATTTTGAATACACAAACTTGATTGAGGCCATCTCGATTGAGGTGATTAATTCAGGTAAACGAACTCGTTGGAGCAGACCATCGACTGGGCCAGCATGACCCAGGGGTTTGACGGGACCTTTCGGTCGACCTTTTCCGAGTTATTGACGATTTTACCACCTTGAACCGAGGTTTCGATCTTCACCTCGGGGGAGGTCGACCCCTTGGTCGTGGCGACCTGAGCGGCCTTGGCCTTGGCCTGCTTCTCGGCTTTGGCCTTGGCAATCTTGGCCTCCTTCGGGGAAGGCTGAGCGGCCGGCTCGTCGATGTAGCCGGCGATACGCATCACGAATTCGCGGGCGATCTGGCGCTCGCGGACGGTCGGAGAGCGCTGGTACATGATGCGATAAAGCTGCGTAACCCTCTCGTCATCGGAAGTGGCCTTAGCCATCTCGGCGCGCGCGTTGACATTGCGGGCGACCTCGACCGCGAGCGGATTGTTCATGAAGAACAGTGCCTGCTGAGGAACGATGGTGGATCCGCGGATGGAGTTGGCCATATTGGGATCAGCAAAGTCGAACTGTGACTGGAACTCGCTGAGCTTATCGCGATCGATGAACCCATAGATGGTACGACGATAGCTGTAAGGCTCGTCGGTAATGTTCACCGCGCGGCCGCCGAGGGCGCGATCGAGCTTGCCAGACAGGAGCAACATCGAGTCACGGATACACTCGAAGTCGAGACGTCGGAGGTTGGCATGCCAGAGCAGCTTATTGGCGGCGTCAATCTTCATGGGGTCGACCGAGGACTTCTGGACGACAAGCGGATTGGAGTTAGGGTTGGCCGTCTGGCGATAGGTAGCCGAGAGCAGGATCTTCTTGTGCATCTTCTTAATGGACCAGCCGCCTTCGACGAAGGTGGTTGCCATCCAGTCGAGGAGCTCGGGGTGGCTCGGAGCTTCCGACATATTACCGAAATCGTCCGGCGTGGTCACGATACCAATGCCGAAATGGTGCATCCAGAGGCGGTTGACGAGCACACGGGCGGTCAGTGGATTGGTGCGGCTGGCAATGGCTAGAGCGAGCTCGCGACGGCCGCTACCCTCGTAGAACGGCAGGCGCTCAGGGCCGGCAAGGACCTCAAGGAACTGACGAGGAGCGACGGGGCCTCGCTTGTTGCGGTCTCCACGAATATACACGTAGCTATCGCGGGGCTTCTCGACGTCGGTGATCACCATCGCGGTGCCAGGGCCTCCAGGGTGGGTGATGTCGAGCGCGTTGATGTCGGAGAACTTGAAGTATTTGGCGGGCTTGGAGTTGTTGACAAAAGTGGCGGCGATTGGGACCTGCCAGGATTCGCAGAAATCGCGGCTCTCGGTGACACGCTCGAGCAGCGAGACGGTGGAGATATCCTCGACGTTGGGCAGAGGCCACGGGAATGCGGCGAGCTGGGCGACGGCGGGGTCATCCTTATCGCCCTTGCGGCCTGGCTGGCTGCGCATCTGGATGTGCGCGACAATCTTATCATGGTGCTTCTTGAAAAGAGCCTGGTAAGCGAGCGCGACTTCCTCGATGGACTTTGGCTTGAGGCCGCGAAGCATCTCGGCGACCAAGGGATTCACTGGAGTCCTCTTGTCAGCGATGGCGGCCTCGATGATCCCGGGAGCCTGCTTCTCGAAGCTCTCGGGGCTGAGGCGCTTCAGGCGGACGAGCGGCCCGGTGATCGGGTGCTCAGGACGGGAGACGGAACCCGCGAATGATGGGTCCAGTTCGCGACTCTGACCGAGGTCAAACTTCTTGAGGATGTCGAAGCCTGCGCTACTGCGGAAGCCGCCGACGAGCGAGGCGAGGGCGCGGGGGGCGAACTCCCGATGGAAGGCGGCCTGCATGCCGGCGAGGTGCTTGTAATAACCGCTGGCCGTGGTGTTAACGAGCTCCCCGAGCCGCTTCTCGTAGTCCGCGCGGTAGGCGTTGGTCGGCGCGTTCTTGCCGACGAGAAGCGGATCGCGGATGACCGGATTCTGCTGGGGCTCGATGACCGAAGAGAAGATGCCGTGGAGTGAGTAGTAGTCGGCCGCCGGGATCGGGTCGAATTTATGATCGTGGCAACGCGAGCAGGCGACGGTCAGGCCAAGGAAGCCCTTCGTCGTGGCGTCGATACGTTCATCGATGGTGTCGTCGCTGTTCTGGAAACGCTTACCTACGGTAATGAAACCAAGGGCGGAGAGGCGCGGGTCGTCCTTAGTCAGGTCAGGCAGGCGATCGGCAGCAAGCTGCTCGATGATGAACTGGTCGTACGGCTTGTCGGAATTGAAGGCGTCGATCACGTAGTCGCGGTAGGTCCAAGAGGCGTCGAAGGTCTCGATGGTGCCGTTTTTCTTAAGCCCCTTAGTGTCGGAATAGCGGGCGGTATCGAGCCAGTGACGGGCCCAGCGTTCGCCATAGTGAGGCGAGGCCAGGAGACGGTCCACGGTGCGCTCCACGACGGCGGTGACGGCGCGGGCAGGCTGGCCCTTGCGCACCGACATCGCGTCCATCGCCTGCGCCGCATCGTACTCGCGGGAGAAGGCGTCGACCTCCACGCTGGTGGGGGGGAGGCCAATCAGGTCATAGGAAAGGCGGCGGAGCAGCGCTTCGCCGTCGGCGGCGAGACTCGGCACGAGGCCCTTCTCGTCCAGCTTGGCCAACACGAAGGCGTCGACCTCGTTCTGGCACCAGGCGGCGTTGCTCAGCTTGGACGGCACGGCGAATTCGCGGACAGGCTGGAAGGCCCAGTGGCTGCGAGCCTTGTCGGAAAGTCCCGTGAGCTTGGCGCCGCCGGCGCCGACCGGCGCGGGCGCGCCCATCTTGATCCACTGTTCAAGCGTCGCGATCTGCGCGTCGGACAGCTTGGCGCCGGCCTTGCGGGGCGGCATCGAAAGTTCGGGATCCGTCTGGTGCACCGCGACGATCAGGAGGGACTTTTTCACGTCGCCTGGGACGACGGCGGCGCCTTGGTCACCGCCGGCGAGCATGCCCGCGCGGGAATCCATGATCAGTCCGCCTTTGGAGACGCCCTTATCCTTCGAGTGGCACTCGTAGCAACGTTCGGTGAAGATCGGGCGGACATTCTTCTCGAAGAATTCCAGTCCGGCCGGATCCATCTTCGCATCGGCGGGCGCATCGGCGGCGGGAAGCAGGGCGGTCGAACCCAGGGCAGTCAGCAAAGGGAGAAGACGGAGCAGGTGCGGACGGCGGTTCATCGGTTTCGGAAATTTAAGATGGGGGGGGTAAGGAAAGTCGGGGACGACCTGGGGGTTCCTTCTAGGTGAGAATTCTTAAGCCAAGATGAAGGACATCAACCCCTTGTTTGTCGTTATTACCTCATTCAACCCCGGCCGGGGGAAAGGGCCTGTTTTTGTAAAAAATTGACAAAAACAGCCTGGGGGGGCCGTTTTTTACGTAAGATATTTATAATCAATAATTTAACGTAAAATCAATTCACGTAGATGAATTCGTTCGAGAGCATCATCACCTGCACCAGGAGCTCGACGGGGGTCAGCGGCTTGCGCTGGACCAGTTCGCCCAGATTACGCACCCCGGCGAGGAGGTTCGAGCTCATGACCTCGCTGGTCATCATCCCGGACTTACCGGCGATGGATGCATCTGAGGCGGCCATCATCGAAGGTTCGGCCATCATCGACGGAGCGCCCTTCCCTTTGGCAACAGCAGTCATTCCAGCCATCGCGTCGGCGATTCCCTTCGGTTTGGCCTCCTTCGTCATCATGGACATACTCTCTTCGTCCGGCTTCGCCGTCACCTTAGCTGCAGTCTTGGAAGGAACCTTCGCGGCGGTCTTAGCGACCTTGCCGCTCTTAGAAGCCTTGCCCGCCTTGGTCGCGGCCTTCGGAATCATGGGAACGTCCAGCCGACGTTTCACGAGGAAGTCACGGGACAGCGCCATCTCGTCCATCGTCGGCAGCCGTTGGAACATGACCTGATAAAGGGCAGTGACCAACTGATCGTCGGAAGAGGCGGCGGCTACGTCCGGAAGGCCTGCGACATCTCGGGCCACGGAGATTGCCAGCGGATTATTCATGAAGAACAAAGCCTGCTGAGGCACGACGGTGCGACCACGATGCGTGTTCGCCGCATCCGGGTCGGCATAGTCAAACTGCGACAGCATCTCGCTGATGCGACGACGGTCGACGTAACCGTAGAGGCTGCGACGATAGCTATAAGGCTCGTCGGTGATATTCACCGGGTGGCCGCCAACCTTCTCGTCCATACGGCCGGTTACCGAAATCATCGTATCACGGATCGCCTCGAAATCTAAGCGACGGAGCAACCCATGCCAGAGGAGGCGGTTGCCTTCGTCGACCTTCATGGGGTCGATCCCACCCTTACGGGCCACGAGCGGGTTCAATGCTGGATTGGAGCTCTGTCGGTAGGTCGCGCTCAGCACCATCAGGCGATGGAGGTGCTTAAGGCTCCATCCGTGCTGCATGAGCTCGGCGGAGAGATAGTCCAGCAACTCCGGATGCGAAGGTTTCTCAGACATGTTACCGAAGTCATCCGGCGTGGCGACAAAGCCTTCACCGAAATGCTCGAGCCATAGGCGGTTGACGACCACGCGCGGCGTCATCGGGTTCGTCTTACTAGCGATGGAGCGGGCAAGCTCCAGTCGGCCGCTACCGTCGACGAAAGGCTTCCGCTCGCCGATGGTGAGAATGTCGAGGAAACGGCGTGGAACGAGGTCGCCGAGCTTCTTGCGGTCGCCGCGCAACTGAATCCGGCTGTCCTTCGGCTTCTCGATATCCTCGACGACCATGGCCGAGCGCGGGGCACCCGGGTGCATCAGGCGGAGTGCGTTGATCTGTTGGAAACGGAAGTAGGCGTTGGGGCCGGTGTTGTTGAGGCCGCCATAAATCGGACGGGTCTGCCATTCAGCGCAGAACTTCCGCTGATTGAACATCGCGAGGAGGCTCTCGTTGTCCGTGATGTCCTCGACGTCCGGCACGGGCCACGGATACGAGGCGAGCTGCGCGATCGCGGGGTCCGTCGCGCGACTGGAATGGCCAAGCTTGGCGCAACGGTCGATATGGGCGTTGATAGCTTCGCGATTGGCATGGAATACGGCCTGGTAGGCCTTCGCAACATCCTCGACAGACTTAGGTTTCAATCCGCGTAGCGCTTCGGCAATCAGCGGATTCACGGGGTAGCGCTTGTCAGCGAGTGCGCCGGCGAGCAGCTTAGGCGCCTTGGCGGCAAACTCTTCAGCCGACAGCACGACGACGCGGGCGAGCGGACCGGTAATCGGTGAGGCGCGTTCGATCTTCATGAGGTCATAATCCGGCATCAATTTGAGGTCGTACCGCTTGGAATAGTCGCCGAAAGGCGGTGACCCGCGGCGGACCGAGCCGAGCAGGAGCCGGCCCGCAAGCTCGGTGTCATACTTCGCGCGCATCTCGCGTACATAATAATAATAACCGGCGGCGTTCTCGGCCTGCAGCTTCTCGAGTCGCTGATCGAAATCAGCCCTCTCGGCCGCAGTCGGCTGCAGACCAGCGATCTCCGGCAGTTCGCCGGGTTCGCGCACCGAGGCGAACACGCCGTGCATAGAGAAGTAGTCAGCCGCCGGGACGGGGTCGAACTTATGGTCATGGCAACGGGCGCAGGCGACAGAAAGGCCTAAGAAGGCGCGGGTCGTCGTGTCGATACGCTCATCAATCACGTCATCGACACCAGTAAAGCGCTTACCAACGGTGATGAAGCCGAGTGCGGCAAGGCGGGGGTCATCCTTGGCGACTCCAGGCAGCCGGTCTGCGGCAATCTGCTCGACGATGAACTGGTCGTACGGCTTGTCCGCGTTGAAAGCGTTGATGACGTAATCACGGTAGGTCCACGCGTAGGCGTAGCGGTACTCCTCAAAGCTGTCCTTCACGTCGAGCTTGCCGTTGGTGTCGGAGTAGCGCGCGGTATCCATCCAATGACGAGCCCATCGTTCGCCGTAATGTGGCGATGCCAGCAGCTCTTCGACCTTGGCAGCCAGCACGGCTTCAAGGCGACGGGAAGGCTTACCTTCGGCGATGGACTCAGCGTCCGCACGAGCAGCTTCGTCGTAAGCCTTCCTAAAGGTGGCAACGTCGGCACCCGACGGCGGCAGGCCGATCAGATCATAGGATACGCGGCGCAGGTAGGATTCGGCGCCCACCGCAGGAGTCGGCACAAGACCCTTCGACTCCAACTTTGAAAGGACGAAGGCATCGATAGGATTGCGGACCCATCCGGCGTCCTTCACCGCCGGGACGGCGGGCTTACGCACAGGAAGGAATGCCCAGTGGTTGCGTGCCTTATCGGTGAGGCCAGTCAACTTGCCGCCATCGGCCGGCATAGGGGCGCCCATGTCGACCCAGCGTTCCAGCAAGACGATCTGGTCGTCGCTCAATTTACCACCCTTCTTCGCGGGCGGCATGGAGAGGTCGGGGTCCGTATAGCGGACGGCCTTGACGAGCAGGGATTTCTCCACGTTCGCTGGCACGATTGCCGAGCCATTATCGCCGCCGCGCAACACCGCATCCTTGGAGTCGAGCCTGAGTCCGCCCTTGGAAGTCGATTTCGCGGCGGAGTGGCATTCATAACAACGTTCGGCCAGCAAGGGGCGGATGTTCTTTTCGAAGAACTCCAGGCCAGCAGCATCGGCCTTGGCGGAGGCGGGCGCGGGCGCGGCGGACAAGGAAGCTCCGCTTAACAGCAGCCAGGAGAGCATTAAGGGGAATCTGGTTTTCATGGCAGGGGATGCTGGGCGCAAAGGGTGAGACACCCACGGCCTAGGGGTTGTTCCTCATGCTCGCCTTGTTTATAACAAGAAAGCCGGCCATAAGGCCGGCTTTAGAAGCAAAGCAGAGGGGCTACCCTCAGTTCACGTAGACAAACTCGTTAGAAAGCAGCAAGGACTGGACCAGCAGTTCGGTCGGCGTCATTGGCGTGCGGGGAATCGCTTCGCCCACGTTCTGCATGACGCCTTCGGCCCCACCGCCGGTGACGGCCATCATCATGCTCTCTTCGCCGTCGGGAGCCTTCACCGTGGCCCCCTTGGCGCCGGCAGCCACCGTGCGGGTAGTCGTCGCGACAGTTTTGGCAACCTTGGCACCGGAAGCGACGGCCTTAGCGCCCGAGGCGACGGCTTTAACGGATGGATGAAGATTGGCGGTCGCGACGGACATCTTCGCCTTAGTCAGGAATTCTTGGGCAACGCGAATCTCATTGGTGGAAGGACGGCGCTGGAACATGCAGCGGAACATTGCAACAATCCGCTGATCTTCGGAAATCGCGTTGACGACGTCCTTACGAGCCGAGACGGCGCGAGCAACCTCGACGGAGAGCGGGTTGTTCATGAAGAACAAGGCTTGTTGCGGGACGATGGTCGAATTGCGCTTCGAGTTGGCCTGGTCGGGGTCACCGTAGTCGAACTGCGAGAGCGTGTCACTCAGGCGGCGACGGTCAACGTACCCATAGAGGCTACGACGGTAACTGAATGGCTCGTCGGTGATATTCGCCGGCTGGCCGCCGATGAGCGGGTTCATCTTACCGGTCAGCAGAATCATCGAATCGCGGATGGATTCGAAGTCGAGGCGACGAAGATTACCGCGCCAAAGCAGACGATTACCGGCATCGATCTTCAGCGGGTCGACCGGACCCTTCTTGGCCACGAGAGGGTTCGCAGTCGGGTCGGAGTCCTGACGATACACGTTGCTCATAACGATCATGCGGTGGAGGGGCTTCATCTTCCAGCCGTTGTCCATGAAATCGTTGGCAAGGTAATCGAGCAGTTCGGGGTGCGAGGGCTTTTCGGACATGTTGCCGAGGTCGTCGACTGTAGCGACGAAGCCTTCGACGAAGTGCTTCATCCAGGTACGGTTCACGGCGACACGCGCGGTCATCGGATTACTCTTGGTGGCGATGGACTGGGCGAACTCATAGCGACCGCTGCCATCGACATAGGGCTTGCGCTCGCCTTCCTTGGAAAGGATGTCGAGGAACTGGCGAGGAACAATCTCTCCCTTGTTATTCTTGTCACCACGCTTGAACACGTAGCTGTCCTTCGGAGATTCGGAATCCTGAACGACCATCGCTTCGCCGGGCGCGCCAGGGTGCGAGAGTCGCAGCTCATTGATCTGGGTGTGACGGAAGTAGGCGACCGGTTCGCGATTGCCGATACCGCCATAAATCGGGCGATTCTGCCAGTCGGCACAGAACTTTCGCGTACTGAAGAGCGAGATCATGTCTTCGTTGTCGAAGACCTCATCATAGCTCGGGATGGCCCAAGGATAGCCAGTCATCTCGGCGATTGCCGGAGAGGTCTTCTTCCAGCCTTCGCCGGCCTTGGCGAGGAGGGCAAGATGGGCGAGGATGGCCGCCTTGTTTTCGTTGTAGGCCTTCTGGTAGGCGGCGGCGACGTCATCGAGGGTCTTCGGCTTCAGGCCACGGAGTGCGGCAGCGATGATCGGGTTGACTGGGTGTTCGGAGTTCTTGAGGGACTCCTCAATTGCGCCAGGTGCACGCTCAGCGAAGTAGACAACCGGCACGGCGGCGGCGGCGGCAAAGGGTCCAGTGATCGGGGAGTCCTTCTGAATGCGCATGGCGGCGAAATCGATATCGGAAGTCAGGTCGATTTTATACTTAGCGGAGTAATCGCCGGCTTCGGCCGATCCTCGGCGCACGCTGGCGATCATCAGGCGGCCAGCCATCTCCTTGTCATAGCGGGCGCGGGTCTCGCGCATGTAGCGAAAGAAACCAGCAACCTGCTCGTCTTGGAGCTGGTTTAGACGCTTGGTGAAGTCAGTGCGGGCGGCGGCGGCGCTCTTCGAAGTGGCCGCGATTGTGGGATGGTGCAGCGGCTCGACGGTCGAGGCGAAGATTCCGTGCAGAGAGTAATAGTCCTTAATCGGGATCGGGTCGAACTTGTGATCGTGGCAACGAGCACAGGAAACGGTGAGCCCAATGAAGGCCTTGGTCGTCGTGTCGATTCGCTCGTCGATGATGTCGTTCGGATCGTCGAAACGCTTGCCGACGGTGAGGAATCCGAGGGCGGCGAGACGGGGGTCGTCAGGCGAGATGCCCGGGATACGGTCGGCGGCAATCTGTTCTACGATGAACTGGTCGTACGGCTTGTCGTCATTAAGCGCATTGATGACGTAGTCGCGATAGGTCCAGGCGTAGGCGAAGCGGTAGTCGCGGAAGAGGCTGTCTCCTTGGTCCACTTGCAAGCCGCGGGTGTCCGAGTATCGAGCAGTGTCGAGCCAATGGCGACCCCAGCGTTCGCCGTAGTGAGGCGAGGCAAGCAGGGAGTCGACCTGCTTGGCGTAGACAGCTTCAACGGCGACGGCGGGCTTGCCGGAGCGAAGTGCCATTGCGTCGGCGACCTGCGCAGCTTGGATGGCCTTCTCAAAGGCGTCTACCTGTTCAGACATGGGCGGCAGGCCGATCAAATCATAGGAAACACGGCGCAGGAAAGACTCAGGGGAGGCGGTCGGATTCGGCTGCAGACCCTTCTCTTCAAGCTTGGCGAGGATGAAGGCGTCAATGGGCGTCTTCACCCAGGTCTTATTCTTCACTTCGGGAACCGCAGGCTTGGCGACCGGCTGGAAAGCCCAGTGCTCTCGCGCCTTGCCGGTGAGACCGGTGAGCTTTGCGGCACCACCCATAGGCATGGGCGCACCCATCTTCACCCACTCTTCTAGGATCGCGATTTTGTCGTCGGGCAGTTTTCCTCCGGTCTTTTTGGGAGGCATCGCGAACTCCGGATCGGTGTAGCGGACGGCCTTAATCATGAGAGACTTCTCAAGATTACCCGGGACGACCGAAGGCCCCTCGTCGCCGCCCTTGAGTGCGCCGTCGCGAGAATCAAGAATCAAACCGCCTTTGGAAGAATTCTTGGTGGCCGAATGGCACTCGTAGCAACGGTCGATGAGAATCGGGCGGACGTTCTTCTCGAAGAATTCCAAGCCCTCCTTGGACGGCTGGGTGTCATCGGCGGCGGCGGCGAAGGAAGCCGCGAACAAAGGAAGGAGGAGAAAGGTATGTCGGAGAGACAGCATGTTCGTGTTTCTTAAGGTGGGATTAAGGTTCAGGTGGGGCTAAACCCGATACAATGAAGTTAGGCGCGAGCCATTGGAAATCAAGCGTCCTCGCCCATTCGGATTGTAAAGAAAAGACCCCAGCACAACTTCCGAAGGACCGGAAAATGCGCATCCTGATCGCCAACGACAAGTTCAAGGGCTCCCTGCCGGCGGGAAAAGCCGGTTTTCATATTAAAAACAGCCTGGAAAAGGTCTTTCCGCAGGCATCCTTCGACCTTTGCCCCATCGCGGACGGCGGCGAAGGCACGGCCCTGGCGATGAACGCCGCCTTGGCTGGAGAATGGACCGCTTGCACCACCCAGGACGCCCAAGGCAGGCCGATCGAAGCCTCCTTCGGGTGGGTCGCCGAATCGGCCACGGCCGTCATGGAAATGAGCTCCGCCAGCGGCTTGGCTATCGTCCAGAAAAATGAACTTAACCCTCTTACAGCCAGCACTTTAGGTACAGGAATTCTTATCCAATCCGCCCTTGCCAAGGGCGCCCGCCGCATCCTGATCGGAATCGGGGGGAGCGCCACGAATGACGGCGGTCTCGGGGTCGCCCTCGCCTTAGGGTATACCTTTAAGAAAGCAGGCCAGGCCTTCACCCCTACCCTCGAGACGGTCCTGGAAGCCGACCAGCTCGAGAAACCGTCCGCACTCCCCTCCTTCGAGCTGATCGTCGCGTGCGACGTCGACAACCCCCTGCTCGGTCCCCGCGGCGCTACGCGCGTCTACGGTCCGCAGAAAGGTGTCCGTGATTTCGTGTGGTTTGAACGGCGCCTCGAACATCTCGCCGACCTCGCGCGACGTGACCTCGGCGTCGATCCGCGTGACGTGCCCGGCGCCGGCGCCGCCGGCGGTCTCGGCTTCGGACTTATGGCTTTCCTCGGCGGACGTCTCGTGAGCGGGTTCGACATGGTCGCGACACAAGTCGGACTCGATGCCCGCGTCGCCTCGGCCGACCTCGTCATCACTGGCGAAGGCCGCCTTGACGAACAGAGCCTGCAAGGCAAAGGCCCGGTCGGCGTCGCCCGTCTCGCACGTCGCCTCGGCAAAAAAGTCGTCGGTATCGCCGGCTCGGTCGACGACTCGGCCGCGCTACGCGCGCAGTTCGACCTGCTCATCGCGATCAAGCCAGCGGCGATGCCGCTCGACGAGGCGATGCGGCGCACTGGCGAACTCATCGAGACCGCCGTCCGCGCGCAAGCCGCGCCGCTGCGCGCCCTCAGCCCCTGAAGATTGAAATCGGCACGCCCTTGCCGTCGACGGTCGCGTAGAACGGACGACCTTCAATATCAAACGCGGTCTTGGGGCTGATACCCATCGCACGGAAGATCGTGGCATGCATGTCGGAGATCGACACAGGGTCCTTGATTGCGACGAGCGGACGCTCATCGGCCGTCGCGCCGTAAACATGACCTTTCTTCACGCCGCCACCGAACATCACGACGCTCGTACCGCCGGTGAAGTGGCGGTGGAGTCCGTAATGGTCCGGGCTGGTCATGACTCCGGACTTATTGAAGGCCTGGTCCTTGGCCTTCGAGCCCGGACGACCTTCAATCATCGCATCACGGCTGAATTCGCTGGCGATGATGACCAAGGTTCGGTCGAGCAGCCCGCGCTGTTCAAGGTCGCGGATCAGGCGCGCGATCGGACGGTCGATCTCGGCATGCATCTTCGCGACGGTCTCATGGCCCTTGCCATGCGTATCCCACTGGAAGAACGGCACGTACTCCGTGGTGACCTCGACGAAACGAGCGCCGTTCTCGACGAGGCGACGGGCGAGCAAGCAGCCGCGGCCGAAACGGCCGGTGTCGTAATCCTTCTGGACTTCGGGCGTCTCGAGGGAGATGTCGAACGCAGCGCGCTCCTTGGCGCTGAGCAGGCGGTAAGCGTTATCCATCGAGCGCAGCATCGACTCATGCTGGTGGTCGCTGAGCAAGTCGCGACTAGGCGTCGCATCGACGAGCCGGCGAAACTCGCGGTCGCGGTTCACGAAACGGCTGGCATCCATACCCTTGGGCGGACGCACAGCGGCAGCGGCCTCCTCAGGGAACGGCAGATTCATCGGACCATATTCGCCGCCGAAAAATCCGGCGGTCGTGAAGGACTTGAGCTCCTCACTCTCGCCGACGCCTTCAAGCCGCTGGCCGATATTGATGAAGGCCGGCATCACTGGATTGCGCGGACCAAGCACGCGGGCCATCCAAGCCCCGATATGCGGGCAAGCGACGGTCTGCGGCGGCACATAGCCAGTGTGCCAATGGAACTGGTGGCGCGAATGCAGGATACTACCGAGGTCGGGCTGCACCGCCGAGCGAATCAGAGTGCCGCGGTCCATGACCTGCGCGATGTTCTCGAGTCCTTCGCAGATACGGACGCCGTCGACGGACGTCGGAATCGCAGGGAAGGTGCTCAGCACGCGGTCATAGGAGAGTCCCTTCTCAAAAGGAGCGTAGCGCTTAGGATCAAAGGTCTCCGGCGCGGCCATGCCGCCAGCGAGCCAGATCAGAATGCAGGAATCCGCCGTGGCAGCGGGCTGGACGACCCTCTCACTCTCGGCGAGGAGGCGCGGAGCACTCATCGATAAGGTAGCGGCGCCGGCGGCGGCGAGCATGCGCAGGAATTCGCGACGTGCGAGCGGCTCGGGTAAGGATGGGTCAAGCGGCAGCGGGGAGTTCATGGCGGTCAGCGGATGGTCTGGAATTCGGGGAGCATGCACACGGCCCAGAGGAGGTCGGCGACGCCTTGTTCGGAGATTTCGGCGCCAACCATGCCGGCGGCGACCTTGAGTTCAGCCGGAGCGGGCTCGCGGCTCAGCGCGGAGAGATAGAGCCAACGGGCGAGTTCTTCCGGCGAAGACCAAGTGCGCTTCTTTAACTTGGCGGCGCCAGCGGACAGGAGATTGGTCAGCGCCTGGCCGTTGGAAAGGTCAATGGCCTCGAGCGTGCTTAGTTCGTTCGGACGCATCGAGACGATCTGCTCGCGGTTCGGACGACCCAAGGCGCGCTGCAGCAGGTCCGACTTCATGAGACTCGCGCGAGCTGGCAGGCTACTCTTCCCGCCGACGCCGGCGAGTATCTCGGCCATGCGATATTCAGCTTTGCGCCATGCCTCGCCCTTCACGAGCGAGATCGGCTGCCAGACAACCTCGGCAACCTTGGTCGCGGCCTTCGCTTTACCGGCAGCGAAGGTTCCGCGGGCGTTCGGTAAGCTCGTCGTCCATTCCCAGGAAGCGTCAGTGGCCATTCTTACGCGGGCGCCACCCTTGAGATCGACATTCACCTGAAACCAAGCGGCGGCGATGTTGGGTGCCTTGCCACCATTATGGCCGACGACCACGATCTGGTTCGCACCCTTGAGCAAGGAAGCGGTGAGGTCGAAGCTCTTCGGGTCGGCCCAGTTTTCGCCTTCACCGATCTTCTTTCCGTTCACGTAAAGTTCGAAGCTATTGTCGCAGGTGACCACGCAGGCGGCCGATTCGACGTCGGCTTCCAACACGAGTTGGCGGCGGAACGAACGGGTCTCGCCGGCTGCGGGGAGACGGCCCTTGGCGATGTCATTCGACCAGATCGGTGCGGCGAGCAAGGGCTCGACAACGGGTTTCTTGGCCGAAGCCATTGCAGGATTGGCCCGTGGCACCTTGAGTTCGATCTTGGCCGGCGTAGTACCGGTCAGGCGCCAGACAGCGTCGACGAACTGCTCGGCGGTGAGGCGCTTGGCGCGCGGACCGCGGTAGACGTAGCCCTTATCGTCCGCGTCGCGGGCGAGGATCTCAGCACGTGACTGGTAGGCCTGCGAGGTGGCGATAAATTCAAGCACGGCCTTCAGGTCGTACTTGGATTCGACGAGCCGATTAGCCAGCACGTCGAGGAGGTCTTGGTTCCACGGCTGCGTCTGCATCGCGTCAACCGGGTGCACGACACCGCGTCCCATGAGGCGATGCCAGAGACGATTGACGATGGTGCGCTGGAAGCGGCCGTTGTCCGGATGCGTGATCAGGGCGGCAAGCTGGGCGAGGCGTTCTTCGCGCGGCTTGGTGGCGTCGACCTGGCCGAGCTCCGGAAACGGCCAAGCGGCGGCAGCGGGCTTGCCGGTTGGGATGTCGCAGCGCACGAGCTCCATCGGATGATCGGAGTAAATCGCGGCGAGGCCGTAGGCATCGCGCAGCTTCCAGCGGTCGACAAAGCTGTCGTGACAGGAGGCACACTTCATGTTGATGCCGAGGAATGTCTGCGAGACGCTCTGCGAATACTGGAGTTCGGGCACCTGACCCGCGCTCACGGCGCCGCGCCAGATGATGCCCTTGGCGAACCCTTCACTATCCGAGGAAGGGGCGATGAGCTCGCGGGCGAAAAGGTCGTAAGGCTTATTGGCGAGCAGCGAGACGTAGAGCCAGCTGGTGATCTGCTTGCGGCCGCCGTCAATGTAACCCGTACCGGCGTAATCATTACGGAGCAGGTCGTTCCAGAACGCCATCCAGTGGTCGGCGTAGTCGACATTCCGCGCGAGCAGCGATCGCACGAGCAAGGTGCGTTTGTCCGGGCGGCGGTCGGCGGTGAACGCCTGCGCCTCCTCGGCGGAGGGTAGCAGGCCGACCAGGTCGAGAGTCACGCGCCGCAGGAAGGTCGCGTCGTCCGCCAGCGACGGGGTCGGAGCGCCTTTGTCGGCAAGCCAGCCGTCGAGCACGCGGTCAATCGGGTGCGTGCGGCCGGCCTTCGCTTCAGGCAAGACGGGCAGACGCGGGCGCAGGGGCGGCTCGTAGGCAGGCTTCTTGAAAGCGAACCCTTCGGTCCAGACGGCACCCTGCTCAACCCATGCACGCAAGGTGGCGACTTCGGCGGAGCTCAGGCGATCTCCCTTGGGCGGCATCCTGACGTCAGGATCAACGCTGACGATGGCGTCGAGGAGCTTGCTCTTCTGCGTCTGGCCGGCGGAGACGACCACGCCGTTCTCGCCGCCTTCCAGCAGCGAGGCACGCGTGTTCATGGAGAGCCCACCCTTCTTCTTGTCGCCCGCGTGGCACTCCACGCAGTGCTTGCGCAGGATGGGCACGACCTCGTGCGCGAAGTCTACAGGCACTGCGCCCAGCGAAGTCGTCAGGAGCAGGCCGACAAGAAGAGGACTACGCATGCGGGCGCGGCCAAATCAGGGAACGAACAGGATCGCGACGGAACCTGCGGCTTCGACCGCCTGCTTGGTATCGGTGAGCTTGCCGTCGCGGCCGATGCGATAGGCGTTGAGGGTGCCGGATTTCTGCCCGGCGCAGACGAGCCAGCGGCCGTCAGCGCTAAGACCGAAGCCGCGGGGCACAGCCGGAGTACCGAGCACGTGCTGGAGCAGCGTGAGCTTGCCATCCTGGGCGATCGAGTAGACCGCGATGGAATCATGGCCGCGATTGGAGACGTAGAGCGTCTTGCCGTCCGGGCGGACGAAGATCTCCGCCGTAGAGGCACCTTTGGCATCGGCACCGGCCGGGAGAGTCGGGAGGCTCTGGATCTGCTTCAGGCCGCCGTTACGCTCGACCGAGAAAGCGACGACATTCATGCCCATCTCGGTGTTCACGTAGGCAAAGCGGCCGTTAGGATGGAAGGCAAGGTGGCGAGGCCCTTCACCCGCGGTGACGCGTGCAGACTTCGGCTTATTCGGGGTCAGCAGGCCCTTCTCGGCGTCAAACTTGTAGATGAAGATGTCATCCGTTCCGAGGTCGGCGACGTAGGCGCGTCCGTTCTTCGGGTGGAAGTAGACGCCATGCGCATGAGGGCCGGCTTGGCGGCCGGCGTTCGGCCCGGTGCCAACGTGCTGGATTGAGGAGCTCGCTGGCGCAAAGGAGCCGTCTTCCTTAATCGGCAGAGCGGTGGTCGAACCAGAACCGTAATTGACCACAATCAGGTTGCGACGTGCGGCGTCGACGGCGAGATGTGTCGGTCCCTTACCCTTGGAGGCCTCGGTATTCAGGAGGCGAAGTTTGTCGCCCTCGACCGCGTAGGAGGCGACGGCGCCCTCGGTACCCTCGGCGGTGGAATAGAGGAACTTCGCATCAGGGCTGAGCGCGAGATAGGAAGCGGACTTCGCTTCGGCGGCGACGGCCGGCGCGGAAATCTTGCCGGTCTTGCCGTCGAGCACGCAACGGAGCACCCCCTGCGCCTTGGCGCCTGAAGTGCCGACATAGAAGACATACTGGGAGGGCGCCGGCTTCGGCGCGGCCTTGGCGGCGGCTTTCGGCGCAGGCGCCGCGGTGTCGGCGGACTGACAGCCGACAAGGACGACCGCGAGTGCAGCGAGGAGGAGACGTTGGGTATTCATAATGATAAGATGAGTGAGAGATCTCAGCGACCGTTCCACCAGCCGTCGAGCATGACCGTGAGGCGCTTGACGTCATCGGGACGTGCCGCCGCGAGGTCCTTGAGTTCGGCCGGGTCGGCCTTGAGGTCGAAAAGGCGCGGCGGCTCGGTGGCTCCGTTGATGCCACTGGAGACGATCAACTTGAGCTGACCAGCGACGAGCCAGCGGTAACGCAGGCTCGAGGCGGGCTTACCAATCTCGACGATGTCGTGGGTAGAGTTCTGTCCGGGAACGAAAGGACGTGCGCGCAATGCGGCGTCGTCGAGCAAATCGATACCGTCACCATCCGCGGGGACGCGTGCACCGGCTAGCTTCAGGAGCGTCGGCATGATATCCACCGCGCTGGCAGCGTCGTCGATCGAGACCGGCTTGATGTGGCCGGGCCAGCTGACGATAATCGGCGAACGGATGCCGCCGTCGAAGGGTGACATCTTGGAACGCTCGAAATCGACCGCTGGCTTGTCGACGCGCGGAATCCAACCGTTATCGGAAATATATACGATGATGGTATCCTGCGTGAGGCCTTCCTTCTCAAGATGGGCACGGACGTCGCCGACGGTCTCGTCGAACCATTCGACCATCGCAAGGTACTTGGCTGCCTGAATCGTCGGAGCCTTGCCTCGATACTTCGCGAGGATACGTTCGGGAGGCGTGTGTGGATCATGCGGCATCATCGGCGCATACCAGGCGAAGAACGGCTTGCCCTCCTTCTTGGAGCGGGAAATGAACTCGGTGAGCGGCGCGAGCGTCTTGCGTCCGATGTCGAGACCTTCGTCGCCGTGGCGACCACCTTTGGTCATGCCTTCGGTGAAGCCGCCGTGCGTGTAGTCGCCCATCCACCACTTCCCAGTCTGCAAGCTCACGTATCCACGTTCCGCAAGGAGACGCGGCAGATGCGGAGACTGCTCGAAGAGTTTCACCAGCTGCTCGCGACCTTGGAGGAAAGCGTCGGACTTCTGCTTACCGGCTCCTTTGCCTGCGCCAGCGGGAACCGTTGGGTCGTTGCCGGTGATGCCATGGCGGTGGACATGACGGCCGGTCAGAAGCGAGGCGAGGCTGGGCGAGCACAGCGAGTTGGTGTCATAGCCGTGAGGGAAGACGCGCGACTCGGCCGCCAGCTTATCGATGTTGGGCGTGCTGACCGACTTTGAGCCCATGAAGCCGTAGTCAGTCCAGGCATGGTCGTCGGAGATGATCAGCAGAATGTTCGGTGGGCGATCGGCCGCCGAAAGCGTCAGACCGAGGCTGGTGATTACAGCGACGCAAAGGGGCAATAGACGGGGCATGCCTTATAGACTCCCCAAAGGGACGCCCGTTCCCACCCAAAAAGTCGGCCAGCCAGATCTCTCAGGAAAAGACCCTCCGCCACCCTATTTGACGAACCCTCGACCCCGGGCATAATGAGCACCTTCACCCGCCTTCAGGCCCCCAGACCTGGCCCAGGGTACCCCCTGTAGAAAATATTATACGATTTTATCAAGTTGTTATTCAACGACTTGTGTAAATAAGCCCTTCCGACCCCCCCTTTTTAGCCCTATATATACAGGCCCCTTTCTTTTTCCACATGATCAACCACATCGCCCCCCGCACCGCCAAGACCGACGCTCTCACCTCACTCCTCCGCTCCGACCTCCCCGACCTGGGCGAAATCCAGGTCAGCGTCGTCGAAACCTCCCCAGATCGCTCCGGCGAGGCAGACACCCTGACGCTCTACCTGAACCAGATTGCTCGCTGGCCTCGCCTCAACGCCGAGGACGAACATCGCCTCGGACGCCAGATCAAGGCCGGCAAGGAGGCCGACGGCACCCTTACCTCCGCCGCTCAGGCCGCGCTCGAAGAGCTCGTTAACCGCAACCTTCGCCTGCCTTACCACGCTGCCAAGCAGATGCGCGTGCCTCGCGAAGAGATGATGGAACTCGTCTCGGCAGGCAACGTCGCCCTGCTCGGCGCCGCCCGCGACTTCGACGCCGACCTCGGCCATCGCTTCAGCACCTACGCCTTCTGGGGCATCCGCAGCGCCGTTATGCGTGAACTGAATTTCCTCCGCCGCACCGTCCGTCTGCCACGCAACCTCCACGAACAGCTGTCGAAGCTCCGCAAGGCCGAGGCCACGATGATCCAGAAGCTCGGCCGCATGCCTGAGGAAGAAGAAATCGCCGCCACCCTGGGATGGACACCGGAGAAGATCGCCGAGCTGCGCAGCTACCAGCAACACGGCCAGTCTCTCGACGCGCCCCTCGGCGAGGAAAGCGATACGACGTTCGGCGACACGCTGAAGGACGAGGAAGCAACGACGCCGGCCACGCATGCCGAAGCCGCCGACTTTAAGGATGCGTTGCGCGAAGTCCTGGCCCAGCTGACTCCCCGCGAACTCGAAGTGACCCGCCTGCGTCACGGGCTGGACGGCGAAGAGCTGACGCTCGACGCCATCGGCCAGCTCCAAGGCGTCTCCCGTGAACGCATCCGTCAGATTGAGGCCGCCGCCCTGCGCAAACTGCACGAAGGCATCCGCCGTTAACCCCTTGTGCCGGAGGCCACCTTCGCCAAGATGGAGGGGTGTCCTCCTCCCTTCACGCGCTGCTCGTCATCGGACTGACCGGCCTGCTGACGCCCGGTGCGCAGGCACAGCAGGCGGAGCCGTTCGAGGAACCGCCGATTAACTATTCGGCAACGCAGACGAACGACCGCGCGACGGCGATTAACGCCGCCTTCCAAAGCCGCGCCATGGAGATTCGTTCGCTGCCGGCGAAGCAGCGGCTGAAATGGCTACTCGACGAACTGGGCGTTCCCGTCGAATCCCAGCTCTTCGTCTTCAGCAAGACGAGCATGCAACGCGACCTGATTAACCCGGAGGCCCCGCGCGTTCTTTACTTTTCGGACGAAGCCTATGTTGGCTGGTCTCCGACTGGCGCCTTCGAGGTCGTGGTGTTCGACGCCAAGCTGGGCACGACGTTCTACCTCTTTGACCCTCATGCGACCAAGGAGGAACCCCTGCTGGCGCGCAGTGGCGACTGCCTACTCTGCCATTCGCGCCATGAGCATACGCCCTCCCTCCGAACGCGCACTGTCTTTCCCGATGCGAACGGCGAACCGCTGAGCGGTTCCGGCGGCTCCAATATCGCCCCTTCGACCCCGCTCGCCGAGCGCTGGGGCGGCTGGTATGTCACCGGCACGAAGGCACCCTTCGAGCATCGCGGCAACCTGACTGGCAGGAAGATCGATGACTTCGAGGGCCCGGCAGCCATGCCGACCCGGAATCTACTAAGCCTCGAAGGCGTCGTCGATACACACCGCTACCTACTCAAGACCAGCGACGTCATCCCGCTACTGATGCACGACCACCAGGTGCACGTGCACAACGTCCTCTCGACGGCCAATCAAGATGCTCGCATCGCGCTCCACCGCTGGCCCGCGATGCGCCAGATTCTTGGCCTGCCGGCGAACGCGCCACCCCAAGGCTCCTGCCTCGTGGTGTTCGACAGCCAGGCCGAGAAGATCCTCGACGCCCTGCTCTGCCGAAACGAAGCAGCCTGGCCAGCGGAAGGAATCCAAGGCGATGGCGTGTTCGCCTCCGCCTACGCCAAGACACGCAAGCCGGACGCGAAGGGACGTTCGTTGCGTGACCTCGACCTCAAGACCCGCCTCTTCCGTTATCGTTGCAGCCCGCTGATCTACTCGCAGAGCTTCGCATCTCTCCCGAAAGAACTGCGTGATATCGTCCTGCTCCGGCTTTCCTCAGGCCTCCGCGCCTTCCCGCAGTCGCCTTCCTTCGGGCATCTCACCGATGACGAACGTGCCGCGATTCATGAGATACTGACGGCGACGATGCCAGACCTGCCCGCAGGCTGGGGCAAGTAAGGTGGACGCAGAAAGGGCCGGCCCTCGGAGAGGACCGGCCCTTCACTTCGACCGCGAAGCGGCTTACTTGACGAGCGAGGCGAGCTTCTCGCGGATCGCGTCGGCTTCGACCTGGTAGCTGGCGGCGTTGAGGTGCAGCAGGTCCGGCATGACGGTGCGCTCGAGCGTGCCGTCAGGCTTGAGGAACTTGGCGCCGATGTCGAAGAAGTGGACCTTCTTTCCGTCGTCAAACTTGGCGATGATCGCGTTGGTCTTCTCGTTCTTCACGCGGTTCGCGTCGGCAGGGTTAGGGCCGCGCGGGAAGATGGCGAGGAGGAGCACCTTCGTTTCAGGCGAACGCTTATGGATGGCGTCGATGATGTTCTTGATGCCGGCCGCGATTTGCTCGGGGGAGTTTTCCGCGACACCAGCATTATTGGTGCCGATCATGAGCACGACGGCCTTGGGCTTGATGCCGTCGAACTCGCCGTTCTCGACGCGCCAGAGGACGTGCTGGACGCGGTCACCGCCGATACCGAAGTTGGCGGCGTTGTACTTGGCGTATTCGTTGAAGACTTCCTTGCCGTTGCCGTTCCAGCCGGCGGTGATCGAGTCGCCGAGGAAGACGACCTGCGCTTCGCCCTTCTTGGCGATCGCCACGAAGGATTCATGGGACTTCGCGAACCCGGCCTGGATCTGGCCGTCCTTGGCGTCGAGCTTGGGAGCAGCGACATCGGCGGGCTGCACGGGCAGCTTCACGGCGGGAGCAGCAACCTTCTTAGGAGCGTCCTTCTTTGGAGCAGGTTTCTTGGTTTCCTGGGCGACGACGGAGGCCGCGCTGAACAGGGAGAGCCCGAGGAGGAGGGATAGGGTACGTTTCATGGGGGGTGTCTTGGGGGACATCCATTTCGCCTCCGGGTTCCCCCCTGTCAATGACCGCCCCCTCTGGCTTGCTCACATGCGCTCGGCTGGCATAGGAACCTACATGAGCAAACCCCTGCGTTTTGTGACCAAGGCCGAGGCCATCAAGGAAGAATACAAAGGTCGCACCAATTACTGGCTGACGCGGCCCGAACTGACCGGCGCAAAGGACCTGCAGGTCTGCGAGGCTACCCTGCCAGCCGGCGAAGGCCACGCCTTCCACACGCACCCCGAGCTTGAGGAGATGATCTACGTGCTGGCCGGCGAAGTGGAACAGTGGGTCGAGAAAGAGAAGCGTATCCTAAAGCCTGGCGATGTCGCTCACATCCCCGCGGGCATCGTGCACGCCACATTCAACGCCTCAAAGGCGGACGCGACGATTCTCGCCATCCTTTCGCCTGGCGCGAGCCGGGGTCCCTTCATGGTCGACGTCAGCGGCGAGGCCCCATGGAAGGACCTGCGCTGAGCCATCGGCTTAGTTCAATTCCTTGATCCGAACATTACGGTACCAGACGCGCTTCGCCTCGTCCTGGAAGCCAATATGTCCGTCGGCCGGACGGTCCTTCATCGGGGAGGCCTCAAGGTCGATGACGATGGTGCGCTCACCGTTGAAGTCGACGGTCAGGTGGCGGGCCTTGAGCGTAAGCGTGTAGCGATTCCATTCGCCGGGCGCCTTCACCATGTTCTTTGAAGGGGCCATCGCACGGATGATGCCGCCGCAGTCGTGATTTCCAGGCTTAGCTAGTCCATAGGTGTCGAGAATCTGTAACTCGATACCTTTCGTCACCGGATCCAGCGGATCGGCGACGCAAAAGAAGACGCCAGAGTTGCCCGTCGGTTCGATCTTGAATTCAAGGTCTAGGACGAAGTCGCGATACTTGCGCTCCGTGAAAACATAGGCATCGAACCGCTTCCAACCCGTCTCGCCAGGCCGCGGCTTTAGCGTGACGGTGCCGTCCGTGTCGTAGACCCAGTTGCCCTTGGTCTTCCAGCCGGACAGGTCCTTGCCGTTGAAGAGCGGGATAAAGCCAGGGGCGTCCGCGGCCGGATGCGGCACGGGGGCGACCGGGGCGCTGACGGGGAAGTTCTCGGGCGCAGCGGCGAGCGCGAGCGGCAGGAGGGCGGCTAGGAGCAGGAAGCGGGGCATTCGGATGAGGTATCCGGCGGGCGGCAGAGGTCGAGTCACATATCAGGTTCGACTGCCCTCGGCTTGTCATAATAAAGATAAGACATGGGCCGCCCCTCCCTCGTCACCGTCTTGCTCTTGCTGCTCGCCGCCGTCGGCCTCGCCGCGGTGCCGCCCAACATCGTCGCCGAGGGCGTCCCACCCGTGCCGGCGGCCCTGACCGCCGAACTGTCGCCCTATCTCAACCTCGGCGGCGCGAGTTTCCGCGGCTGGCACTCGACCCGACGTGAGGCGATTGTGACCACCCGTATCGGCGATGCGACGCACCTCCATGTGATGGCCGCGCCGATGGCGAAGCGCATTGCTCTGACGAGCGGCATCGAACCGGTGAAGGGCGGCCAGATGCAGCCAGGCGGTGCGCTGCTGCTCTACGCCTCCGACGTCGGCGGCAACGAGAACTTCCAGCTCTACCTCAAGGACACCACCGACCCGAAGGCTGCGCCGGTCAGACTTACCGACGGCAAGTCGCGCAACATCGAGGCGTGCTGGTCACGCGACGGACGACGGATCGCGTTCTCCACGAACCGCCGCAATGGCAAGGACAGCGACATCGTAATCAAGGAGGCGCAGCCGCCCTACGCGGAACGCGTCGTGCACACCGGCACCTCGCCGGGCTGGGGTCCGGTCGAATGGTCGCCCGATGGTACGCTGCTACTACTCCGTCAATCAATGGGCCAGGAAGAAGCCCGTCTATGGACGATGGAGGTCGCCACCGCCAAGAAGATCCAAATCACGCCGAAGTCCGTGCGGTGCTACTTCACGCAGGCGGCCTTCGCCGAAGGCGGTAAAGCCGTCTATGCGCTGGCCAACTTCGAGTCTGACTTTCTCTGCCCGACGCGCATCGACGTCGCCGCCACGACACTCAGTAAACTTCCGGGCGGCCCGGCTTGGGACGGCGAAGAACTCGTCGTCTCGGAAGACGGCTCGCGGCTCATCGTGGCTTTCAATGTCGAAGGCTTCTCGGAACTCCGCTGTTGGGACCTGACGACGGGCAAGCCTCTGTCCGCGCCCAAGATCAAGGCCGGCTTGATAAGCAGCCTGATCTTCCGGCCGGGCAGCCATGAGGTCGGCTTCTCCCTTAACAGTGAAGATTCCGCGAGCGACGCTTGGTCGGCCGACCTGGACACTGGCGCAGTCACCCGCTGGACCAACCGGACCACCAAGCCGAAGAAAGACATCCCCAGCCCAGAGCCGACGATCGCACGCGTGGCGAGCTTCGATGGCGTGAGCATCCCGGCGCTCGTCTATCACCCGGACCCCAAGAAGTTCCCCGGCAAGCGGCCGGTACTGATGATCTTCCATGGGGGCCCCGAAGGACAGTCGCGACCCGGCTACCGCGGCAGCTTCCACTTCTACCTCAACGAACTCGGCGTCGCACTGGTCTATCCGAACATCCGCGGTTCCACTGGCTACGGCCGTAAGTACCTCGCGCTCGATGACGGCGTGAAGCGCGGCGACGCGATCAAAGACGTCGGCGCCATCCTCGACTGGGTGGCGAAATCCGACCGGTTCGACGCACGCCGCGTGGCGGCCTACGGCGGCAGCTATGGCGGTTTCATGAGCCTGGCCTGCCTCGTGAACTACGCCGAGCGTTTCCGTTGTGGCGTCGACAATGTCGGCATCGCGAACTTCGCGACCTTCCTGCGGGACACCTCCGACTACCGGCGCAACGCACGGCGCATGGAATACGGCGACGAGCGTAAGCCCGAAGTAAAGGCGTTCCTGGATCGCATCTCGCCGGCCAACCACGCCGACCAAATCCGCTCGCCGCTGCTCATTATCCAAGGTAAGAACGACCCGCGCGTCCCCGTCACCGAAGCCGAGCAGATGCGCGACGCCGTGAAAGCCAAGGGCGGCACGGTCTGGTATGTGATGGCCAAGGACGAGGGCCATGGCTTCGTGAAGAAGACCAACGCAGACTACCAGTTTGCGGCCACGATTCTATTCCTCCGGGCGCACCTCCTGGACTGACGGGATTCTATACGATTATAAATGATGGAACCCGTAAGGTGATTCCCCTCGCAGACGGAGGGAAAATCACCACAACTGGAACCTAGGCCGCACCCCGCGGTCATACCCCTACCCCTACCATGAACTGCGTGAAGAAACTCACGGCGGCGCTACTGCTGTCCCTGCCCTCCCTTGCCCAAGCCGGCGAGGCCGACATCCGAATCCCTGACCTCGCCACGACCCGCTTCCTCGGCGGTGCGCTGAGCGGCCACCAGATCCTGTGGCTCGGCCTGGTCGTCTGCGCCCTCGCGACCGCCTACGGCTGGTGGCAGTACCTCCAGACGCGCGCGCTCCCGGTCCACCGCTCCATGGCGGCGGTCTCCGATATCATCTGGGAGACGTGCAAGACCTACCTGTGGCAACAGGGCAAGTTCCTCGCCGGCCTCTGGGTGCTTATCGCCGGCTGCATGGCCTACTACTTCGCCGGCCTCGAGCATAAGGACGCCGCTTCCGTCGCGGTGATCCTCGCGGCTTCGGTGCTCGGCATCCTCGGCAGCTACGGCGTCGCCTGGTTCGGCATCCGCATCAACACCGTTGCCAATTCGCGCGCCGCCTTCTCCGCCCTACGCGGCAACCCGCTCGCCACGCTGCTCATTCCGCTCAAGTCCGGCATGAGCGTCGGCCTGCTGCTGGTTGCGATCGAACTCTTCTTCATGATCGGAATCCTCCTGTTCCTGCCCAAGGACCTCGCGGGACCCTGCTTCATCGGCTTCGCTATCGGCGAATCCCTCGGCGCCTCCGCCCTCCGTATCTGCGGCGGTATCTTCACCAAGATCGCGGACATCGGAGCCGATCTGATGAAGATCGATTTTAAGCTGCCGGAAGACGACCCGCGCAACCCTGGCGTCATCGCCGACTGTACGGGCGACAACGCCGGCGACTCCGTCGGCCCGACCGCCGACGGCTTCGAGACCTATGGCGTCACCGGCGTGGCACTCATCGCCTTCCTCGCGCTGGCCCTAGCCGCCAACCCCGCCCTGTGTGCGACCCTCATCATCTGGCTCTTTGCCATGCGCATCCTGATGGTGATCACCTCGCTGCTCAGTTACTGGATCAACGACGCCGTGAGCCGGGCCGTCTGGGGTGAGGCCAAGGACTTCAACCTCGAGCAGCCGCTGACGAACCTAGTCTGGATTAGCTCCCTGGTCTCAATCGCGATCACCTACCTCGCCAGCTACTTCCTGCTGGCCGACCAAGGCGGCGGTCTCTGGTGGGTACTGTCCACGATCATCTCGCTCGGCACCCTCGCTGGTGCGCTCATCCCGGAGTTCACCAAGGTGTTCACCTCGACCGAGAGCCGCCACGTCAAGGAGGTCGTCACCTCATCCGACCAAGGCGGCGCCTCGCTCAACATCCTCTCGGGCCTCGTCGCCGGCAACTACTCGGCCTTCTGGACCGGACTCTGCATCCTCGGCTTGATGTTTGGCGCGTACCTCCTCTCGGCCCATCCAGCTGTCGCCAGCCTGATGCCGGCGCGCTTCGCTTTCGCCGCCCCGATCTTCGCGTTCGGCCTGGTCGCCTTCGGCTTCCTGGGCATGGGCCCGGTGACCATCGCGGTCGACTCGTTCGGCCCGGTGACCGACAACGCCCAGTCGGTCTACGAACTCTCGCAGATCGAGAAGCAGCCAGGGATCGCCGCCGAGCTCGAACGTGACTTCGGCTTCCGCCCCGACTTCGAGGGCGCCAAGCACCAGCTTGAGAAAGGCGACGGCGCCGGCAACACCTTCAAGGCCACCGCTAAGCCGGTGCTCATCGGCACCGCGGTCGTAGGCGCGACCACGATGGTCTTCGGCATCATCATGATGCTGCAAGAACACTACCAGTCGCTGGACGCGAAGTTTAATGTTCTGGAAAGACTCTCGCTCGTGCATCCGGAAGCCCTGATGGGCCTCCTCATGGGTGGCGCAGTGATCTACTGGTTCACCGGCGCCTCCATGCAGGCCGTCGTCACCGGCGCCTACCGGGCGGTGGTCTACATCAAAGAGAACATGAACCTCGACGTGACCACGGCGACGACCGAGTCCTCCAAGGAAGTGGTCCGCATCTGCACGCAGTACGCGCAGATGGGCATGACGAATATCTTTATCGTCATCTTCTGCTTCTCGCTGTCCCTCGCGCTGTTCGACCCGTTCTTCTTCATCGGCTATCTGGTCGGCATGGCGTTCTTCGGCCTATTCCAGGCGATCTTCATGGCCAACGCCGGCGGTGCTTGGGACAACGCCAAGAAGATCGTCGAGGTCGACCTCAAGGCCAAGAACACCCCCCTTCACGCCGCCACGGTCGTCGGCGACACGGTCGGCGACCCGTTTAAGGACACCTCCTCGGTCTCGCTTAACCCCGTCATCAAGTTCACGACGCTCTTCGGCCTGCTCGCCGTTGAGATCGCGGTGAAGATGGCGGCCGGCCCGAGACTGCTCCTCGGGAGCGCGATCTTCCTGGTCGCCCTCATCTTCGTCTACCGGAGCTTCTACGGGATGCGCATCCCGGTGGCGTCTAAGGCCCGCTGACCTGGCCGGACGTCGGCCCCCAAGGGCTCCCCGACCGGGGAGCCCTTCTTTTTGCCCGTAAATCCGGGGGTTATATTATTTTTAAAAACCTCCGGCGGCCCGCTGGACAACCCTCGGCCGCCGGGCATAGTGGTGACCTTGGACAGTTCTCCGCCCACCCCGGCGTCCCTGTCCGACCCTCCATTCCACTGATCACGTTTCCAGCCGCGCACCGTTTCACCACGGACCGCACGGCAGGGACTCCCTCTCTTCTTCTTTAAACCAAACCATGAAACGCCGCTCCGCTCCTCCCGCCCGCCCTCGCCCCCTCCTCCGCCGACGCTTCGATACCTCACTTCCTCCCGCAATTGTCCGCGCCCGGCTGGAAGAACGCGTCTGCAAAGAAACCTCATTGCCTGCGCTCTTCGTCCTGCCTTCCGTCAAGGAATCCGTCCGACTGAGCGGGCCCGAGCTGCATGGTGACGTCCACGTTCGCCTCGCAGTAAGCCAGACGGCACTCGCAGCTTTCACCGGCAATACCACGGAGGTCACCGTCGACTTCCGTGCCGCGGACAAGGCGGTCGTGCAGGCTGTAGTCGCCTCCTTTGGCCCAGAGCTCATCGAGGCCAAGGTACGTCGACCGCGCCACGAGCTCATGGGGCACTCCGTAGCGGGCCACCAGCCGAACGTCGGCCACTTCCTCGCCTGGGCGTCCCGCATGCCCAGCATGGCTGACCACGTCATACTTGAATCGGCCGTCGACGCTGGCTTAGCCTGCGATTTCGACTGCTTTGAACATATTCACTCGGCGATGCGCGCCCTGGATTTTATGCGCATGGTCCGCATGGAAGGCGGTATCGGCAGCGCGTGTGATGGCGACGAGATTCCCCCGCACCTGCGCCACCCGACCCGCCAAGGACTCTCGGGCAAGGCGGCGATGCGCGTGGCTCATCGTGGTCACAAGGTCAGCCTCAGCGCGACAATCGACTCTAAGCCGAATCCGGCAGGCAACCGCCTGCGGATTCACTACGGCTGGTCCGCCGAGATGGAACGCTACTTGGTCGGCTGGGTCGGCGACCTCACACCAAAGGCCTGAGCGACTCAGACGTCGGCGCTCGCTGCGGCGTCGCCGAGCGGATTGGCAGACGGATCGCGCAGATAGGCGTCGGCCTTGGCGGAAACGATTACGCCGTAATTAATGGTGCCTAGCCAGCCGGACATGATGATGCCGACGCTGCCGGCATGATAGAAGCCGCCGACTTGCTCCGGAAGGGCCATCGATACCTTGAGGCCTTCAAATTTCGTGCCGAACGACGTGCCGCCGACGTGCCGGACGTAGCGATTCACCGTTCGCGGCGTAGCGGCCTCGGCATGGTCGACCTTGGAACGGATGTCGGGGATAAACTTCTCGAGACCCTTAAAGGATTCCTCGATGACGCGCGCCTTGTGCGTGGCGTAGTCCGCCTCGGAAAGATGCGCCCAATCGTCCCACTTCTGGTTGACCGAGGTGACGATCGCATAATGGGGCTTCTTGGTGTGCGGACGCGTATCCGGATAATAGACCGAGTAGGTGCGCGAGGTGGTGTGGAAGTCGACGAGCTCGTGACTGGAGAACGGCTTCGCTTCGGAAGTGAACACGAGGTCGCCGATGTGCGGAATGGTCTCGCCTTCGCGCACGCCCATGTAGACCTGGCAGGACGAGGTGTTCACTCGGACCTTGCGGGCTTCCTCGAGGAATGGAGCTTCAAAGGCGTCTTCGCCGCCCATTTTGAGGACCGTGTCCTTGATATTGGCGTTGGAGACGACGGTCGCACAGGCGACCTCAGCTTCTTCGCCAAGACGCGTGCCGCGAAGTTTCACGCCGACAACGCGCCGACGACCGGAGGCGTCCTTCTCGACGAGCACTTTCTCGACGAGCACGTTGCGGCGGATGTCGACCCCGTTGGCCTTCATCTCGGCGGTCATGAGGTTGATCATGGTGTCTGTGCCGCCCTGGAAGATGAAGACACCCTTCGACATGAAGTTCGAGAAGACGATGCCGAAGGTGATCGCCGGGTCGTCGAGGGTGGAGCCGTTGGCGTAGGCGATGGGCTCGAGGAGCAGACGCTGGACGTCGGGGCGCCCCGGGAAGAACTGCTCGAAGAGCTGTCGCGTCGTGCGCGGGTCGTTGTCGTAGTAGTTCATCTCACGTAGGTGCGCGAAGAACGCCTCAACGGTCTCGGCGGAGAGCTTGAACTGCTCGATTAGGATGCGCGTGAAGTCGGCGCGGTCGAAGGTGGTGCGGACGTCGAAGTCGGGATTGATGAAGCGGACGTCGCTCAGCTGGTGGATACGATCCGAGATTTCCTTGGTCCAGTAACGGCGCGTGGACTTGATCATGCCGTGCGGAAAGCCGTGCAGGGAGATGTCGAAGACGTGGCCGCCCGCGCGTTTGAAGAAGGTGGCGAGGCCGCCGAGCTGGTAGTGATGCTCGAGCAGGAGCACCTTACGGCCGAACTTCGCCAGGTTGTTCGCCGCAGTCATCCCGCCGAGGCCGGCGCCGATGACGACGGCGTCATAGCGGGGGAGGAGGTTGTCGAACGGCGAAGGCATTGCGAAGGAAGATGAAGTAGGACGAAGCAGGGGTTAAGGGGAAGTCGAAAGCGGTCAAACCGCCCTGACGGCTATTTCCCGGCTACATCCAAAGACCAACCGGACCGACTACGGGTTAGGCGGACCTTCCTTCCGAAGAGTTTCGATAGCGCGGCGGGCTTCAGGACGTCGGCCATCTTGCCGGCAGCGAGGGCGGCCCCGTTCCTTAGAAGCAGGGCATGCGTAAACGTCGGCAGGATCTCCTCGACGTGGTGCGTGACAAAGACAATTGCGAGGCCCGGCTTAAGCGTCGGGAGACGCTTCACCAAGGCGAGGAACTCGGCGCGAGCGACGGGGTCGAGGCCGGCACAGGATTCGTCCAGGATCAGCAACGCGGGGTCGGATGCAAGGGCGCGGGCGATCAACACGCGCTGGCGTTCGCCCTGCGAGAGATGACCCCACGGGCGAGCGGCGAGTCCGCCGACCTTGAGCAGGCGAAGCAGCCGGCGCGCGAGCGCGAGGGTCGCAAGCTTAGGACGGCGCCAGAGATTGATGAGCCCATCGACGCCGCCCGCCACGATGGACAACGCCGGCTCGGAAGGCTGGATCATCGCGGCGACAGAGGGACCGACGAGCCCGATACGGCGACGGAGCTCACGCCAGTCGCTGCGGCCGAATGTCTCGCCAAGGACGTAAAGAGAACCAGAGGTCGGCGCGAAATAACCGGTGAGCGCGGCGAGCAGCGAGGATTTGCCGGAACCGTTTGGGCCGAGAATCACCCAGTGCTGCCCGGGCTCCACGCGCCAGTCGAGTCCACGCAAGATAACCTTGTCCTCGCGGGCGATGCGCAGACGGGAGACTTGGAGCACGGGGACTTGGGCGACAGAACGAGGCACGGCTTATGGCTATGGAGCAAGGGCGCGGCGCTTCCAAGCCGCAACCACGCTTGCCCTCGGCAAGGTTCGTGCCTACCCCTTCGTCATGCTTCGGTGCCCGACCCTGCTCCTCATCCTCATGTCGGCCCTTGTCGGCGCCGCCGACGGCGTCGCCCCTCGGACAACCCCCGTCGAGCTCGTCATCAAGGAAGGCGTTGAGACGCGCATCGCCTGCGACCACAACGGCGGCTACTCGAAGTACTCCGGCATCTACCACTACCGTGTCGTGCTACCGAAAGGCTACCACGCGGACGCGACCAAGGCCTGGCCGGTGATTTTCATCGCCTCGCCCGGCGGCAATGCGTCGATGGGGAATATGGCCGACTGGATCAAGAAACACGCTTACATCGCCATCCTCCTCGACGAATCCAAAAACGGCCCCTGGGATCCGAGCGTAGGCAACTTCCTCGCCGCCAACCAGGATGTCATGAAGCGCTTTCGCATCGGTGAAGGACGCAAGGTCTGCACCGGCTTCTCCGGCGGCTCGCGCGCCAGCTCGGTCTTCGTAAGTATCGGTGACAACTTCGGCGGTGTGGTACTGCAAGGCGCAGGTGTCGGCACTCTCGATAATGGCATTCAAGGCCTGCGCGGCGTGCAGATCCCCGCCGTCGCTCTGACGATGGGCAAGAAGGACCCCAATCGCGGCGAGATCAAGCAGTTGCGAGAGACGCAGGGCGAGCGCCTGCAGGTCTTCGAATTCGAAGGCGGCCACCAGTGGGCCCCGAAAGAGACCGTCGAGAAAGCCCTCGATTACGTCGACGGCAAGCTGCCGAAGTAAGCGGTCGGTCTTGCCATCCCTCGGCGGCGAGGACATCAAGTGCGCAACCCCATGCGCTCTGCCCTTGCCTACCTGTTCCTCGGACTCGTCGCGTCCTTCGCCGCCGACGCCCCCGTGAAGTTCAACGATCCGAAGCCGCAGGCCTACCACCTCACGGTGCGCGCCAGCGAGGTCGACCCTTCCGCGAAGTCTTACCCCGACATTGACTTCAACCTGGAGACCAAAGGAAAACCTGCGGATACGGAAACCGCCGACGTCGACACACGCGTCGCGCCGCGAGGACAGCTCGTGGTGTGGCTGATGGGTCACAACCCGGTCCTCGCCGAGAAGGTCAACGGCTACGGCTACCATCATATCAGCGTTTACTATGCACGCGGCTGGTTCGGTAAATTCAACACCGTCCCCGCCGACACCCAGCACCTCGGCAATATCCGCCTCGAGGCGACCGCCGGCGTCGACGCTTCGAAATCGGTCGAGATCGCGGAAGCCGATTCAGCCAAGGGTCGCGCGACGCGCCTAGTAAAGTGGCTCGCGAAGCAGCACCCGCAGGGTCGGTGGGAACAGTTCCTCACCGCAGGCGGCAAGGAGCTCGACTGGACCAAGGTCGTCGTCGGCGGCTCGTCGCACGGAGCTACCTCCTCCGCGCGCTTCGCAATGTATCAGAAGGTCGCGCGCGTGATCATGTTCTGCGGACCCCGCGACAACACCGAAGACTGGCAGGCCGGCCCATCGGCGACGCCCAAGAACCGCTTCTTCGGTTACAGCCACGTCCTCGATAGCGGCTGGACCGGGGACCACTACCAACGCTCTTGGCTGATGCTGGGGCTCAACCAATTCGGCCCGATTGTGAACACTGAGAAGGAGAAAATCCCTTACGGTAATACCCGTCGCCTGATCACCGATGCCCCGCTTAAGGGCACCGAGAAGGAACAAGCCGCGCGCGGCCACGGCTACGTGACACCCGGCAAGAGCTCACCCAAGGATGCCTCCGGAAAGCCCCTTCAGGAAGACGTCTGGCGCTACCTCTTTACTTCCGACGTAGAGAAGGTCGGCTCACCCGTTCCCGCTGAAGCCGGCGTAAAGATGGACCAGCGCTCGGAAGCCAAACCCAAGGCGAAGAAGTAAGCGGGTGCAGGGACGGCTTGCGCTCGGCGGCCTTTCGGCTGTTGGATGACTGCGATCACCGTGGCCATCCGTATCGACCTAGTCACCCTTTTCCCCGCCATGGCCGACGGCTTCCTCCAGGAGTCGGTCATCGGAAAGGCCATCGATAAGGGCTTGATCGAGTTCAAGGCCCACGACCTCCGCGCCTATTCCAAGGATAAGCACCGCAAGGTGGACGACATGCCTTACGGCGGCGGACCCGGCATGCTCATGAGCTGCCAGCCCCTCTTTGACGCCGTCGACGCCCTGGCCACCCCTGGCTGTGAAGTGGTCTACCTTTGCCCGGATGGTGAACAATTGACCAACCAGTTGGCCAAGGAACTAGCCCAAAAGAGCCATTTAATCCTCATTTCTGGCCATTATGAGGGTATCGACCAGCGATTCCGGGACCGGAAGGTCACCCGAGAGGTCTCGATTGGCGATTATGTGCTTACTAATGGCACTTTACCAGCCTGCGTCCTGGTCGATTGCCTCGGCCGGCAGATTCCCGGCGTGCTCGGGGAGGAAAACTCCTTGACGGGGGATAGTTACAACGGCAAGTTGCTCGCCTTTCCGCAGTTCACCCGACCCGCTGTTTATGATGGTCTCGAGGTGCCCCCCGTCCTCCTAGGAGGAAATCACGCCGAAATCGAAAAATGGCGCCGGGAAAGGCAAATAGAGAAGACAAAGCAACGCAGACCGGACCTGATGAAAGACCAAGAACACCAGCCATGAGCAACCATCCCCTCATCCAATTTGCCACCCAGCCCCAGCTGAAGACCGCCCGCGGCGACCATGAATTCAAGGTCGGCGACGGCGTTAAGGTAGCCACCAAGGTTCGCGAAGGCGACAAGGAGCGCACCCAGACCTTCTCCGGCATCGTCATCCAGCGTAAGGGCGGCGGCATCCACGAAACCTTCACCGTTCGCCGTGTCTCCTTCGGCGAAGGCGTCGAGCGCACCTTCCCGGTCCACTCCCCCAATATCGAGAAGATTGAAGTCGAACGCGTTTCGCAGGTCATGCGCGCCCGCCTCTTCTACCTCCGCGATCGCCAGGGCAAGTCGGCTACCAAGGTCAAAGAAAAGCGCTTCGACCCGACCGAGCACGCCGCCGCAGCTGCCGCGGCCGCCGCGGCTAAGTAAGCCCTTTCAGGCTTCTCCCAAACCCCGCCCACAGGCGGGGTTTTTTATGCCCCGATTCAACGCCGAATCGCCGGATTTCATAAAAAGGCCACGGGGGGCCTATTCGCAGAATACAAATTAAGTCATTAAAGGTCAGTGGCTTGATTTGCGTGTTTTGACGAGTGGTTCGCAGGATGTGGGTAAATTTTTACTAAAACCTTCCGGGGAATGCTTGACTCGCCCCCTCCCTCCTGCGTCCTTGCACGTCCGTCTTTTGAGAACCCTCCCAGGACGATAACCACACCACCTTCTCTAAATCCATGCTACGCATCCGCCTCCAACGCTTCGGTACGAAAAACGAGCCGACCTATCGCCTCGTCGTTGCCGAACAAGCCATCCGCCGTGACGGCCGTTTCGTCGAAGTCCTCGGCAACTACAATCCCCGCGCCCGTGGCAAGACCCCGGGTCTGGTGATCAACGTCGAGCGCGTCGACCATTGGGTCAAACTCGGCGCCCAGCCGTCCGACACCG
>CANCHK010000010.1 GCA_947377865.1 Opitutia bacterium | reverse complement strand
CCGATCACCAATCCGTTCTACGCGATGCACAAAGGCCTGCCGGTGCGCGTCGACAAGAGCCTCACCCTCTGGCGGCTGAACGACGAGGACGCTATGGCGGCGGACTTCTTCTACGCGCCGGAGACGAAGGATCTGCATGTCGCGAATCTGTATCGAGTGCCCGTGCCTAAGACTAAAGGGTAGAATCGGCACGGGCAGTTGAATCGTTGGATGGTTGTATCGTTGATGAGATGAATGAGCAGGCCGGGGGCTGGGGGAGGAATCCCTCGGCGCCCGGCCTTTTTTGTTTTGAGGTAGGGGCGCGAGGTAGGGGCGCGACGGTGTCGCGACCGAGGGGATAAGGGTTTAGGCGGACGCGTCGCCGACGCGTCCCTACCCGTGCGACGGAGTCGCGAGGTATTAGCGGTTAGCGGTTGGCGGTTGGGAACACAAAGCGGCGGCTAGGGCAGCACGCGGTGCTGCCCCTACCTGAGATACAGCGGACGCGTCGCCGACCTGGGTCAGCATGAGGTCAGACACGTTCAGCATTCCGAACGAAGTCAGACCCCATGCTGGGGGGTTCCCGGGGTTGAGGGGGCGAGGGGTGCGGGTGATAGGTGGGGGATGGAATTGGTCTATATCGACGAGAGCGGGGATCCGGGTGCAATCAATTCCCCGACGGCATCATATATCTTATCCGGACTGAAAATCCCATCTGAGCATTGGCATGAAGCTCAAGCACGCTTGGTGTCGTTCCGGCAACGCATGCGCGACCAATTAGGCCTGAAACTCTCGGCGGAAATCCATGCAGCCGAATTCCTTGGCGGCGCAAAGCGATTTCTCGGACTGGAACCCCGCCAGCGCCTGCGCATAGCGCTATGGTTGCTGCGAGAGCTTCGACAAATCGAAGGTCTCAGTTCTTGCTCGGTGGCTTGCCTGAAACATAGCGAGTCAGAGCCATTGCAGGCCTGTTGGAAAGATCTAGCGGCTGATCTCAGCGCAACTTCGGACCGCCCAATGCTCCTCATCGCGGACGTTGGTGAAGCCGCAGCCATCAAACAGGCCATCATGGAGTTTCGCTCCAGTCATCCACGGCAGGCCTTAATCATTGAGGATCCCTTCCACCGGGATTCCCGACATTCCTATTTTCTACAGGCCGTCGACTTGATCGCCTACTTACAACGCCAACGCCTGCATCCAAATGCTTTATTCAGGGACAAGCGGCCGGAGGAAGTTTTTGCCGAACTAGATAAGATATCCCCACCCGCCCGCTGGTTGGCTTGATAAATAGGGAGGGGCCGCGTTTCCGCGACCCCTAGGGAGTGCTACTCACGCGACTGGCGCGCTCTCGGACTCGTAATCAATTTTCATGCACGGCGGGCTGGAGGCAAGACACAAGTAGGGCGGACGGCTCGGAGAGCCGTCCCTACCAACGCGACGAAGTCGCGAGGGGGTGGCGGTTAGCGGTAAGCGGGTGGGAGCGGCACGAGGCAGACTGATTAGAGGCAGTGCAAAGGTGCAAATGCGGCGGAGCCGCGTGCGAACGTGCAAAGGTGAGTTAAGGGGTAGGGGTTGGGGTTGGGGTAGGAAAACATTTCAGGTGGCGGGTGGCGGGAGAGGTAGGGGCGCGACGGTGTCGCGACCGAGGGGATAAGGGTTTAGGCGGACGCGTCGCCGACGCGTCCCTACCCGAGGCAGGTGTTGGCGGCTAGGGCAGCACGCGGTGCTGCCCCTACCTGAGATACAGCGGATGCGATGTCATCGCATCCCTACCTAGGCCAGCATGAGGTCAGACACGTCATGTGACATGACGAAGTCAGACCCCATGCTGAGGGGTTCCCGGGGTTGAGGGGAGCGACTGAGATGAGGAGCGTCGGGGGGTGCCGACTATGAAAGCAACCATTCAACCAATCAACGGATCAACGGGCGTCGAAGACGCCCTTGCCATGCGTACGCTTTTGCGTACCTTTGTGGCCATGACGACGATTTCCGCCACCCGCGCCCGCGCGCAGCTCTATAAGCTGATCGAGGCCTCCGTCCACGAGCCGATCCAGATCACGGGCAAACGCGGCAATGCGGTGCTGGTGAGCGAGGCCGACTGGGCGAACATCCAAGAGACGCTCCACCTATCGGCGATCCCAGGCGTGGGTGCCTCGATTCGCAGCGGCATGAAGGAGCCGCTGAAGAAATCCGCCAAGAAGCTCCGCTGGTGAGCTGGGAGCTGGTCTATACGAAGCAGGCCCAGAAGGACGCCTTGAAGGCGTCCAAGGCGGGGCTGCGCCCGAAGATCGAGACGCTGCTCGCGGTGCTCGCCAAGAACCCTTTCCATAATCCCCCACCCGTCAAAGCGCTGGTCGGCGACCTGGCCGGCGCCTACTCGCGTCGGATCAACCTGCAGCATCGGCTCGTCTATCAGGTGTATGCGAAGGAGAAGACGGTGAAGGTGATCCGGATGTGGACGCATTACGAATGAGCGGCGCGCTGCGCTCGCTCATTCGTGGGGGAACTGCTGGCATGGTGAACTGCTGCAAAGCAGGCGCGGCGGAGCCGCGGGGGGATCTGCTGGCAGGCTGGCATGCTGCGAAGCAAGCGTGGCCGGAGGCCACGAGGGGGCATGCGGGCAAGGTGACACGTGGGCAAGGGGCAGAGGCAGAGCTTCGGGTGGCGGGTGGCAGCAGGAGGTAGGGGCGCGACGGTGTCGCGACCGAGGGGGTAAGGGTCGAGGCGGACGCGTCGCCGACGCGTCCCTACCTTGAGACAGGGGAGCTAGGGCAGCACGCGGTGCTGCCCCTACCTGGGATAGGGCGGATGCGATGTCATCGCATCCCTACCTAGATACAGAGGACAGCACGTGGTGCTGTCCCTGCCTTTACTTCTTCTTTTTGCCGCCGCCTTGGCCGCCTTTGCCGCCGCCGCGTTGTTCCTTGGCGTTGGGGTCGTAGGCTTCGTTCTTCTTGTCCGCGAGGAAGGCGCCGGTGTCCTTCTGCCAGGCGAGGAGGAGTTTCTTGAGTTCCTCGACCTTGGCGGGCTCAGCCTTTGCGAGGTCCTTCTCTTCGCTGGGATCCTTTTTCACGTTGTAGAGCTCGAAGGTGGGCCCGGCGAATTTCTGGATGAGCTTATAGTCGCCAGCGCGCAGGAGGCTCATGGGCTCGCCCTTGCCGATGTAACAGGGGAAGTGCCAGTAGATGGCGTTACGATTCAGCGCGGCGCCAGTCTTGAGCTGCTTCATGAGGCTGATGCCATCGGTGGGCTGATCCTTCGGGAGCGGGAGGCCGGCGGCTTCGAGGATGGTCGGCATGAAGTCCATGCTGGCAACGGGTTCGTCGAAGGTCTTGCCAGCGGGGATCACGCCGGGCCAGGAGACGGCGCCCGGCACGCGGATGCCGCCTTCGTAGAGGAGCCCCTTGCTGCCACGGAGCGGGTTGACGACGTAAGGGAGGCCGCCGTTGTCGGAAGTGAAGATGACGAGGGTGTCCTTGGTCAGGCCATCAGCTTCGAGCTTGGCCATGATGCGGCCGATGCTGGTGTCGACCGCTTCCACGGTGGCGGCGTATTCAGGCGTGATGCCTTTATCGAGGCCGGTGGGCGTCTTGGCCTTGTACTTCGCGACGAGCGCGGGCTTGGGGTCGAACGGCTCGTGGACGGAGTGTTCGGCGTAGTAGAGGAAGAAGGGCTTGGTCTTGTTCTTATCGATCCAGGACAGGGCTTCGTCGCAGAGCGCGTCGGAGAGGTAGCGGCCCTTGCCGTCCATGTAGGCATCCTTCTCGAAGTTTACGTCGTCGGGACGCTTATAGACATCGAAGCCGCGACCGGTGGGCGAACCCGGGGTGCCATTGCGGCCGCGGCCGATGTTCCACATCCCGATGAGCGCGGTGGAGTAACCGCCCGACTTCAGGACGTCGGCGACGGTCTTGGTCTTCTCAGGCAGCTCGTCGTTGCCTTTGGTGGACATCACCTTCATGTGCGGCTGGCCCGGGGCGTAACGGTCGTCGACGACGGTGTAGACGCCATGGCGCGGGGTGTATTGGCCCGTGAGGAGACACGCGCGGGTCGGCGCGCAGTTCGGGGCGCTGGCGTAGCACTGCGAGAAGACGGCGCCGGACTTGGCGATCTTATCGATGTTCGGGGTGCTGATGTACTTGTTCCCGACGAAACCCGTGTCGCGATAGCCCATGTCGTCGATGAGGATGAGGACGATGTTGGGCTGGCGGGCGGGCGACGCCGCGGAAGCGGCGAGGGAGAACAGTGCAAAGGTGCAAAAGTGCAAACCGGCGCGAAGCGCCTGTGCAAAAGTGGGGCGCGCGGCGGAGTCGCGAGGGGGCATGGGGGCGAGGGGGCGAGGGGACATGGGGGAGTTAAGTGAGGTGCAAGGGTGCAAATGCGGCGGAGCCGCGTGCAAAAGTGCAAAGGTGAGTTAAGGGGTTGGGGGAGGTGGTGGTCAGATGGGTGAACTGCTGCGAAGCAGAGGCATCATTCTATAGAGACAGACTATGTCGTGACGCGGTCCCGACCCTACCTAAGATGCGGAGGACAGCACGTGGTGCTGTCCCTACCTAGAGGCAGGATTAGGCGGGGCGGGCTTTTACTTCGTAAGAGTGGGCGATCATGCCGTGCTTGGTATCCTTGGTTTCGTCCTTGGGGAGGAAGCAGCGGACGTATTCGACCTTGGCGGAGGCGGGCGTGACGGTGACGCGCATATAGCCGGCGCTGGGGAGTTTCTTGCCGGAGGCGTAGCGGTCTTCGTTGTAGGCGATGTAGCCGTGGTCGGAAGGCATCGGGAGTTCCTGGTAGATGATGCCGTCCTTCTCCTGCTGGCAGTAGAGGTGGTCGTGGCCCTGGAAGAAGACGCTGACCTTGTGCTTCACCATCAACTGGTGGATTGGGAGTTCCCAGCCTGGGCGCTTTTCCTTGAAAGAGCCTTCGCCCTTCTTGCCCTGGCCACCCCATTCGTAGAGGTCGGCCTCGTCGACGCCGCCGCGGCCGGAGCCGAGGACGTGGTGGGCGAAGACGAACTTGTGCTTCGCCTTGCTGGTCTCGAGCGTGTGCTTGAGCCACTTGTACTGGGCGTCGCCGATGGTGAGGCCCCACCAGTCGCGGTTTTTCTTGTCGTCGCCACCCTTCTCGCCCTTGCCGCCCTTGCCGCCGAAGCCGCTGTCGACGAGCGCCGGCGAGTGCCAGTAATTATCGAGGAGGACGAAGAGCGCGTCACCCCAGGTCCAGGAGCAGTAGCTCTTCAGCGGGCCGATGTCCTTGAACGGCTCGGCGTGGCCGGTGTAGATGCCTTCGTTGCCTGGGAGCGGGTAGAGCGAGTTGCGGGCCTTCTGCACGCCGATGGCGACGTCGCGGCGCTCGTCCTTCTGCGAGAAGTTGAAGAGCGAGCCCTGTTCGTGGTTGCCGTTCATCAGGAAGACCTGGCCGACGGAGCCCACGAGACCGAGGAACGGACGCTGCAGGAGGTAGGGAATCTGGCAGTTGGCGTCGTTGATCGTGCGGACGCGTTCGATCGAGAAGTCGTCGCCGATGCAGATATGGAAATCGGGCTTATCGGCGGCGGCGGTCGCGAGCGTGCGGGAATAGAGGTCGGGGTGGCTGGACTGGGGGCGCTCTGGGTGGGAGTCGCCCTGGATTGTAAAGACGAAGGACGAGCCCGGGGCCTTCTGCGTGGCGAAACGGGCCTCGGCGCGCTGGGTGTAGTTGCCGGCGCCTGGCTTACGGTAATTGAGACGGTAGAAGTATTCCGTGCTCGGGGTCAGCCCATCGATGACGATTTCCGTGGCCTTACCCGAGGGCAGCTGGGCCACCGACGTCTTGCGGGTGTATTTGCCCTTGGCCGTGCCGATTTCGAGGAACGCTTCCATCGTCGTAGCGGGGACGAGGCTGGCCGTGATGGCCTTGTCGGTCGCGCGGCCAAAGATCAAGGAGAGCTTGGAAAATTCCGCGAGGGATTCCGGGAGGACGTACTCACCTTGAAAGACCGGGCCACGGGCCTTGGAGGAGTCATCGCCACCACCCTTGCCGCCTTTGCCGCCGCCCTTCCCCTTCTTCTCCTGCGCGGAGACGGAAGGCAGGAGCGTCCAGCCGAAGGTCGCGGCCATGATGCCGATGAACTGGCGGCGTACCACCAGGCCGAAGGCAGGCTTATAGAACGGGTTGGGTTTTCCGACGGACGGATCTTCGGGGTGCATGGGGTGAGAGTACGAAAGTGGAACGCCAAGTGGGAGCAGAAGTTTCTTCAGGTAAGGGAGTAAATTTTCAGGAAAATGCAGGGCTTAATGGAGGGTTAAGGTTGCGCGGCGCAAGGCGCCGCGAGGGGGCACGTGGGCACGTTGACACGGGGGCGAAGCCCGCGCCCGGAACCTTAACCAGAGTATGGAGTATAGAGTATCGAGTATATGGGGCCGCCGCAGGGCGGCCGGAGGTAGGGGCTTGGCTTCGCCGCGCCCTCCAAGATGGGAGTGCACGATGAATCGTGCCCCTACCTGGGTTCGCCCTGCGGCGAACGCGATACAGGCGGACGGCTCGGAGAGCCGTCCCTACCGGCGCGACGGCGTCGCGAGGTGTTGGCGGTTAGCGGTTGGGGACGGCAGAGATGCGGCGGATGCGATGTCATCGCATCCCTACCTTAAGAGAGCTTCTTGAGTTCGCCGGTGCTGTCGCCGAGCTGGACGTCGCGGATGTCCATGCGGTTGAGCATGCTGACCCAGAGGTTGTTGATCGGGGTCTCCTTCTGGTAGACGATGTGGCGGCCCTGCTTGAGCGTACCGCAGCCACCGCCGGCCAGGAGGATCGGAAGGTCGTCGTGGTTGTGACGGTCGCCGTCGCCGTTGCCGGAGCCGTAGACGATCATCGAGTGGTCGAGCAGGTTGCCGTCGCCTTCCTTCACGGACTTCAGGCGTTCGAGGAGGTAGGCCAGGTGTGTCGAGTGGAAGACGTTGATGTCTTGGATCTTCGCCAACTTCACCGGGTCGTGGCCGTGGTGGGAGATGCTGTGGTGGCCGTCGCGCACGCCGATGAACGGGTAGGAGCGGTTGCTGCCTTCGTTGGCGAGGACGAACGTCGCGACGCGGGTGGTGTCGGTCTGGAAAGCGAGCACCGTCAGGTCGGCCAGGAGGCGGAGGTGTTCGGCGTAGCTTTCAGGGATGCCCTTTGGGGGCAGCGCGCCGACGGGGAGCTTCGTCTGTCCTTCCGTGCCGGACTTCTGGATGCGCAGTTCCATCTCGCGGACCGCAGTGAAATATTCATCGAGCTTGCGCTGGTCGTCGGCGCCGAGGCGTCCGTTGAGTTCGCGGAAATCCTCGCGGACCATGTCGAGGACCGACTTACGGGAAGCGTCGCGCTGCTTGCGTTCGGCGTCGGAGCCCGAGCCAAAGAGCCGTTCGAAAATCAGCTTCGGGTTCACTTCCTTCGGCATCGGCTGCGTGGCCGAGCGCCAGGAGATGTTAGACTGGTAGATGCAGGAGTAGCCCGAGTCGCAGCCGCCGGCGAGCTTGCTGGCTTCGGTGCCGATCTCGAGGGAGGCGAGGCGCGTGCGGTCGCCGATGCGTGAGGCGGCGAGCTGGTCGGCCGAGACGCCGGCGCGGATGTTGGCGCCGTCGGTCTTGCGGGGCTGGGCGCCCGTGAGGAAAGCAGACATTGCGCGTGCGTGGTCGCCGCCGCCGTCGCCGTGAGAGCGGGCCTTATCGGCCGCGAGCCCCGTGAGGATGGAGAAATGATTCCTCACGCCAGCGAGCGGAGCGAGGATCGGAGGCAGCTTGGTAGGCAGCGCGCCTTCGGCGCCGACGCGCCAACCATCCATATTCACGCCGTTGGGGACGTAGAGGAACGCCATACGGTTTGGCGCGGCGTTCTTCACGGGAGTATTGCCCGCAGCCCACCCGGTTTGGACGCCCATCGCCTCGAGCCACGGTAAGGCCATGACAGCGCCGAGGCCTTTGAGCACCGTGCGGCGGGGGATGAGGTCGGTCTTCATGGCGGGGTTATTTCTTCTTAGGAGATTCAGACCCCGCTTCAACCTGCGATGTTCCGCGGCGGAGGCGGAAAGGGTCGCTCAGGACGACCCCCAGGACGACGGAGGAGAAGCGGTTGCCGGACTTCAAGGCCGATTCCGTAATCTTGTCGACCGCAGGGCCGTCATAGTAGTCGAGTCCACGGCCCAGGCCGTAGGTGAGGAGCTTCGTGGAAAGATTGCGGACGAATTTCTCACTATCCTTACGCAGCAGCTGCTTCAACTGGCCAGCGCCAGAGAACGTGCGTCCATCGGAGAGCTTGCCGGAGGGGTCGATCGGAGAGCCTTCGTCCGACGTACGCAGTAGCCCCACCCCGTCGAACTTCTCGAACGCGAAGCCGATGGCGTCCATGCGTGAATGACAGGAGGAGCAGGCCGGATCGCGGCGGTGCTGTTCCATGCGCTGGCGCAGGTTACCCTTGAGCTGCTGACCATCGAGCGTGGGGACGGAAGGAGGCGCGGGCGGCGGAGGTGTGCCGAGGATCTGCTCGAGGATCCACTTACCGCGCTTCACGGGGGACGTGCGCGTCGGGTTAGAAGTCGCCGTGAGGATCGAGGCGTGCGTGAGGATGCCGCCGCGTTCGCCCTTTGGGAGAGTCACGCGCACGAATTCGCCCTTATCGCGGGCGCGCGGGAAGTCGGCGTTGATGCCGTAGAACGCCGCGAGGGTGCGGTCGACGTAGGTGAAGTCGCCGTCGAGGAAGTCGAGCACGTCGCGGTCTTCGCGAACGACCTCAGCAAAGAAAAGTTCGGTCTCCTTCATCATCGAGCCGCGGACCGCCTCGCTGAACTTCGGGTAGAGCGTCGGGTCGGGTGAAACTGTTGAAAGCTGGCGCAACTGGAGCCACTGGATGCCGAAGCCCTGCGTCAGGTATTGCGCGCGCGGGTCCTTGAGCAGGCGACGGGCCTGGGCCTCGAGGTTCGCCGAAAGCTTACCGGCGTAGGCGAGCTGGAAGAGCTCTTCATCAGGCATCGAGCCCCAGAGGAAGTAGCTGAGGCGTGAGGCCAAGGCAAATTCACCGACCGGGTGGGCGTCGCGTTCGGTCGGCTTCTCGTCTTGTTCTGCGCGGAAGATGAATTTTGGGGAAGCAAGCACCACCGCAATCATCGCCTGTGTGCCGGCTTCCCATGTCCCGCCGGCTTTTTCGCCGTCAAGGAACACCTTGGAATAGCGGGCGATTTCGGCGCTCGTGGCCAGACGGCGGAAGGCACGGCTCACAAACCAATTCACAACGAGCTTCGCGCGAGGCTCGCCGGTCTTGTCGCCGATCGCGAGGGCGAGGCGGCGCTGAAATTCGGTACGCGTGTCGGCGGGGCCGAGCAGGCGAAGGCGGAGGCCGGAGAGAGAGCGGGCGTTGCCGGGGATTTTAGCGGGAGGGTTGAGCCACTTCAGCGTGAACTCATGCTTGCCGGCCTTAAGGGTGACCTTGGCTGTCGCGACCTCGGACTTCTTGATCGCCTTGAAGGCGTACTGGCCGACTTCCGTGCCATCGACGAGGAAGGCGACCTTTGCGGTGGGATCGCCAGACGCGCCCGTGGAGCGGAGGTTGACCGAGATGATGTAATCGCCGTCGCGCGGCGCTTCCATCGGACCGGTGAGATATGGCGCTGGCTCGAAGTAGCGCTGCTGCTCGACGCGGCGTCCCTTCGGGAGCATCTCAATCATCGCGAGACCTGTGCCGTCGAGTTCGTTGGGCGTGGTCGGCATCGCCTTGGCGGCAATCTGCTCGCCGACCGCAAGGAAGCGCTCGAGGTGAACTGGGGAGAACGTCAGCACGTCGCCGATATTGTCGAAGCCGTAGCCCGTGTCATCGGCGGGGAAGTCTGCGGAGAAATTCTCGTCAAGGTAGCAGAGATCGCGAATCGTGTTATTGAACTCCATCCGGTTGAGGCGGCGGATTGTCACGTCGCCCGGATCCGGCTTTGCTTTGGCGATAGCGGCGGCGAGGAGCTTATGGGTCGATGTCTGGAGGCCTTCGATTTCGGCGGGCGTCGGACGCACCTTCACCTTGACCGGGGGCATTTCGCCAGAGGTGACCTGCGTGACCACCTCGCGCCAGATGCGCTGATCGCGGAAGAAGCGCGCGTCGTCCTTGAATTCCTCGAGGTTGAGATGGCCCTTGGCCAGTTCGGCGTCGTGGCACTCGTAGCAATATTTACTAAGGAAGGGCTTAATATCCTTCTGGAAATCCTGAGCGCAGGCCGAGGCACAGACGAGCGCCCCGAACATTGCGATGATCGGGGTGGGCCAAGCTGCGCGAGGGGCCGGGAGCTGCATCCGTCATTTAAACATAGCGGGTGGGCGGAGGTTGCAAACCAAAGGCCATAACCGTCAAAAAGTTGTCAAAAACTCGTAAAAACCGTAACCGGCTGAGTGATAATCGATTGGGTATGCGCTTTCGGACAGTTCTTAGGGCTTTTATGCTTAAAATAGAGGCAAAAAAGCCTATTTTGGCCATTATTCCTCGATACCCTGCGGAGGGGCGTCCAAGATGATAATGAAGTTGGCAACCTAACCCCTTGGTTGGTGTTTTAGAGATACCCCTCCCCTTTAATAAGATGCTTACCGCACCCCGAATTACCTGCCGACTGCTCGCCCTTGCCTGGCTCAGCCTAGGCACCGTTTCCGCGATCGACCTCGACGGCCTCGTCAAGAATTCGCCCTTCGGCGGCACAGCCGCCCCGGCTGGTCCGGGCGTGGCGCCCAGCACCCTTGAGTTCCGCGGCATGTATGCGGACGGTGGTGTCAACTACTACAGCATCTACAATACCCTGACCAAGCAGTCCAGCTGGGTGGCCGAAGGCGAAGCCCCTTCGACGAACGTACCCGTCGTCGTGAAAGGCTTCGACGCTGCGAACGAGACCCTTGTGATCGACAACAGCGGACAGTCCCAGCAGATGGCACTGCACCAGGCCGTCGTGATTGCTTACAAGGGCCCCAGTGCCGCGCAGCTCGCCGCCGTTTCCAACGCCGTGGCTCCGCAGGCCGCCGCCGGCGGCGCACCCGGAGTGGGTGGTGCGGCCAATCTCACCCCTGAGCAGATCGAAGCCTTCCGCCAGTCGATGCGAGATAAGTTCGGCAAAGGGCGCGGGCCCGACGGCACCGATCCCCGCGCGCGCGGCGATGCGGCCCCGACGACCAAGGCCCCGACGGCCAAGACCTCAAAGAGCCAGAAGGTTCGCTAACCCCTTTTTTTACCCTCCCATGACCACCGTCCAAAAGAACACCGCCCGCCGTCTCCGCAAGGGCTTCACCCTGATGGAGATTCTCGTCGCCGTCGCCATCGTCGGCATGCTCGTCGGCCTCGCCGTCACGAACGTCGGGAAGATTCTTGGCGAAGGGCAAGAGTTCTCCGCCAAGACGATGGTCAATGACTCGATGAAGACTGCGCTGCTGAACTACCGTCTCGCGGTTGGCGACTATCCTTCGACTGAAGAAGGCCTGAAGGCCTTGGTCGTCGCACCGGAAGGAAAAACCGGGTGGCGCGGACCTTACCTCGACGCCAAGGGTGGGCGCGTGCCGGTTGATCCGTGGGGCCATGAGTTTCAGTACCGCTACCCCGGCACCAAGAACTCCGACACCTCGTCGACGCCCTACGACCTCTTCTCGATGGGCAAAGACAATAAGCCGGACACCGAAGACGATATCGGCAACTGGTGAACCTGGCTTCACAGCATCAATCCAGCCCACTGGCGCGCCGCGGCTTCACCTTACTGGAGACGCTGCTTGTCCTCGGACTGATGAGCATGCTGGCGGCCGTCATGATTGGCGGCTCGGCGCAGCTGCTCAAGGGAACCTCGCGTTCGGACCCTGAAGACGCCTTGACCGCGCTCCTGCAGACCATCCGCCGCCAAGCGGTGGAAAAGGGCAAGATCCTCGAGCTCGCGCCGACGGACAACGCCGACGAAGACGGCCCAGACCTCATCTGGGGGGAAGAAAACGCCGACGAGGACCATCCGCGCACCGAAGAAAAGCTTCCCAAAGTCGAAGGCGTGAAGGTTAAGATTCTCGCGCCCGAGAGTACGGGGGCGATTCTGCTTGGTGGCGTGGCTTCCGAGAAGGCCCTCGCCCGTATGCGTTTCTATCCAGACGGCACGTGTGACCGCGTTCGCCTGGACGTCACCCGCAACGAAAACCGGACGGTCATCCCGATCGACCCGTTGACCTGCGCGCCGTTGCCGCCCGTAACCCCCAAATGAGACGCCGCGGTTTCACTCTCATCGAGGTACTGGTCAGCCTCGCCATCTTCGCGCTCGCGGCCGTGAGTCTCGGAGCGGCGTATTCCAATGTCATCCTCGGCCGCATCGCGTTGCAGCAAGACGAGCAGCGCCTGGACGATATCGCACGCTGCCGCGCTGCGCTGATGGAGACGCCTGGTTTTGACGACGTCGAGACCGGCGGCGAAATCCACCTGCCGGGAGGCCGCACCGCTCGCTGGAAGGGAAAGATCGAAGCCACCGCGGTAAGCGACCTCTTCGCGGTACAGCTCACGTGCGAGATCCAAGCTGTCGCCGACGGCGACTACGGCGAAGAGATCAATGAGGCGCGCATGCTCCTGCGACCCACGTGGTCAATCCCGTCCGATCGCCAGAAAATCCGCGACGACGCCCGCCAGCGCCTCGAGAAAGACCGCGGCTATAAAGAGGCCGACGGCAACTCCTCCTTCATTAGTTCGCCCACGCGCGGGAAAAAACTCGTGCCTGGACAGCCCGGAGCCAATGGCAAGGGCACTAAGGGCGGCAAGGGCCAACCCGCGGCGACGCCGAACGGCAAGAACGGCCAACCCGCCAAGGGCGGACAACCTGGAGGGCAGCCCGCCGCGCGGCCGGCCAAGCGATGAACGCAACTCGCCGCCGTGGCTTCACGCTGCTCGAGATGCTCGTCTCGCTCGCCTTGCTCGGCATTCTGATGGTTTCACTGAGCTCATTTCTCTTCTCGATGAGCGAGCTTTGGGGCGGTGGACGTGACCGACGTCTCTTCGATCAACATGCGCGCGCCGCGACCGCACTCGTGCGTAACGCCTTCGAGCAGGCCACCTACGGCCCAAGCTCCTCCGGCGTCGCGCTCAAGGACGTCGACGACGGCGCGGGCACGACCAAGCCGCGTCTCAGCTTCCTGCTCGCCGATGCTGGACGCTTGGCGGACTGGCCTGAAGCGCCTTTGCCCGACGTCGACTTCAACGTGTTCGTCGAGGAAGGTCGCGGGCTGGTATTCCAGTGGCAGTCGCGCCTCGAGATCGAGCGAGATAAGACCGACAAGCACGACACCGTCATCAGCCCGTTCGTGACGGAGATTCATTACGAATATTACGACCCCGACCTCAAGGAGTGGAAGATTGAGGATGAACCCGTGAATGATACCGGCGCTACCACTTGGAAAAAGCCCGCACGCATCCACCTCCTGTTCGAGCGCGGCGCGCTCAAGTCCGAAAAAGTTATCAACCTCCCCATTAAGCGCTCCGGCGCATCCACGCCATGAACGTAAAGAAGCGCCGCGGCTCGGTTATTATTGTCGTCCTCGTCCTCATCACGCTGGCCTCCCTGCTGCTGGGGAGGTTCATGGAAGACAACTCTCTGGAGCTCGCCATTGCGACCCGCGAAGCAGATCGCCGACGCCTAAGGGCCGACGCGCAGTCGGAGCTGGAGTTGGCGCTAGCCGTCATCGCCGAAATTCGCTCGATTGACCTGAATAAGATTCACGCACCCGCTCAGGGCTACGACGACCCGCACGCCTACGCCGGCTTCCCCGCGCGGGACGGCCTCGAGGTGAAGTTCGACTACGAGGACGAGACCGCCAAGCTCCCGCTGAGCGTCCTTTCAAAGAACGATATCATCCAGCTCCTTTACTCGCTTGGCATGGAGCAGCGCGACGCCGAACGCGCTGCGGACGCCATCGTCGCCTGGCAGAGCAAGTCGTATGAATCGATCGAGGAAGAAGCGGCTGACGCCGCCTATCAGCGCAGCACGCTCTCGTTTCGCCCGGCACGCCGGCCCATCCGTAGCTTCGAGGAATTCCGCTCCATCGGCGTCGCCAAGGAACTGTTCTTCGACGAGCAGGGCCACCCCACCCCCATCTTCCTCGCGTTCAAGGATTGCGTCAGCCTGTACACCTTCCCCCAGGCTAACATCAACACCGCCTCGGACGCCGTCCTGCTCTCGCAGGGCTTGGACGAGAACCAGGTGAACCTAATCCGCGAGCGCCAGGCCGAGATCGGCAAGCGCATCGTCGGCACCCCGCCCTATTTCCGTGTGACCAGCGAAGTCCGCCAGCTTGTCGGCGGCGGGGTCAATATGGCCAAGTTCGATGACGAGGTCATCCTCATGTGGGTCCGGGTGACCGTAAAGGAAGGTCTGTCCAAGTGCCGAGTCAGCGCCCTTGTGGCCATCCGCGAAGACGTCGCCTATCCCTCGGCCGCGGCCAACCCGGACACCGACCCCAGCATCGGCCTAAGCCGGACCGGGACGACCGCCGCCGCGAAAACGACGGGAACCTCGACAGCAGTTCCGCGGTCGACTACGACGAACACCTCTCCCTACCTCACCCCCGGGATCGAAGCACCCGCCACCCTCGGTCAATCGACCATGAGTGGCCGAGTCGCCAGCAAGACGATCGCCTATCCGTTCCAGATTCTCGCCTGGGAAGAAGACAACGGAGCCCCGCCAGCCCCCAAGCCCCCCGACGACTCCGCAGCCCCGGCCCCCACCCCCACCGAACCCTCTGCCACCTCTGCCCCCCGGGCAACGAAGCCACTCACCAAATGACCTCCCTCTCCCGTCTCTTCAAGGACGCCAAGCCGCAGGAAGCCGCGATGCTTCCCGGAAACCGCTTCTTCGTGCGGCGTCTCGCCGTCGATGGCGAAGACGTCCCTGGACAGGTGAACCTCGCCCTCGAGGCCATCTCCCCCTTCCCGCTCGAGCAGATGCTTGTCGGCTTTGTCACGTCGTCGGATGGAAAGCAGGTGCTGGCCTACGCCGCCCACCGCCGTCGCTTCACCGCGGAGGAAAGCTTCGCCTGGCCGGAAGACTGCCAGGTTGTCCCTGAGTTCCTCGCCCTCTGCGGCCATCGTCCGACGACGGACGCCATCATTGTGCATCGCGGCGACGAGCGCCTCACTGCCCTCGCCTGGAAGGCTGGCGACGAGCTGCCTACTGCGATCGTCGTGGCCGAACTCGCCGATGCGGACGAAGCCGGCATCGCGCGCGAAGCTGCCGCCCGGGCGGACCTGCCAGCCGACGTCGCCGTGGAGAACGTGATCGGCGCACTTTCCGGCTCGATTGTCGAAGGCGGCCTCGAGTTAAAGCGTGAAGGCAACGGCACGTTCACGATCCCCAAGAAGGGCCTGGACGATTCCGACATCCGCGACAGCGACTTCCTCGCCGAGCGCCGCAAGAAGGAGCGCCTCAACCTCATCCTCTGGAACGCGGCGCGCCTCGGTGCGGCCGTCCTCGCCATCTCACTGATCCTAGACCTTGCCGGCATGGTGGTCGGCATGCGCTCTAGCTCACTCGAGGCCGCCAATGAAGCCCGCCGGCCGGTGGTCGAGGATATCGAGGCTTCACAGGCCATCACCTCGCGGATCCTAGAGCTCGGCGTAAAGCGCCTACTTCCGATTGAGATGCTCGCACTCGTGAATGAGAAACGCCCGGCAACCGTCGAGTTCACGAATATCCATTGCGAGCTCAAGAAGCCCAAGGACAGCGCGCTGACCAAGCCACTGATGACTGTCGATGCCAAGACCCCGAATGCTGGCGACATCTCCGATTTTCTCAAGGCCGTGCAGGCCATGCCTGAGGTCGAGTCCGTGACGAATAGCGAACCCCGTGTGCGCGAGACTTCGACCACCTTCCGCCTCGAGATCACCTTCAAGCAGGCTGCGCTCCTCAAGGCCGCCGAAACCCCCAAACAATGAAACACTTCTTCTTCAGCCTGAAACCCCGCGAACGCTTCATGGCGCTCGCCGCCCTTCTTGTTGCCGCGACCCTTTGGTCAACCGGCGCCTGGGCCCGCGTCCGCGGCGGCTGGGACGACTGGCGCGCCCTCGAGGAGAACGCCATCGTGCAAAAGTCATGGCTCGCGAAAGAGCGGGAGATTCGCAACGCCACGGCGCTCGCGGTCCAGGGATTGGATTCCGGACATGGCTATGACCAAGCCAAGCTCGTCGCTGAAGCTGTCAACGCCACCAAGGAAGCGGGCCTAAGCGCCAACACCGAATCGCCCAAGACCACCAAGGCCGGCAAGTTTGCAATCCACTCACTCCAGATGAGCTGTCGCAAGGCGGACCTCGCGAGCGTGCTCCGCTTCTACGAAAACGTGAAGGCGCGCGCGCCTTACCTCGCCATCGGCCAACTTTCCATGACGGCGGATCGCGGCACTGCTGGCACCGTCACCTTCAAGGCAACCATCACCGCGTTGGAGCTCCTTGGCGATTTGCCCGTCGGAGCGAAGGCAGCGGGCGAGCCAGAAGCCGCCGGCAAATAAGGCGCAGGCGTGGCCGGAGGCCGCGAGGGGGCATACTGAAGTGCAAAGGTGCAAAGGTGAATGAAGGGGTAGCCGCAGGGCGGCTGGAGGCAGGCTTCATCGTACCCCACCCATGGTTCGCCCTGCGGCGAACAGGGAGACCGGATGATTGGCTGGGGATATATGACCGCAGCTAACATTCCGGTTTCCCTTGGTGTCTAAGGTAGGGGCGCGACGGTGTCGCGACCGAGGGGTTAGCGTCGAGGCGGACGCGTCGCCGACGCGTCCCTACCAGAGGCAGAAAGACAGCGGATGCGATGTCATCGCATCCCTACCTGAAATGCAGAGGACAGCACGTGGTGCTGTCCCTACCTCAAGACAGGGCGGCGTAAGCCGCCCTTAGAAGCGGAAACTGGAACTGACTTCGAAGACGGCCGCAATAATCGCAAAGGCGATGAAACCGACGAACGAGAAGGCCGCGAGAAGCACAGAGGTCGAAATCGTCTGTGAGACCGTGTCGAGCCAGCGGTCGAGTTCCGCGCGATAAGAACGCGAGATGTCACGGAGGCCAGGTGCCAAGTTGCCGGTCTGTTCGGAAACCGCGACGCGATCGAGAAGGAGCCGCGGGAAATAACCTGTGCGGGCGAGGGCCTTCGATAGGCTATCGCCTTCGAGCACGCGGTCGGTGGCTTCGCGGAGCTGCTGGCGGAGGGCTCGGTTCGGCGCAGTCTTCTCGGCGAGGCGGAGGGCTTCGGCGGTCGTGATGCCGTTCTCAAGAAGCACCGCGAGCGTATGGCAAAAGTTCAGCACCGAGACACGCATCACGAAGGAACCGGCGAGCGGCACCTTAAGGAGGAGTGCGTCGGAGGCGATTTTGCCTTCCTCGGTCTTGCGCCAGCGGGCAATGCCGATGACGGCAAGGAGACCGGCGACGAAGAGGATCGGCCCGACCACCATGAATACGCTGGAGAAGTTAATCAGCAGCTTCGTGGAGAGGGGCAGCTTACCGCCAAGGGAATCAAGGAGCGTCTTTAGGCGAGGCAGCAGGAAGAGCACGAAGAAGATCACGACCCCGATGGCGACGACACAGATAAAGAGCGGGTAGGCCATCGCACTGACCAGTTTGCGCCGGAACGCCGTCTGCTCCGTGAAGTGCGAAATCAGGCGCTCCAAAACATCGCGGATATTGCCCGTGGCTTCACCCGCGGCGATGAGGTTGAGTGTCTGGCCGTCAAAGACTTTCGGGTAGGCGCCCATCGCGGCGGAGAGGCTTTGACCTTCGCCGAGCTTAGACCAAATACCGGCGCAGAGGACGCGGAGGCGAGACTTCTGTAGGCGGAGGGCGAGGAGGCGAAGGGCTTCGCCCGCAGACATCCCGGAGCGGACGAGGTCGGCCATCGATTCGAGGAAAGGCAGGCACTCGGCCTCGGTCGGCACAAGTTCCTTATCGGAAGGGCCGCCCTCGCGAACAGCTTCCTTAGCACGCACGGCGGCGCCAGCTTCCTCGACCTTGACCGGCTTGAGGCCGCGAGCCTGCAGCTTGCGAAGCGCCTCGCGGCGCGACTGCGACTCAATGTTGCCTTCGGTCACGGCGCCAGCGGCGTCGCGCGCGGTGTAATTGAAGACGGCCATCGCGGCTTATTCGTTCGAGCTCAGGTTGCGGACGAGCTCGTCAATGGTCGTAAGACCAGCGGCGACCTTGAGCCAGCCCGCCTTAGCGAGAGGCCGCATGCCCTGCTCGATGGCCTTTTCGGTGAGTTCGCGGTTGGATACGCGGCCGACGATGAGATCGTGCAGCGGCTTCGGGTGGAAAATTTCGAAGACGCCGACGCGGCCGCGGTAGCCCGTGTTACGGCACTTGCGGCAGCCGACGGCTTCTTTCAGGGAAGTAACGTCCTTGAGGAAGGATTCATCCATGCCGAGGGCCTCGAGGGCGGGCAGGAGTTTCTTGCGATCGACCGGGACGGCCTTGGCGCAATCTGGGCAGAGTCGGCGGACGAGGCGCTGGGCGATGACCAGTTCGACGGCAGAGCCGACAAGGAAGGGCTCGACGCCCATGTCGACGAGACGCGTGATGGCACCGGGCGCGTCGTTGGTGTGCAGGGTGGAGAAAACCAAGTGGCCCGTAAGCGAAGCACGGATAGAGATTTCGGCCGTCTCTAAGTCGCGAATTTCCCCGACCATGATGACATCCGGGTCCTGGCGCAGTGTGCTGCGCAGAGCGCCGGCGAAGGTGAGGCCGATTTCCGCCCGCGTCTGCACCTGGTTAGCGCCGGGCACTTCGTATTCGATGGGGTCCTCAATCGTCACGATGCGGATATCCGGCGAATTGATTGCCTGGAGGAAGGCGTTGAGCGTAGTCGACTTACCGGAACCCGTCGGTCCCGTGACCAGGATGATGCCGTGCGGGTAGTCGAGAACCTTGCGGACCGCGGCCTGCTCTTCGGCGTTCATGCCAATGCGATCCATATTATAGGCTTCCTTACGCTGATTAAGGAGACGCAGCGAAACCGACTCGGCGTAGATCGTCGGGATGGTCGAGACACGGATATCGAGAACCGTCTTGCCGTCGCGGAAGTTGATGCGGCCATCCTGCGGGAGGCGGCGCTCCGAAATGTTCAGGCGCGCCATAATCTTTAAGCGCGAGATGATTGCGTCTTGGAAGCGGGCGAGGTTGTCCGGGAGCGGGATGGCGATGAGGATGCCGTCGACGCGGTAGCGGATGCGCAGATTGTTCTCCTGCGGCTCAAAGTGGACGTCGGTCGCGCCTTCGGCGACGGCCTGCGTGAGGACTTCAGTGACGAAGCGCACCACAGCGGCGTCCTGGTCGGCTTCGACGTCATTGGAGGCTTCGGCGGCCGGAAGGTCGTCACCTTCGTCTTCAAGGCTGCCGGAACCCACGCCGTAATTCTCATTAATCAGGGCGCTGACGCGTTCGGGAGGAGCGAGGTACCACTTCGGGCGCCGGGTGGCGAAGGTCGCAACCCAATCAGAAGTATCGGTGTCGGGCGGAAGGGCGGTGACGAGGCGGAGGCGGCCTTCTTCGCCAGGAAGGAGCGTGGGGACGACCTGAGCCTCGGAGGCGATGCGCGCGGGCAGGATTTTCATCCCCTCCGGATCGATTGCAGGCTCTTCGAGGACTTCGAGGCCCGTGAGGCGGGAAAGTTCGGCGAGCAACGCGGCTTCGTCGAGGTTGAGTGCCTGAGCGAGGAACTTGAAACGGCCTTCGCGCGGCGTCTCTGCGAACGAAGCGCGTACTTCGTCGGTCAGGCGCTCGGCTAGGGCCGAGGGCAGTCCGTGCCGGTCGACGGTCAGCATATTACTTCTTCGCCGGGGTGGCGGGCGCCTTACCGGGGACGTTGTCGATGATCTTCTTCACTTCCGGACCCATCGGGCTGCTGGCGGCGCGGCTGAGGGCGTCAAGGTTGTCGACGGCCGTGCTGTTCAGCACGTAGGGGCGGAGGAAGATAATCAGCTCCTGCTTCTCTTCAGTGCTGGTGGACGAGCCGAAGAGATCGCCAAGGAAAGGAATCGGTCCGAGTCGGGAGGTGGACTTCGTGGTCACCGTGCGCTGGAGGCCGCCGAGGACGACGATCTCTCCGCTCATCGCGCTCACGAAGGAATCCGTCGTGCGTCGTCCGATGATCGGCTGTTCGTTGCCGTCGAGAATCGTCGTTCCGAGGATGTCTTCGACGGACTGGGAGACCTGAAGTTGGACGGAACCATCCTTACCGATGAGCGGAAGCACCTTGAGCTGGATACCAATGTCGCGCTGCGAGACCGTGGAGGTCGAGGAGCCGGTCGTCGTGGAGAGGGTCGAGCCCGTGATGACCGGGCGGGATTCGCCGACAAAGATCGTGGCCTCCTTGTTATGGGTCGTCGTGATGGCCGGGACCGAGAGGACCTTCAGGTCGCCTTTGCGTGGGGTCGTGACGAGACCAATCGTGGCGGTAAGATTGTTGCCCGTAAGAATGCCCTGGGAGGCGTTTACCGCGACGCTGTTCGCACCCAAGGTCGTGTTCGTCGTGGCCGGCGTGCCGTTCACATTGAAACCGCCGCCGGTGCCACCGATGCCGACCAACTTGCCGTTGGTGACCGTGAGGCCGAGGGTGTTGAAACCGTTGGTCTCGTTGTCGGAGAGCTTTACCTCGACGATGACGACCTCGATGCGGACCTGCGGGAGGACGACGTCGACCTTATCAATCAGGTCATGAAGGAGACGGAGGTCGTCGTTGGTACCCGAGACCACGATGGAGTTGCTGCGGATATCAGGCAGGACCGTCACCGTGTTGCTGAACTCGTCGGCACCGGCCTGCTGGGAACCACTGGCGCTAGCGGCGGCGCTAGCGGCGGCGGGGGCAGCGGCGACCGGAGCGGCCGCGGTGGTGCGATTAAGGGTCGTGGTACGGGTCGTGTTGCCGGCGCGAGTGGCGGCGGTGGTTTGGCCCGTGACGAGGGAAGTGACGAGCGTCGCGACCTGCTGGGCGTCGGCATGGCGCAGGAAGATCACGTCGGTCTTCGTATTCGGGTTGGACTTCTGGTCGAGCGTCTCAATCAGCTTGTCGAAGAACTCGTGCTGGTCGGCCGAACCCATCAGTAGGACGCGGTTAGTCCGTTCGTCGGCGAGGAAGGTCGTGCCGGTGCTGAGGCGGAAAGGTGCACCGCCGGAAGCGACCTGCGGGGTGCGAAGCATTGCGGTCAGCTTGTTGACCAGGTCGGTGGCCATCGCGTTAGTGAGCGTGTAGCTCTTGGTGACCACGAGGTCGAGTTGCGGGCGATCGAGCTGGGCAACCAGGTTTTCAATCTTCTGGAGGTTCGTGATTGAGTCGGTGATTAGGAAGGCGTTGTTGCGGCCGAAGTAGACGGGCGGCGAAGCGAGCGTCGCATTCAAGGCACTGGCAATCTGGGTGATAAACTCCTGCGCGTTGGCGTGCTTGAGCGTATAAATTTTGGTGGCAATGCGGCCGCTGGGCGGCAGCGCGAGGGTCGAACCGGCGATGAGTGTAGGCGACTCGGACTTTGCGACGAGGTTGGGGACGACCTTCAGGAACTTATCGCCCTGCTGGATAACGGCGATGCCGTTGAGGTTCAGAAGCGTCTCGATGGCGAGCAGCGCTTCGTCACGCGTGATCGAGGCCGGAAGGGAGAGCGTGTAGACGCTGGCTGGGAGGGCTTGGGGGCGAAGGATGGACTTGCCCGTCCAGCGTTGCATCAGGTCGAGGACTTGGGCGACGGTCTCATCGCGCAGGATGACCGGACCAACCTGATCGGAGCCGCTGAGGCCTGGAAGCGGGACCGCCGCGGCGACGGCAGCGACCGGTGCGAGCGAAGCCGCGGCGGGGGCAGGAGCCGCAGGCGGCACGGCCGGGGCAGCCTGGGCGAAGCTCAGGGCCGGGGACATGGCGGCGGCGATGAGCAGGCAGAAAAGGGGCAAAGAGGCCCGCCCTTCATGTTGGGTCGAATGGGTGCAGATCACTGGAATAAGGGGTACGACTTGGATAACACCAAACCTGAGAAATAGTTCGACGAAAAATCCAATTTAAAGCGGTTATTTTGAGATGTGCCCTGCCTGGAGCTAGGGAGTAGATCCTAGAAGGTGAACATTATTTCACCTTAGGCTTGCGGGAGGCCCAAGAAATGGCATATCAGCACTAAAAGCCCCTCTAACAGCATGCGCGAAGACCTCCCCGACTGGCTCGGCAAGCCCCCCCTCCGAGGAACGGACGAATGGAACGTCTGGTTGGGTAAATGGAGGCGTTACGCCAAGACCGAGCTGCGAGACACTGCGGCGGACGACCCAGATTACGACTACGGCCTGCTTACCCAGGAGGAGCGTTGGCGGGTCGCCTTGAGGTTACAAATCCAGGCCCAGATTGAAGCTGGCCGGCAGAACGGCCCCGTGCCCTCCTCCTTGGTACTCGGCCGCAAGGTCAGCGACCTTGACCACTCTGGCGTCGTCGCCTGGCAGGTCGGCCGATCGGTGGTCTCCCCGATTCCGGACGATACGTTTACCCGCGCCCTCGAATGGAGTAACCAAAGGGAGAATCCACGTCGGCGTCGTATCTCACACGGCATCCGCTACGGCTTCATCGCCGGGCTCGGCGGAGAGCCCGCTTCGCCCGCATGGTCATCGCCAGACTACGTGGCCGCGTACGAGGCCGCATGGGAGCTCGGCAACGCCATCGCCATCGAAGGCGACCCGCGGGGATAAGTTGCGGAAGCCCCGCGGCGGGGCAGAGTGTCTTTCTCATAAGCATCCAGATGGATTATATCGTCCCCACCCTGCTGGGCCTCGCGCTCGGCTACCTCGGCTACCTGCTTGGCCGCCGCTCCCAACCGCCGGGCCAGTCCGATCAGGCCTTACGCCAGGAACTTGTCGCGGCGCAGACGCTCGTCGCCGCGACGGAGACCCGTCGCACGCAGGACACCGCGTCACTCCAAGCTGAACGCGAAAAAGCCCTCGTCCGAGCCACGACAGCTGAGGCCGCCGTCGCCCGGGCCGAAGCAGATAAAGCCGCTTCCCAACGTAGCCTCGAGGAGACCAAGGCGTCTTTCGGAGAACTTGAAAAGCGGATGCGCGAGGCCTTCGCCAATGCCGCGCAGAGCCAACTCACCCAGAGCCGAGAACAGTTCATCGGCATGGCCGAGCAGAAATTCGCGCCGTTCAAGAGCCAGCTCGACGAGCTGACCCGCACCAATAACGAGCTGAAAGGCTCGCTCAAGACCAGCAATGAGCGATCGGAGAAAGTCGCCGAGGAGGCACGCAAGCTAGCGTCGGCGATGACTTCCACCAATAAGCAGGGCAGCTGGGGTGAGTTGCAACTCTCCCGCGTCGCCGAACTCACCGGCATGCTAGAGCATGTCGACTTCGAGACGCAGAATTCCACCGCCGCCGAACAGGGCAATCTGCGGCCCGACATGGTGATCTCGCTTCCCGGCGGGCGTAAGATTGTCGTCGACGCCAAGGCGCCGACCAAGTCTTACATCGAGGCCAGCCAGGCCGAGACGGAAGCCGAGCGCACCCGCCTGCTGCAAGACTTCGCAGCCAAGCTCGCTGAGCACGCCAAGAAACTCGGCGCCAAGGAATACTGGAACCAATACAAGCCGTCCCCGGAATTCGTCGTGCTTTTCCTGCCGAGCGAGGCGCTATTCAGCACGGCGCTCCAGGTCGACCCGCTCCTGATCGAGAACGCCTGGGGCCAGAAGGTCGTCATTGCGACACCAACCACCCTGCTCTCTGTGCTCCGCACCATCGCCCACTCGTGGGATCGCGTGGAAGTCGAGCAGCGCGCCGAGAAGGTCATCGAGCTTGCGGAAAAGCTACACGATGGCGTACGCATCGCCAGCGACCACTTCGCCGACGCAGGCGGCAGCCTCAACAAGGCCGTGAAAGAATATAACCAGACGCTGGAGACGCTCCGCTCACGCGTATACAATAACGCCGAAAAACTGATCACCGAAGGTGAGAAGATGAAGGCCGAGCGCCAGCTGGCGGACGGGGCCACCATCGACATCCAGGCCCACGAGTCCTTACCCGAGGTGAGGCGTGCCCGCAAGGGGGCCAAGGAACTACCAGGCGACGAAGGCGTGACGCCGGCCTAAAAGGCAAGTCCTGCTGGTGGAGCCGATGAGGTTCGAACTCACGGCCTCGTCATTGCGAACGACGCGCTCTACCAACTGAGCTACGGCCCCAAACAGCAGGAAGGTTAGGGAAGCCGCCGCTGCTGGTTCGGTCAAGGTTTAGATACCTGTCGCCTTGCCTCGGCCTGATTTCGCCCTAGGTTCGATAGTCCTAATCACCATGCGCGTAGCTAAAGAAACCGTCGTCGCCATCGAATACACCCTGAAGGACGACCAGGGCAACATCATCGACGCCTCCGGCGATCGCGGTCCGATGGAGTACCTCCACGGCGCCCAGAACATCATCCCTGGACTCGAACAAGGCGTCGAAGGCCTCGTCGCCGGCGACACCAAGAATGTCCTCGTCCCTCCGCAGCTCGGCTACGGCGAATACAGCGAGAAGCTCCTCCAGCTGGTGCCCCTCACCGCGTTTGGCGCGAACACTCCGCAGATTGGCATGCGCTTCCACGCCGAGACCAACCTCGGCATGCGCGTCCTCACGATCAAGAAGATCGAAGGCGAAGAAGTGACCCTCGATGGCAACCATGAGCTCGCCGGCAAGACCCTGCACTTCGACATCAAGGTCGTCTCCGTCCGCGCGGCCGAACTCACCGAACTCTCCCACGGCCACCCACATCAGTCGGGCGGATGCTGCGGTGGCGGCGGTTGTGGCTCTGGCGAAAGCTCCGAAGGCGGTTGCTGCTCCAGCGGCGAAGCCTCCGAAGGGGGCTGCTGCTCTTCCGAAGAAGGCGCGGCGGCCGGCGGTTGCTGCTCCACCGAACAGCCCGTCGCCCAGAAGCAAGGCGGCTGTGGTTCCGGCGGCTGCGGTTGCTCGGCCTAAGCTCAGATTCATCGCCAAACTAAAAGACCCCGGAACGCCGGGGTCTTTTTATTGCTCATAGCCGCGGGGTGGGCAGGCTGACGAAACCCCGCGCATGCGTTCCGCCCCCGTCCATGTCCGCGACCTGACCCCGGGGCAGACCCGCGTCTCGATCGCGATCATCGCCGTGCTGTTCTTCATCTTCGGCTTCGTATCCTGGGTGAACGCGATTCTCATCCCGTATTTCAAGATCGGCTGCGAGCTGACGCACTTCGAGGCGTACCTGGTCACGTTCGCGTTCTATATCTCCTACCTGGTATTCTCGATGCCCGCCGCGCATCTGCTGAAGCGGACGGGCTTCAAGCGCGGGATGATGATTGGCTTCTGGGTGATGGCCGCGGGCGCCTTCCTCTTCGTGCCAGCGGCGCTAACGCGGACCTACGGCGTCTTCCTCGGCGGGCTATTCACGCTGGGCGCGGGCCTAGCCATCCTGCAGACGGCCGCCAACCCCTACATCACCGTCCTCGGCCCGAAGGAGACCGCCGCACGGCGCATCAGCGTGATGGGTATCTGCAACAAAGGAGCCGGCATCCTCGCGCCGCTGGTCTTCGCGGCGGTGGTATTCAAGGTGACCGACACTGACCTCTTCGCGCGCCTCGCGACGATGGCGCCGGCCGAGAAAGCGACGGCGCTCGACGAGCTGATTCGTCGGGTGGTGATGCCCTACGCTTGCGTGGGTACGGCCTTACTCGCGCTCGGCTTCCTTGTGCGGTGGTCGCCCTTACCGGAAATCGACACCGAGCATGAGAGCGCGGACGTCGCCGAAGCTAACGCCGACAAGACCGGCATCTTCCAGTTCCCTCATCTCATCTTGGGCGCTTTCGGCATCTTCCTGCACGTCGGCGCTTCAGTGATCTCCGTCGACACCATCATCCCCTACGCTCAGTCGATGGGCCTGCCCTTACTCGAAGCCAAAGCCTTCCCGTCCTACGTGCTGACGGCGATGATTTGCGGCTACGTCGCCGGCATCCTCCTGATTCCCCGCTTTATCTCGCAACTGGCGATGCTGCGTTTCTGCACGAGCGTCGGCGTCGTACTCTCCATCCTCATCGTGACCGCACCTGGCACCATCACCTACGGCGGGCATACTACCGACATATCGCTCTGGTTCGTGGTGCTACTCGGCTTCGCCAACTCGCTGACTTGGGCCGGCATCTGGCCGCTAGCGCTGGATGGACTCGGGCGCTTCACAAAAGTCGGTGCCTCGGTGATGATTATGGGACTCTGCGGTAACGCGATTCTTCCGCTCGGCTATGGATGGATTGCGGACCATCATTCCGTGCGCTCAGCCTACTGGATTATTCTACCCTGTTATCTTTATCTGACTTATTACGCGATGGTCGGGCATAAGAAGCGCCACTGGTAGCGCGACGAAGTCGCGCGGGGGAACTGCTGGCAGGGGGGCTGCTGCGAAGCGGAGGCATGGGAGAGGCAGTGCAAAGGTGAGTGAAGGGGTAGGGGTAGGGATAGGGGTTGGGGTAGGAAAACATTTCAGGTGACGGGTACGGGCTCCGGGAGTTCAGGCGTCGGCCGTTCGGGAGCCGGCCGCAGGATCCTGATTGCCGAGGGCTGAAATGCCGATTCCTGAAGGGCTGATTCCCCGGGGGCCGACACCCGTCACCTATCGGGTCTTAGCTAAGTTCATGGACTTCTTACGGCGCTAGCGAACGGATGCGATGTCATCGCATCCCTACCAAATCCACACCAGCGCGATCTCGACGTCTGGGTGCAAAGATTGTTTCACCGGACAAGCGTTGGCGGCGCGGATGAGGCGATCTCGCAAATCCTCGGCGATGCCGGCGGGCATGTGGATTGTGGCCTCGAGCTTCGAGATACGGCGAGGAGGCTGGGCGGTCATATGCTTCTCGATGTCGACGCGTAGGCCACGGAAATCCAATTCGAGTCCTTTGGCCTGGATGCCAAGAATCGTCATAATGCAGGCTGCGAGGGAGGTCGCGGTGAGGTCGGTCGGCGAGAACGACTCGCCCTTGCCATGGTTATCGACCGGGGCGTCAGTATGCAGCACGGTGCCCGAAGGCCCATGGGTCGCGCGCACGCGGAGGTCGCCGAGGTATTCGCAGGAGATTTTGACGCCCATGGCAGCAAGTGTGGCGAAGCCTTTGATGACGACCAAACAAAAAGCCCCGGACATCCAGGGCTTTCGGGAGAATCGGCAGAGCGATTATTCGCCGTCCTTGCCGATGGCGTCGACCGGGCAGCCTTCGAGGGCTTCCATGCACTTATCGATACCTTCCTGGTCGGTCGGCTGGGCGAAGACGTAGGAGTAGCCGCCGTCATCCTGGCGGGTGAAGGACTTGGGGGCGGTCTCGCGGCAGAGATCGCAATCGATGCACTGCGAATCCACGTAGAATTTGCCCGAGACGCTTTCGGGACGCTTATCGTTCTTGTCGGCCATAGGGTCAGATTAATTGGAAGACGGCGGGGGGCTGTCAAGAATCCGCGTCAGTTTGCGGGGAGCATGACGACCAGCTTATGGCGAAACCAGCCATCGCGGCCCACTAAGAAGGCGGCGGAAAGTCGGTCGGTCGTGTCGTACGTGACTTCGATCTTGGCGTCTGGCGAGAGATTAGGGCGGATGCCCGGGCCGGCTTGGCGGTCGAGCGTCGAGAGTGGGCGGATGACTACCGAGGCGATGGGGAGTTCATATTCCTGCAAGATGACGAAGCGGATACGCCCGCGGGTGGTGGCGTCGACGCCGTCCCAGCAGAAGAGACTTTCCATCGCCGTGGCGTCATGCGTCTCGTAGGCCCGGCGAAGATCGTCAGCTAAAGCACGAAGGCTGCGCGCATTCCACCAGGCCCAGCCGGCAACCAACGCGAGTCCGAGTAAAAGGCCGACCAATGCCGCGGTGAGGCGACGGAGCCAGGGATTCCTGAGGAAGAGTTGCAGCACGAGGGAGAAGGGCGTTGACCGAATAGCAGGGTCGGAGATAAGCACGCAAGAGCCATGGCGCACGAAAGCAAGCCCTCCTCTGATTCCGGCCGATACGCGGCCCGGGGCGTCTCCGCCTCCAAGAGCGAAGTACACGCTGCGGTCGACCGCCTCGACCCCGGCCTCTTCCCGCAGGCGTTTTGCAAAATCGTCGCCGACAACCTGACCGGCGACGCTTCGAAGTGTGTCGTCACGCATTCAGACGGCTCCGGCACGAAAGCCCTCCTAGCCTACCTCTGGTGGAAGGAGACAGGCGACGCGTCCGTCTTCCGTGGCATCGCGCAGGACAGCATCGTGATGAACATCGATGACCTCCTGTGCGTCGGTGTGACCAAGGGCGTCATCCTTTCCTCAACGATCAACCGCAATGCCAAGGCCATCCCGGGCGCGATCCTGGCGGAGCTCATCAATGGCACTGAAGACGTGCTCGCTATGCTGCGTGCACAAGGCTTCGGCATCACCTCTGGCGGCGGCGAGACCGCCGACGTCGGAGACCTCACGCCCACGCTCACCGTCGATTCCACCGCTACCGCGATTCTCGCACGCTCTGAAGTCGTCGACGCTGCGCGTGTCGTCCCAGGCCTCGTCATCGTCGGCATCGCCTCCCACGGCCAGGCAAAGTACGAGTCGGCCGAGAACAGCGGCATTGGCTCCAATGGTCTGACCAGCGCCCGCCACGAGCTGCTCTCTAAATACTACGCGGAGAAGTATCCCGAAACCTATGACAAGGCTACCCCAGCCGACCTGGCCTATTGCGGTCCCCATCGCCTGACTGACCCCCTCCCCGGCTCAGCCCTGACCGTCGGCCAGGCCCTCCTCTCTCCCACCCGCACTTACGCCCCTTACGCCCTGCGCCTGCTCCAGGCCCTCGGCAACCTGCGGGTCAAGGGGCTTGTCCACTGCTCGGGCGGGGGCCAGACCAAGTGCCGACGGTTCGGCACCAAGGTCCATTTCATCAAGGACAACCTCTTCCCCACTCCCCCCATTTTCGCCGAAATCGCCCGGGTCAGTGGGACGGATGCCAAGGAAATGCATCAGGTATACAACATGGGGCACCGCCTAGAGGTGTTCTTGGAACCCAAGGACGCCGAAGTGGCCCTCCGGATTGCCGCCGAGCTCGGCCTGGCGGCGCAGGTGATCGGGCGGACAGAGGTCTCGACCCGCCCAGATGGGGCCAATCATGTGACCGTCATCAAGAACGGACAAGTCCTAGCATACGCCTGAGGGGTCTCCTGGCTTGCTTTTGAAAGTGTCGGGTGGTCGGGCAGACAGGACTTGAACCTGCAACACCCTGCTCCCAAAGCAGGGACTCTACCAATTGAGATACTGCCCGGTACCCGAAGAAACAGTCTGATTTTGTGTTGCCGTCCTTGTCAAACCGCTAATCTCCAACTGTTCCAACCCGCAAAACACCTCCTACACATGGAAAACGACAGCATCTCATCCTCCTCCTCCGAATCCAAGCTCCCGCTCATCGTGGGTATCCTCGGTTTCGCTCTCGGCGCTGCCGGCCTCGTGCTCGGCATCAAGGCCAAGGGCGCCGCTCAGGCCGCCAGCGATGAAGCTGCCGCTGCCAAGACCAGCGTTCAGGAGCTCGGCGCCGCCCTCGCCAGCAAGGCGAACGCCGCCGACGTCTCGGCCCTCCAGGCCGATCTCGCTGCTACCAAGCAGCAGACCTCCGAAAACGAAAAGGCCCTCGCTGACCAAATCGTCGCTCTCCAGAAAGTCGCTTCCGCACCGAAGGCCGCTGCCGCAGGTTCCGGCAAGGCTGCCGCTGCCGCCGGCCCCGGCGAACACGTCGTCGCCAAGGGCGAGACCCTTAGCTCCATCGCCAAGAAGGCCGGTATCTCCCTCAAGGCGCTCCAGGACCTCAACGCCGGCGTTGATTCCAACAAGCTGCGTATCGGTCAGAAGCTGAAGACCAAGTAAGCTCGCGCATGTCGGCGCCCTCTCGCTGGACTGTCCAGCACGAAGAGCTCCACGCCGACTGCAGGGTTTTCCGGGTTTACAAGGAACACTGTAATCACCCTCTCGATAAACGAGAGGGTGATTTTTTTGTACTCCGCTCCGGCGACTGGGTTCTCGCGCTCCCGATTACCGAAGACGGACGGCTCGTGATGGTCCGCCAATATCGTTTCGGAACGCGCGACCTTTCGACCGAAGCACCGGGCGGCATCATCGAGCGCGGCGAAGATCCCGTGCTCGCTGCCGTGCGCGAGACCGAGGAGGAAACCGGCTTCGCCGGCGGCCGTGCCAGCCTGCTCGGCACCTGCGCCCCGAACCCCGCCATCCAGGCCAATCGCTGCCATTTCGTGCTGCTAGAGGGCGTACGCCCGACGGGTCGACGGGCCCCGGACGAGCATGAGGAAATCCAGGTATTGGCGCTTAAGCCCAAGGCCGCACTCGAGCTGGCGCTCGCTAACACCGCACAGCATTCGCTCGCCCTACTCGCACTCTACCGTCTTCGTGACGTGCGTCCCGACCTCTTCTCATGACCACTCCTACTCGCATCAAGAACAAGGGCCGCGAAGCCGACCCCGTGCTCGTCGTCGGCTCCGTGGCGTACGACAGTATCGTCACACCGCACGACAAAGGCGAACGCATCCTCGGCGGCAGTGCCGCCTATGCATGCCTCGCCGCCAGCTACTTCGCTCCGCCGCGCATCGTCGGTGTCGTCGGGCATGACTTCCGCGACCGCGACCGCAACAAGCTCGCCAAGCGTGGCATCGACCTCGACGGACTACTCACCGATTCATCCGGACGCACGTTCTTCTGGCGCGGACGCTACCACGAGAACTACAACCGCCGCGATACCGAGGACCTTCAGCTCAACGTCTTCGAGCACTTCAAGCCCAAGCTGGCCGAAGCGCACCGCGCCTCGCCGTTCGTGATGCTCGGCAACATCCGGCCCGACCTACAGCTCGACGTCCTCAATCAACTCAGCGCGCCGCGCTTCGTCCTGGCTGACACCATCGACATCTGGATTGAGACGCAGCGCGAAAAGCTAGGAGAAGTTATGCGCCGCGCGGACCTGCTCGTCATCAACGATACCGAGTCGGCCAAGCTTACCGGCGAATCCAACGTCATCGTCGCCGGCCGAGAGCTGCGCAAGCACGGCAGCAAGACCGTGATCATTAAGAAAGGCGAACATGGTGCCGTGCTCTTCCACGAAGATGGCCTCTTCGCCCTCCCCGCCTACCCGGTCACCGAGCTGCGCGACCCCACCGGGGCCGGTGACAGCTTTGCCGGGGCCCTACTCGGCTACCTGGCCTCGGTCGGCTCGACTGACTTCGCGACCCTTAAGCAGGCCATGGTCTACGGCACCGCCGTCGCCAGCCTGACCGTTGAGGCCTTCTCGACCGATCGCCTGGCGAAGGCTGGCTGCCGCGAGATCCGCGCCCGCCGTAAGGCACTCCTAAAGCTGATGAAGGCCTAACCCCTGCGGCGGCCCAACAACCGCCACAGGAAGGCCAGTAGAATCGCCGAGAAGACGAGGTCTCCGACCACGAGCGGCCAGACTTTCGGGAGTTTGGCCGCGAACAAGGCGTAGACGAGGAACCCCGCCTGAAGGAGGATGATCAAGGCGAGGATGGGAACGAAGCGTCGGAGCTTCGCCAAGGAATCGGGGTCGCTCATGCGAAATGACGTCGGTGAGCTTCGGCGAGGCCGAGCAAGGTCAGGTGCGGCTCGTGCGCCACGCGTGCCTGCCAGGAAGCCGGGAGGTAGACCGCGGCGCCGCCCGTGACGATTACCTTAGGCATCGGGGAGCCCTGGCGGACGAGCTCGGCGCACACGCCATCGAGTAGCGCCCCAATCATGCCGGCAAAACCGAGGGCACAACCAGCGCGCATCGCATCGACCGTCGACTTGCCGATCGCCGGGCCACCGAGCAGCGAGGACGGGTCGAGGGCGGGCAAGAGCGCCGTGCGCTCGTGGAGATACTGCGTCATGACGCCGAGTCCAGGGGCGATGATGCCACCCGCGTAACCGCGTTCGGTCAGGATATCGACCGTGGTGGCCGTGCCCATGCCGATAATCACCGCGGGCGCGCCGGAGACAAGCTGGGCGCCCACGCAATCAGCGAGGCGATCCTGGCCGACTTCTGCGGGCTTGGGGTAATCAAAGCCGAGGCCCTTCACGGTGTCGTGACAGAGATGGTAGAACGGACGACCGCTACAGAGGAGCGCCGGCGAGATCGAAGCGGTGACCAAAGGGACCACGCTCGCAAGCGCGATGCCCTTCGTTGGGTGTGCGGCGAGCAGGGACGTCAGGGCCGATGTCTCCAATGATGCGGTGGCGATTTCGCCATGGGCAAGCACCGTGAGTCCGTCGACGACACCCCAATGCGCATGCGTATTGCCGACATCGAGGCAGAAAAGAGACACAGGGGGAAAGTAAGGCGGGGGCGAAGCGGGGGCAAGCGCTCAAGCTTTGCGCAAGGTGACTTCGCCAGAAGAGACGATGGTCTTACGGCCGCCGCCCGTGCGGAGAATCAGGGAACCCTCATCGTCGATACCGTCGACGATGCCGGCGACCGGATCGCCGCGAAGGCCCACGCGCACGGACTTCCCGCCGAGGACGTCATGATGTTGCCAGAGCTTGCGGAAAGAGCGCGACCATGAGCCTTCCTCGAATTGCTCCCAAGCGCGGAAGAGCGCAGCGATGACGGCCGCCGCCTCCCGATTGAGGTCAATCGGTTCGCCGAGCGCCGCCTCAAGCGAACCGGCGGTCGCGCGGATCTCGGAAGGGAAATCCTTAGGCTGGCCGGTAAAGTTGAGGCCCAGGCCGAAAACCAGCTCGCGAACCGAATCGGCGTCGAGGCGTGCCTCGGTGAGCATGCCGGCGACCTTGCGGCCGTCGGGCGTCTGGAGGTCATTAGGCCACTTCAAGCCGAGCTTCAGGCCGAGGGATTTTTCGACGTGGGCGCATAGCGCAAGACCCATCCAGAGCGTGAATGGCTTGAACCGCTCCGGCGGGATGAACGGCCGGAAGGCGAGCGATAAGTAGAGATTGCCGGACTGCGCACTATGCCATTTGCGGCCAAGGCGGCCGCGGCCCGCTCGCTGCGAACGGGCCAGCACCGCGAACGGAGCCTGCTGACCGACCGCAAGGCGTCGCTCAGCTTCGGAATTCGTACTGTCCGCTTCGATGAGAAATTCGACGTCCGGCGCGACCTTGAGACGACGGAGATGAGCGTTGAGCAACGCCTCATTTAGCTCACGAGGGACGGACTTGAGCTCATAGCCCTTGCGGGTTGAGGCCTTGAAGTCGAAGCCCGCGGCACGCAGCCGCTCAAGCCGACTCCAGATTGCCACACGCGACACACCCAGCTCCTTCGCGAGGCGGTCGCCGCTGACCGGCTCGCCGGCGGCCTCGAGGAAAGCGAGGAGAATACTGCTGTCGAGGGCTGGCATGACGTTAAGTTAAATCCAATCGAGACCAAGGTCGCACCAGGGTGCGGCGTGGGTGAGGCCGCCGCTCGAGACGAAGTCAGGGGCGAGTGCGCCAATGAGCGGGAGTGATTCCAGGCTGACGCCACCGCTCACTTCGGACCATGCCTTACCGCGGAGGAGCGGAATCGCATCCCGAAGGTCCGCATGCGGGAAGTTATCGAGCAAGATGATATCAGCCCCGGCAGCGAGTGCCGGAGTAATCTGATCAAGGCGGTCGACTTCGACTTCGACGAGTAGGTCTGGGCGACTGTCGCGCGCGCGCTGGACCAACTTCGTCATGCGTTCGCCAGCCGTGGCGCCACCGGCCGCGAGGTGATTATCTTTCACCATGATGCGGTCGAAAAGCCCGAGGCGGTGGTTATAGCCGCCGCCCTGGCCGACTGCATACTTTTCAAGCATACGAAATCCCGGCGTCGTCTTACGCGTATCGAGTAGCTTCGTCGGCGAAGAACCCAGTGCGAGGACGTGCTCACGGGTGCGCGTGGCCACGCCGCAGAGGCGTTGGAGGAAATTGAGGAGAATGCGTTCGGCGGAAAGTAGTTCGGTGGCGGGGCCTTCGACTTCGGCGACCGCGGTGCCGGCGGGCACAAACTGACCGTCATAGGCGAGCGGCTTGGCATGGCAGCGGCCGCCATAAGCCGCGAAGACCACGTCGAGTAGGCCGAGGCCGGCGAGGGCCATCGGACGTCGCGCGACCACGCGGGCGCGAGCGCGTTCGGCGCCCGCAAGTAAGGCAGCCGATGGATCGCCAGGGCGGAGCGGGCGCTGGGAGAGGCCGAGGCCGGCGAGATCTTCTTCGCGCGCGAACTCCGCAAAACGGAGCAACCATGACCGATCTAGCTCGTCCCAGCGGAGACGGCGGATGAGTCGATCGGTCTGGCCGGGGTCGCGCGGCATGGGTTCACCTTACGACCCGCCCCCCATCGGGCAAGGGGGTTAAGGGAAGAACTTCTTGAACTTCGTACGCCAGGATTCGGAGACCGGCGCGGCTTCGTCGCCGCAAGCGGCGGCGTAGGCCTTGAGGGCTTCCTTTTCCTTATCGGTCATCTTCTTCGGGACGTCGATGTCGACACGCACCAAGAGATCACCCGAGGTCGAGCCGCGGAGCGGAGGCATACCTTCGCCGCGAAGACGGAAGATCGTGCCGCCTTGGGTGCCAGAGGGGATATTCAAGGTGGTCTTACCCTTGAGCTTTGGGACGACGATCTTGCCGCCGAGGGTGGCGATGGAGAACTTCACCGGGACACTGCAGGCCAGGTCGTCGCCGTCGCGCTCGAAGAGCTCGTGATCCGTGACCGTGATGTAGACGTACAGGTCGCCCGCCTGGGCACCCCGACGGCCCGCGGATCCGTTGCCGCTAGAGCGGAGCTTCGTACCCGTATCGACACCAGGAGGGATGCGGAGGCTGACCGTGGATTCGGCAACCGTCCGGCCTTCGCCGGAGCAGGGCTTGCAAGGCTTATCGATACGTTCGCCTTCACCGCCGCAACTCGGACAGGTCTGCTTCATCGAGAAGAAACCTTGGGAGCGCACGACCTGTCCGTGACCATGGCAGGTCGGACAACGCGTCTTCTTCGCTCCGGCTTCGGCGCCGGAACCAGAGCACTTTGCGCAAGCGACGTGCTTACGATAAGGAATCTTGCGCTCGACGCCTTCGGCCGCCTCTTCGAGCGAAATTTTAAGGTCAACGCGTAAGTCTTCGCCAGCGTTGTCGTGGCCTTGGGCGCCCCCGCCGAACATGTCGCCAAAACCGCCACCACCACTCCCACCGAACATCTGTTCGAAAATATCGCGCGGGTCGGCGCCGCGGAAACCGCCGCCAGCTGGACCACGCCCGGCGCCTGCGCCCATATTAGGGTCGAAAGCCGCCTCGCCGTGTTGGTCGTAAAGCTTACGCTTGGCGTCGTCGCCGAGGATTTCGTAGGCGCGGGAAACCTTCTTGAACTTCTCCTCCGCTTCTTTGTTGCCCGGGTTGCGGTCCGGATGGAATTCCATCGCCTTCTTGCGGTAGGCCTTCTTGAGCTCTTCGGCAGAGGCGGACTTCGCCACGCCCAGCAAGGAATAATAGTCGTCGGCCATCGGGGTAAATTACTTGGCGGCGCCGGAAGAAACAAAGACTGCAGCCGGACGGAGGACGCGGTCGTGAAGCAGCCAGCCAGAGCGGGCGACGCGGAGCACCGTGCCTTCGGCCACGTCGGTGCTGGGCTCTGAGCCTACAGCTTCATGGCGGGCGGGATCGAAAGGCTGGCCAACCGGGGTCACCTCGACGAGGCCCTGCGAGGAAAGGATCGAGCGGAGCTGGCCGACTGCCATCCGAAAGCCTTCGGCAACGGCCCTTCCGTCGGTCTGCTTCGCGGCGGACTCCAGGCCGAGGTTGAGCGAATCCAGCGCAGGGAGGAGATCTTCGAGCAGGCCGGATGTGGCGTACTTGCGCAGCTCCTCGCGTTCGCGCTGATGGCGACGCTGCTGGTTCTGCTGGTCGGCGTTGCTGCGCAGCACCGTGTCCTTGAGTCGCGCGATCTCGCCCTCGAGCTCGGCGAGGCGGGCTTCGGGCGGAGTCGGTTCGGAAGAGGCGGTCGGATCAGTCATAAGATTATTTTTCGCCGAGAAGCTTCTCGGTCACGGACTTGCGGAGACGTTGGCGGGCAAGGTCCATCAGAAGTTCCGGTTGCTTCAAGGCGGCGGTCTTTACGGCCTGCGTGCCCATCGGACGGGAAACTTTCTCGTCGAAGTTGTGCTCGGTGATGTCGCGGGCCTCGAAGACGTAGTCAAAGGATTGGTCGATGACCAGCTTGCGCTGGTCGGTTCCATCGCCGGAAATCACCGTGATACGGTCGACGCGTACGCGCAGGTGCTTGATCAGGAACGGCTGCTTGGCGGCGGCCGGTCCTGGTGCAGGCGAGGGGTCAGCCGTAGGCCCTGGAGCGGCTTTCAGTCCATTGAAGATGTCCTTCGCGTTGTTATCGGCGAGGAAGTCAGCCTTGCCGACGATCGTCAGGTGCTCGATGTCGAGTTCGGCATCAGTGACAATCTGGCTACCACCCTCAAAGAACGTCAGCGGCTCGAGCTCGATAGCGAGGCGGCGAACTTTCAAGAATTCCTTTTCAGACCAGCGGGTCGGATTAGTGATGGTCAGCCCGGTGAGTGCGAGGCGTCCTGCGAAGAGATTGGTCTCATTGCTTTCGACCGCGAGATGGGCGCCGGACTTAGTGGCCAAGGAGTAGTCGAGCAGCTTGGGGGCGAACCGACCCAAGGCCCAAACGCCCAGCAAGCCGACCACGACCAGAAACAGCGCTACTCCACACAGCATTGTGAGGAGTTTGCGCAGGGCGGAGCCGAGACGGGTGGTTTTAGGGGGGACAGACATCAGGTGACGCTAAAACCGAGCAGTAGGCATGCCACCGAGCAGGGTCAACGGCGGAGGCAAAAAGTGGGCTTATCGGAGGCTTTCAGGGATACTGGGCAAGAAAAAGACCCGCTGCGGTGGGCAAGCGGGTCCTTCTGTCACGGGGTGTGACTCCCAGCGTTCCTTACTGGGCCAAGACAGCGAGGCCCAGTTCGTCACCGGCACCGACCGCGGGGACGGCAGCCTGGCCAGCCAGAATGGAGACCACGGCGGAGCGATCATCGGCCTTGATGACTTCGACGACGAAGTTTTTCCCGCCCTTGGACAATTGCAGGCGGGAGCCGGGATCACGCTTCTCGATGGCCGAGAGCTCGATGAGGGCGAAGTTTGGGCGAACCGATAGTACCGTCACGTGAGAGCCGTCGGCGGTCGCCGGCGCATCCTTCTGCCAAGAGAAACGGGGCTCGCCACCAGCAGCGGGGGCAGAGCGGGGAGACTTACCAGATTTGCAGCCCACGATGGCCGCGGCAAGTGCGAGAAGAAACAGGGAGCGATACATGATATTTGGCTGAAAAATGGTCATTTCGCGGGGGTTCCCCGTCAACCCCTTAATGCTTGCGGAGGGGCGTTGGGTGGTCTTCCTCAATAGTCTAATGAGTCAGGAAGCCGCCAAATTGATGCTCGGTCTGCCCAAGGGAAGCCTGGAAGAGGCCACTCTCCAGCTGTTTGCCCGCGCCGGGTTCCCCGTGACGAAGAGCAGCCGCTCTTACCGCCCCTCCTTCGATGATCCCGCCCTCGATGGCCGCTTCATCCGCGCCCAGGAAGTCGCCCGCTATGTCGAGCATGGCTTCTTCGACTGTGGCCTCACCGGTCAGGACTGGGTCCAGGAAAACAATGCCGACGTCGTGCAGGTCTGCGAACTGATCTACAGTCGCGCCTCTGCCCAGAAATCTCGCTGGGTTCTCTGCGTGCCCGAAGCCTCTCCGGTCCAGACCGCCAAGGACCTCGCCGGTAAGCGCGTCGCCACCGAACTCGTCGAGACCACCCGCCGCTGGTTCAAGGCGCAGGGCGTCGAATGCGAAGTCGAATTCTCCTGGGGCGCCACCGAAGTGAAGGTACCTGAGCTCGCCGACGCCATCGTCGACATCACCGAGACCGGTTCCTCCATCAAGGCCAACAAGCTGCGCATCGTAGCCCAGCTCATGGAGACCACCACCGTCCTCGTCGCGAACAAGGCCGCCTGGGCCAATCCCGCCAAGCGCGCTAAGATTGAACAGATCGTCCTCATGCTGCAGGGCGCCCTCGCCGCACAGCACATGGTCGGCCTGAAGTTCAATCTTCCGAAGGCGAAGCTCGACCAGATCGCCGCCGCCCTCCCTGCCCTGCGCAATCCGACCGTCTCTCCGCTGAGCAATCCCGAGTGGATCGCCGTCGAGACGATCATCGACGCCCGCCAGGCCCGCGAGTTCATCCCGACCCTCAAGGCCGCTGGTGCCGAGGGCATCGTGGAGTACCCCATCAACAAGCTCGTCTACTGACGACCCCGTCATGGCTGACTCCGTCCGCGTCGGTCTCATCCAGCTCACTGCCGAGGACACTCCGGCGGCGAACGTGCGCAAGACCTTGCCCCGCATCGAAGAAGCGGCGGCCAAGGGTGCCAAGATCATCGGCTTGCAGGAGATGTTCACGACGAAGTATTTCTGCATTAATCAAGACCCGAAGAACTTCGACCTCGCCGAGCCGATCGAGACCGGACCGTCCGTGACCGAACTCGCCAAGGCCGCCAAGCGTCTCGGCGTCGTCATCATCGCCCCGCTGTTCGAAGCGCGCGGCAGCGAGGTCTACCACAACACCGCGGCCGTCATCGATGCCGACGGCACCGTGCTCGGCAAGTACCGTAAGATGCACATCCCGCAGGACCCGGGCTTCGAGGAGAAATTCTACTTCACGCCTGGCGACCTCGGCTTCCGCACCTGGAAGACCGCGCACGGCGATATCGGCGTGCTCATCTGCTGGGACCAGTGGTACCCTGAAGCCGCGCGCCTCACCGCGCTCGGCGGCGCGCAGATCCTCTTCTACCCGACCGCCATCGGCTGGCTGCCCGAAGAGAAGGCCGCCCTCGGCCACGCGCAGCATAACGCCTGGGAAACCGTCCAGCGCGGCCACGGCGTCGCCAACGGCTGCTACGTCGCCGCGACCAACCGCGTCGGCAGCGAAGGCCGCACCCAGTTCTGGGGCCAGAGCTTCGTGTCGGATCCGTATGGCGAGATCGTCGCCCGCGCCTCCATCGAGAAGGAAGAAGTCCTCCTCGCCGATTGCGACCTCGTGAAGCAACGCGAATTCCGGCGCATCTGGCCGTTCTTCCGCGACCGACGCATCGACGCCTACGGCGACCTGACGCGCCGTCTGCGCGACTGACCTTCCACATGTCCACGCCACGCTCCCTCGGATTCCGCATGCCAGCGGAATGGGAACCCCAGTCCGCCACGTGGCTATCCTGGCCGTCGAACACCGCGCTCTGGCCCGGCCACTACGGCCTCATCCCCGCGAAGTTCGCGGAGTTCGCCGCCGCGATCTCGAAGTTCCAGCCGGTGAAGATCAACGCCGCGGGCAAGCTGCGAGCCGAAGCCGAACGCGAGCTCAAGGAAGCCAAGGCCGACCTTTCCGTCATCGAACTGACCGACATCGCGACCGACGACGTCTGGTGCCGCGACCACGGCCCGATCTTCGTAAAAAACGACGCGACGAAGGAGCTCGCGCTCACCGACTGGGAATTCCACGGCTGGGGCGGCAAGTTCGAGGCGTCGCTCGATAACCAGGTCCCCGGCAAGATCGCCGCGCGCCTCGGCGTGAAGAAGTTCAGCTATCCTTTCGAACTCGAAGGCGGCGGCATCGAAGTCTCCGGCGACGGCCTGCTCCTCACCACCGAGGCCGTGCAGAACAACCCGAACCGCGCCGAAGGCCGCGACGACGCCGCGTTCCACGCCGCCATCCGCGACGGACTCGCGATCGACGAACTCCTCTGGATCGGCGAAGGCCTGGCCAACGACGATACCGACGGCCATATCGACAACCTCGCCCGCTTCATCGCACCGCGCACGATTCTTGCCGTCAGCGAAGCCGATAAGGCCTCGCCCAACTACGCGCCGATGCAGGAGAACCTCAAGCGCCTGCGCGAGATGCGTCCGCGCGGCCAGCGGCTCGACGTCCTCGAGCTCCCGCTGCCCAAGCCGATCCGCCTCGCCGGCCGCGACCTGCCCCCGAGCCACGCCAATTTCCTCATCGTGAACGGCGGAGTCCTTGTGCCTCTCTACGGCCAGGATTCCGACAAGATCGCCATGGGCATCATCGGCGACTGCTTCCCCGGCCGCAAGATCGCGGGCATCGATTGCCGCTTGCTGCTCATCGAAGGCGGCGCGCTGCATTGCCTCAGTCAGCAGCAGCCGGTGTGAGCGCGAGCTAGCGCGAGGGGGCATGCTGGCACGGTGACAAGGGGACAGGGGAACACATGAGAGGCACGGAGGCCCAGAGGCTCGGTTGACCAGAAGAGCCGCGTGGGGATCTGCTGGCATGGTGACAGGGGGACACGAAGCGCACATGAGAGGCTCAGAGGCTCGGTTGAACAGAGAGAGATAAGGCTCAAAGGGGAACCGGATGATTTGCAGGGGATTTAAATTCCGGGTGACGGGTGACAGCCACGGGTGACGGCAACTCAGGTATCGGCTTCTCGGCGATCGGCCGCGGGAGCCTGGAGCCGGCAGCCGATAGCTGAATGGCCGACTCCTGGGAGGCTGATGCCCTGATGGCCGTCACCTGTCACCCGAAAGGATGTGCCCGAAGCTAACTTCCCGGTTTCCGGCCTCCCCTTGAGCGACGCGATCTTCCTGGCCAACGATTCAACCGATCAACCGGTCAACTTGCCTCTAAGGCTTACTTCGCTGCCTTCGGCTTCGCCTTGGAACGGTTCACCTTGCGGACCGACAGTCGCGTGGCACGAGGGCTGACCGGGGCTTTGGCGCGATGACGGGTGTGGCGGGTTTTGAGGGACATCCCGATAGCATGTCACCAGAAACCCACTATGCCACAGCCATCGCTTACTTCTTAGGCTTTAGTTTCGTCGCGCAGCCGCAATCCCCAGCACAGCCACCTTCCTTACGACGACGAGCGGCGGCGAGCCACCGGCGCACGAGCCAAGCCACGGCGAAACCCACGATGGCACCGACGATAACGGCTTCGAGGTTCATGTGAGTCGGATGACGACTTGATAGACGGCCGTGCCGGCGAGCCAAGCAAGGGCCGTCATGTAGACGAAGGAGCCCGCGGCCCACTTCCAGCCGCCGGTCTCCTGAGCGAGCGTGGCGATGGTCGGGCCACACTGCGAGCAGAGGGCGAAAAACACCATTAGGGCGAGCACCGCGGCGAGGGAGAAGATCGGGCTGCCAGCGCGCGGGCCTTCGGACCACTTCGCATCCTGCATCGCCTTGCGAAGATGTTGGCTATCCGCCTTTGCGCCTTCGCCCACGGAATAGGTCACCCCGAGCGTCGAGACGATGACCTCGCGGGCCGGGAAGCTCGCCAGCACGCCGACGGTGATCTTCCAGTCGAAGCCGAGCGGGTCGAAGACCGGCTGCACCGCCTTGCCAAATCGTCCCATGTAGGACTGTTCGACGTAAGCGGCCTGAGTCTTGGCCTTCACCACTTCTTCGGCGGCTGTGGGGTTGGACGCCTTGATACGTTCGGCGACCGATGCGTCGCGCGGGAAGTAGGAAAGTGCCCACACGATGATCGTGATGGCGAAGATGACCGTGCCCGCTTTGGAGACGAACTCGGCGGCGTTCTGCCACATGCGCCAGAGGACATCGCGCGGCTTGGGCATCTGGTAGCGCGGGAGCTCGAGTACGAACGGCTGCGGCTTCACCTTGAGCACGAGGCGGGTGAGCACGAACGCGGTCGGGACGGCAAAGAACAACCCGACGCAGTGCATGCCGACCATGACGACAGATTCCCAGCCCGGCCCGTAGAGCGGGCCGATAAAGGCGGCGCACATCAGCGCGTAGATTGGGAAGCGCGCCGAGCAGCTCATGAACGGCACCACAAAGGCGGTCGCGAGACGGGCTTTAGGGTCTTCGATCGTCCGCGTGGAAAGAAGGCTAGGAATCGCGCAGGCAAAACCAGAGAGCAGCGGGACGAAGCTCTTCCCATTCAGGCCGCACCAGCTGAACAGGCGGTCCATGATAAACGCCGCACGCGCCATGTAGCCGCTGTCTTCGAGGATTCCGATAAAAAGGAAGAGGATCAGAATCTGCGGCAGGAAGACCAGGAAGGCCCCAACGCCCCCGATGATGCCGTCCGCCAGCAGGCTCTGGAGCATCGGATAGGCATCCAGAGGCGGCGCGACGATGGTCTTCGTCCAATCTACTCCGGACTGGATCCAAGCCATGGGGAACTTCGCCAGCCAGAAAACGGAGCCGAAGAAGCCGAGCATGATGCCCAAGAACAGAACGGGCCCGAGGAAGCGATGGAGCAGCAGACGGTCGACGGCGGCACTGCGTCCGGCCTTACCTGCACCTTCGGTCACCACACCTTCGAGGATGATGCGTAGGTGCGCATAATGCACGAGCGGTTCAGCGGCCATCGGGTTGTAGCCGGAATTACGGACGCGATCGCGAGCGGAGCGCAAGGTCTTGTCCCGCTGGGCGAGAGTCCAGCCCAGGCGATCGGCGGTCGAAGGATTCGTGTCGAAGAGCAGGCGTTGGCCTTCTGCCTCTGTGACTGGCTTACCCGTGTCAGCAGCGGCGGCCGTCGCGACATCGGTCAAAGCGGCGGCGATGTTGGTCGGCCACGCGACGCGCTTCATGGGCGTCTGGTTAGCCACCGCGCTGGCGATCGCTCGACGCACGTCGAGGATGCCTTCGCCTTTCCAAGCAGACGACATCACGACAGGCACGCCGCCGAGGCGACGGGAAAGCAACTCGGTATCGATGCGCAGGCCTTGCTCCTTGGCGACGTCAGCTTGGTTAAGCACGATGACCACTGGACGACCGAGCTCGGCGACCTGCGAAGCGAGGAAGAGATTGCGGAGCAGATTCGTGGAATCGACGACGAGCACCACGGCGTCGGGACGACGATCGCCAGCGATATTGCCTGACAGCGCATCGATGACGACTTGCTCATCGGGCGAAGCCGCCGCGAGCGAGTAGAGCCCAGGCAGATCGACGAGCTCGACCTTCTGTCCGTCGCCGAGGTCGCACGTGCCGGACTTGCGCGCGACGGTGACGCCCGGGTAATTGCCGACGCGCTGACGCAGGCCCGTTAGGGCGTTAAAGAGGGTCGACTTGCCGGTGTTAGGGTTACCGACGAGCGCAACCAGCAGGCCTGCATCGGGAGTGCTCACGGTTGGCGTGGGCGTTGGATGGGACAGTCGGCGGAGACGTCGACGATCAGGTTCTCGGCTTCGGCGAGACGCAGGCTGACGACCTGGCCACCGAACTCGATGGCGAGCGGGTCGCCGAGGGGCGCCCGGCGGATAAGCTTCAAGACCATGCCCGGGAGTAGGCCGAGAGCCATCAGACGCTGATCCACCCCGCGCTCGGGATTGAGCGAGGCCAGCTTGCCGAATTGGCCGGGTAGAAGTTGGGAAAGCGGAGTCACTCTAATTGAGAATGAGTCTCAAAACTAGACCTTGGACCCCTTTTGTCAACGCCGACCCGCTGGCTGGGCCGGATTGCATTCCCGGCTCCCCCTCCCCCGCTTCCCCGCTTATAACCCCCTCCGATGCACGAACTGACCCCAGACGTCGAATCGCTGGCCAAGCACACCGAGCGCGACCACGGGGGTATAGCCGGCCACCCCCGGGGGCTGAGTATGCTGTTCTACGCCGAGATGTGGGAGCGGTTCTCCTATTACGGCATGCGGGCGATTCTCCTGCTGTTCATGATCGCGCCGCTCGCAATGGGAGGGATGGGCATGGACCAGAAGTTCGCGGCGCAGATTTACGGCAACTACACCATGGCGAGTTACATGGTGTGTATTCTTGGCGGCTACCTTGCAGACAACTTCATCGGCGCCCGGCGTGCCGTCCTAGTCGGCGGGGTGATCATTACCGCGGGGCATTACCTACTGGCATTCAATTCCGTAGCGACCTTCTACGCCGGGCTCATCCTCGTCGCGCTCGGTACCGGCCTGCTCAAGCCGAGCATCAGCACGCTCGTCGGCGGATTATACTCGCATGGCGACACGCGTCGCGACGCTGGCTTCTCGCTCTTCTACATGGGTATCAACCTCGGCGCGTTCGCCGCGCCACTGGTCGTCGGCTGGCTCGCGCAAGGAGAACAGTTTAAAGCTTTGCTGGCCGGATGGGGCCTCGACCCGACACATAGCTGGCACTGGGGCTTCGGTGCGGCGGGAGTCGGCATGACGCTCGGCATGATCGTCTACCTGCGCCACTGGCATTGGCTGTCGCACGTCGGCCATCCTCCCCAAGCAGACGCGCCTCGCCCGTGGGGTCGTCTCGCACTGGTCGCACTGGGGACATCGTCACTGCTCGGCGTGATGATCGCCTCGGACTACGTATCCTGGATCAATCCGATCGTCTATGCGCTCCCAATCGTCGGCGTGATCTGGTTTGGCGTCGTGCAGAGAGACCAGGATAGCCATCGCATCGCGGCGATTCTCGTATTCTTCATCTGCGCGATCCTATTCTGGGCGGTCTTTGAACAGGCCGGCTCTTCGCTCACGCTGTTCGCCGACGAACTCACGCTCAATAGGCTGCTAGGTTTCGACTTCCCCTCATCGTGGTTCCAGTCCGTGAACTCGCTCTTCATCCTCGCGCTGGCGCCCCTGTTCGCGTGGCTCTGGGTAAGGCTACGCGAGAAGCAGCCCTCAATCCCGATGAAGTTTGTCTGGGGACTCGTATTCCTCGGATTGTCGTTCGCGTTACTCGTCCCCGCCGCGCAGCTCACCGCCGCCGGGAAGGTCAGTCCTTGGTGGCTGATCGGCGTCTACTTCCTCCAGACCCTCGGCGAACTCTGTCTCAGCCCGGTCGGGCTAAGCGCGATGACCAAGCTAGCCCCCGTGAAGCTCACCGGGCTCGTGATGGGCATCTGGTTCCTCGGTACCGCGCTCGGGAATAAACTCGCGGGCGTGGTCGCAGCCGAGTTCAACGCCAAGGATCCTCAGTCGCTTGCGCACTTCTTCTGGCAGCAAGCGCTGCTCGTGGGCGGGATGACGGTGCTACTCCTGGTACTCGTCCCCTGGGTGCGCCGACTGACCGGCGAACACACGTCAACGGATCAGAGCTCGGCCTGAACGCGGACCGACACGGGGCAGTGGTCGGAACCCGTCACCTTGTCATGGATGTCGGGTTGCGAATACTGCAGGCCGTCGGAGGTCAGGCAGTAATCCAGGCGCCAGCCGATATTCCGGGCGCGGATACCGGGACGATAAGACCACCAACTGTAACGCTTTGCTAATTCGGGATGCTCCGCCCGGAAAGTGTCCGTGAAGCCGTGCTGCGAAAGTAATTGGCTGAAGGATTCGCGCTCCTCGTCGGTGAAGCCCGCGTTGCGGCGATTCGTAGATGGATTGGCGAGGTCGATCTCGGCGTGCGCGACGTTGAGGTCCCCGCAGACTACGACAGGTTTCTTCTTGGCCAAGCGGGCTAGGTATTTGCGGAAGTCGGCGTCCCACTGCAGACGATAGTCGAGCCGCTCGAGTTCCCGCTGGGAATTCGGAACGTAGGCACTGACGACAAAGACGCCCTTGAATTCGGCGGTGACCACGCGACCTTCGGGCGGATGGTCGCCCGGGAAATCTGTGGCCACGGAAAGTGGGGCGGACTTAGAAAGCACGGCGGTACCGGAGTAGCCCTTCTTCTCGGCCTCGTGCCAGAACTGATGCGGGTAAGCCAAGCCCAGGGTCGAGGCGACCGTGGTCTCGCACTTCGTCTCCTGCAGGCAGAGCACATCCGGGTCGGCCGACGCGATGAAGTCGGCAAGCCCCTTGCCCAAGGCGGAGCGGACTCCATTAACGTTCCAAGAGTAGATCTTCGCGTGACTCACGGACGGATCACTTAAAGAGCTGGTTGATCTTACGGTCGAGTTCCTTGCCCTTTTCTGCACCCTTCGGGTCGGCGGTGGGCACCGCCACAGCGGCATCGACGACAGGAGCGACGGACGTCGCGGGTGCCGCGGGTGCCGCGGGTGCCGCGGGTGCCGCGGGCGCCGCGACGACCGAGACTGGAGCGACCGCGGCCGGCTTATTTCCAAAAAGGACATCGACCCGCTGCGCGAGGGTGAGAGGACCCTTTGAAGTAGCCGCGGCGCCCGGTGACACTGAAATTGCGGCGGTCGGTGAGCCGGCGGCTGCCTCCGCAGGCATGGGGGCGGGGGCCACGGGGAAAGGCGCGTCTATCTTCGTACCCTTGGCGACCAGCTCAGAGACGCGCTTGCCGAGTTCGGCGCGGAAATCGGTGAGGGCGCCCTTGATCTCAAACTTGGCACCCTTAGCGCGGACCTCGAGCGACCCATCGGCGAGGACCTTCGAGAGCTGTAAGGTTGTGCCAACCTCGAGGGCCAAGTCTTGGATTTTCTTACCGTCAGCCAGTACCGGCACGGTCGTCGCGGTCTTCACCGTCACCGTGTTGGGCCAGAGGATTAGGTGCTCGGAGATGGATTTGAAGTCGAGGGCGGGCTCGGACGTTGCCGGCTCCTGAGTAGCCGCCACTGCTGCGGGCGCACTCACAGCACTGGCAGGCATGAGAGCCGGAGCAGAAGGCGCCGCGGCAGTGATTGGAGCGGCGGCGAGCGGCACGGGTTCGGATGCCTTGACGACCACAGCAGGAGCGGCCGGAGCAGGCACTGCCGCGAGCTCGACAGGCTTCACGGGCATTGGCCCCCGGCTCACGATGACATTGAAGCTCGGCGCAAAAAACAAGACGCCGGTAGCGCCGACGGCGGCGCCGAAAAAGAAGAGGAGTAAGCCTCGGAAGAACGCAGCCATGGAAAGAATTAGGAGCCGGCCTTGATTTCGATGACGTCGTGCGGGGCGGCTTCACGCTGGCCGGCCGGAGTCACGCGGATGTAGCGGGCGCGCTTACGGTGTTCGGCGAGGTTGGCTGCGCCGAGGTAGCCGAGGCCGCTCTGGACGCCGCCGGCGAGGGTGCCGAGCACCTGGTCGACCGTGCCGGAAACTTCCTTGAGCGCTTCGATGCCTTCAGCGGCGACCTTGCTGAACTTACCGCTGGCGGAGTGTCCGTAGCGGGCGGCGGAACCCTTGCGCATGGCTTCGTGCGAACCCATACCGCGGTATTCCTTATAAGTCTTGCCGTTAATTTCCATCAGCTTGCCCGGGGCTTCACGGCTGCCGGCGAGGAGGCCGCCGAGGATGACCGCGTCGGCAAGCGTGAGCGCCTTGACGATGTCGCCGCTCTTCGTGATGCCACCGTCGGCGAGGATACGCACGCCCTTCTTGGCGGCGGCGCGGGAGGCGACGTAAAGAGCGGTGAGCTGTGGGATGCCGACACCCGCGACGATGCGAGTGGTGCAGATCGAGCCGGGGCCCTGGCCGATCTTGACGGTATCGGCGCCAGCGGCGGCGAGGAATTCGACACCTTCGCCGCTGGTGACGTTACCGGCAATGAGGGTGATGTCCTTATGGGCTTTTCGAAGTAGGCGCAGCGCATCGCCGACGCCCTTAGTGTGGCCGTGGGCGGTGGAGATCGCGAGAGCGTCCGCACCTTCGTCAATGAGAGCGCTGACGTGGGCGAGCAGGCGGGTACGGTCGATTTCGCCGTCGGCCGTGCGGGGCACCGAGATGGCGACGCCGACGCGGAGACGGAAATCGGCATCGCGGGTGGGGCGGACGTGGGCGCGGGATTCTTCGGAGATGCGCTCGATATCGCTGAGAGTGAAAAGGCCGCGCAGCTTGTTCTTGGCGTCGACGACGAGGAGCTTGTTCTGGCCGACGTGCTCGGAGAACTTGCGGTCGGCGGTGGCGATGGGGTCCTTGCCGAGATCCTTCTCGCCGACGGTGAAGACCTTGTCGCGCGGGATCATGACCGCGGCGACCTTCCGCTGGCCGTGGCGTTCTTTGACGGTGCTGCCGGGCAGGAGGCCGAGGAGTGTGCCGTCGGGGGCGGTGACCGGGAAAGTGCTGAATGCCAGGCCGTCGCGTTCAATACGGGCGAGGACTTGGGCGATGGTATCGTCGGCCGAGACGACCGCGGGGTCGCCGATCATGCCGTGGATGTGGTTCTTCACGCGACGGACTTCGGCCACCTGGTCGGCTTCCGGCATGTTATAGTGAAGGAGGCCGAGGCCGCCGTTGAGGGCCATCGCGATGGCCATGCGATGCTCGGTGACCGTGTCCATATCGGACGAGACGATCGGAAGGGAGAGCGCCAGGGCGTCGGAAAGGGACGAATCGAGGCGGGTCATCCGGGGGAGGACCTCGGAGTAGCGGGTCGCCAGGGAGACGTCGTCATACGTCAGGCCGAGGCCGGCGTTGGCGGGGAAGAAGTCGTCCGCGGACAGGTAAAAGCGTTCGTCTAGGGAAACGCGGCC
>CANCHK010000009.1 GCA_947377865.1 Opitutia bacterium | reverse complement strand
GCCCAGAAACCTATCGACGCGCCGTCTACCACCAGAACGCCCGCGCCAGCGTGGTCGACATCCTGAACGACTTTGACCTCCCTGACATCGCCTTCGCGTCGCCTAAGCGCGCCAACACCACCTCCCCCCTGCAGGCCCTCACCCTGTTTAATAATAGCTTCACGCTGGATATGGCCAAAGCCCTCGCCGGCCGCCTCGACGGCACCGATCCAATCGCCCAGGCCTATTCGTTCGCCCTGCAACGACCGCCCACATCCACCGAACGCGCTGCGGCCGAGAAGCTCATCGCCCAGCACGGCAAACCCGCCTTCTGCCGCGCCTTGCTCAACGGTAACGAACTGATTTTCATCGAATGATGACCCGGTCGCTACTCCTTGTCTGCCTCGCCATCGCTCCGCTCTTCGCGGCCGAGACCTTCGAGGTCGACGGGCATAAGGCCGTGATTCACCCGGCCGTGAAGCCGGCGGAAGGAAAGCCTTGGCTATGGTACGCGCCAGCGCTCAAGGGGAGCGTCTCGATCGTCCAGCACAAGCTCTACGCCGACGCCTGCCAGAAGGCGGGCATCGCCATCGCCGGCTACGACCTCGGCGAAGTCCGCGGCGCCCCGAAGAGCGCCGCCCAGTTCACGAAGTTCTACGACGAGATGGTGAAGCGCGGCTATTCGCCCAAGCCGATCCTGCTCGGTCAGAGTCGCGGCGGGATGATGACGCTCACTTGGGCGTTCCGTAATCCCGACAAGGTGAAGGCCTGGATCGGCATCTATCCGGTCTGCAACCTCGCCAGCTGGCCGCTGAAGAATTCGAAGGTGCAGACGCTCGGGGATTTCGAGATGACCGAGTCCGAACTCACCTTCAGGATCAAGGAGTTCAACCCGCCCGATAATCTCGCCGGCCTTGCTGCCGCCAAGGTCCCCATGTTCGCCGTCCATGGTGACAACGACGTGGTCGTCCCGCACCAGGACAACACCCTGCTCCTCAAGGCGCGTTACGAGGCCCTCGGGGGTAAGTTTACGGTCAAGATTGTCCCCGGCGAAGGCCATAAGGTCGGCCCCTCGTTCTTCGCCTGCCCGGAGCTGGTCGAGTTCCTCCTAAAAGAGGCAAAATAAAGCCCTAAACGGGCCACCCGTTCATCCGGGGCGGGCGGCAAGGCTGGCGACCCCGTTAAAAACACTGTGAGATGTGCCCGTCGGTCGGCACATCTTGGATAGGAAACTATAACCCCAGCCTGTCATGGAACCCAAAGACCTCGACCTTGCCGCGCTGCTTGAGCGCATCCTGCGAGGTGAGTCGGGCCTCTACCTGGAAGTCGTGCGACGATATGAAGTCATGCTCCGCGGCTATGTGGCCAGCCGACTCTATGACCGCGCCGAAGCCGACGACCTGACCCAGGAAGTCTTCATCACGGCCTGGCGTGACCTCGGAAAATTCCGCCGGGAAAGCGACTTCGGGGCATGGCTCCGAGGGATAGCGCGCCACCGCCTGCTAACGTACTTCCGCAGCCAGCAACGACGGGCGGGCGCGACGGAACGATTCCAAGCCGAGGTCTGCCGTCTCCTCGAAGCCGAGATCGATGCGGGCCATCGTCAGGCGGAGGCGGGACGAATCGAGAAACTCACCCTCTGCATCTCCCGCCTCCCGGAGAAGCTCCGACGAGTAGTTAACGCCGGGCTCAACGGCGCCCAGCCGGCGATCCTGGCGGAGCAACTGCGGACCACGATTCCCGCGGTCTATCAGCTCCATTACCGCGCCAACCAACTGCTGCGCGACTGCCTGACCAAGGAGAACCTCTCATGAACGACGACCTGCTGATCTTCCTCCAAGCCTGGACAGGAGGCGCGGAGGTACCGGAACCCGAGCGCGGGCGCTTGCTGACGCGCTTCCGGGAAGATGACGCATTCCGGCAAGAGTGCTTAGCTGAAATGAGTATGATGGGTATGATCCACGCCGCCCAGACCCCTGCCCCGCCATGGCCGGCCCTGCAGAAGACCCTGCAGGCTCTAGCGAGCGCTCCCGCCGATGTCCCGGCGGACAAACCGCGTTGGACCGGCTGGACTTCCCTGCGCCGTCTCACCGCTACGGCGGCCGGCGTGGCCTTGCTCATCGGCGGAGGCCTCTGGTGGCAGACCTCGCAACGGGTGATCGCTACCGTGGTGAATGACGCCGGGTCTGAAGAACTTGCGAATGGCAGATCTATCCGAAAAGAGACCCATCGCCTTAACACTGGTGTGGTGGAATTAATGACTTCCCGTGGAGCCCGGATCACCATCGAGGCGCCGGCGGAGTTCCGCTTCGAATCAGCACAACGCTTACGCATGACCCAGGGGCGCCTCTCGGCCGAAGTGCCCCCTTCCGCGAAAGGCTTCACGGTCATCACCCCGTCGGGAGAGGCGGTGGACCTGGGCACGCACTTCGGCGTGGACGTGCCGGCGACCGGCGCGGCGGAGATTCACGTCTTCCAAGGCGAAGTCATCGCGCGAGCCTCAGGCGACAAGAAAGCTCTGAACTTACAAGGCGGCAGCGCGGCGAAGATGGAGGGCGGCATGAGCGTGGAACGCGAGTTACGCTCCTCGGCCTTCATCCAGGCAGGAGAAATGAACGGATTGAGCGCAGGGCTATCCTCGGGACAGAGGGCCCGCTCCGAAGCCGCGACGGGGGCTCTGTTGAAAGATCCGGCCCTCATCGCCATACTCGACTTCAAGTCGGGCGAGGCCCAGCCGGGCATCTACCGTACCGTACAGGGTCGCTGGCCGGGCTCGCGGGCCGCGGAGTTCGTCAACGTAGGCGACCACCTGAAGCTCGATGTCGGCGGCGATCGCGAATGGCCGCAACTCACCCTCGCGGCCTGGGTGCGACTGGATCGGCTCGGGGCGCCTTATCAATCACTCCTCCACACCGACGGATGGCACAAGGGTAACCCGGGGCAGGTCCACTGGATGGTCACGCAGCTCATGACCATGCGGCTGGCGCTCTACGCCAACACGCTTCCTCCGGGGTCGGAAGAGGTCAACGGCTACCCGGATTCCCGCACTTCCGTCCTGCCGGAGCAAGGTCGGTGGGCGCATTTCGCCACGGTCTATGACGCCGAGAAGAAGACGGTACGATTCTACCTCAACGGACGATTCGACAAGGAATCACTTCAAGCCGTCGCGCATCCCGCCAGGCTCGGCAAAGCACAGGTCGGCAACTGGGACCGGCAGGACCGTAAGCTCAGCGGCCGCGTGGACGAACTCCTCCTGCTCGGTCGCGCGATGACGGATGAAGAGATCCGGGTGCTCTTTGCCGCCGGCAACCCCTACCGCTGAGACCATCCATGAGACTGAGCTATTTTTTCAGCGTCCCTCTGGCCACGGTCATCGCCGCGGCCGCGCCGGTGGATTTCGTCCGTGAAGTCCGGCCCATCTTTGAGCAGCACTGCTACGAGTGTCACGGAGACAAGAAACAGAAGGGCGGCCTGCGGCTCGACGTGAAGTCGGCGGCGCTGAAGGGCGGCGACAGCCACGGGCCCGACATCACCCCCGGGAAAGCCAAGCAGAGCCACCTCCTCCAAGTGGTGACCTCTGGCGATGAGGATGAAGTCATGCCGCCCAAGGGAACCCGCCTCAACGCGACCCAGGTCGCCACGTTGACGGCTTGGATCGACCAAGGCGCCGTCTGGCCCGACGGCGTGGACGCGGTAAAGTTGAAGGACACGCGAGACCACTGGAGCTTCAAGCCGCTGCGCACATCACCCGACGGAAGCACGCAGTCCGCCGCAACCTCCATCGACGGATTCATCGACGCCAAGCTCGCTGAAAAAGGGCTGCGACGTTCGCCTCCGGCCGATGCCGCCACCTGGCTGCGGCGGGCGACGTTTGACCTAACCGGGCTACCGCCCACACCGGAAGAGGTCGCGGCCTTCGTGCAGAAGCCCGATCGCGCGGCCGCCATCGATCGGTTGCTCGCCTCCCCCCGCTACGGAGAACGATGGGGCCAGCACTGGCTCGATGTCGTCCGGTATGCCGACACGCACGGGTTCGAGGTGAACACCGAGCGGCCTAACGCCTGGCCCTACCGTGATTACGTCATCCGTGCCTTCAATCAGGACACGCCCTACGACCGGTTCATCAAGGAACAGATCGTCGGCGACGCGCTCGGACAGGACACCGCGACCGGCTTCCTCGTCACGGCCTCGGTCCTCCTGCCCGGACAGATCGGCCGGGACGAGGCTTCGAAGCGGCTCGCCCGTCAGGACGCGCTCGACGAGATCGTCAACAACGTCGGACAGACCTTCCTCGGGCTCAGCGTCGGCTGCGCCCGCTGCCACGACCATAAATTCGACCCGATCAGCGCCAAGGACTACTACGCCATGCAGGCCTTGGTCGCCGGCGTCGAATACGACGACCGCGAGATAAGGACTCCGGCGGCGGAAGCCGCGCGTGCGCGCCTGAAGTCGGTCAAGGCGGCGATCGTCTCCGTCGACCGACAGCTTGCACAGCTGGTCCCGTTGGCCGGCGCCGGGGCGGTCCGCCCGATGGTCAACGCGCGTGAGAACGTCGAACGATTCAAGCCGCTGCGCACGAAAAAATTGCGTTTCACCATCCGCGAGACCAACCGGCTCGAGCCCTGCGTCGATGAGATCGAAGCCTTCGGCGCCGACGGCGAAAACGTCGCCCGCGCCGCGACCGTCACGGTATCCGGCGAACGGGTCACTGCCGACACGCATGAGCAGCGTTTCGTCAACGACGGTAACTACGGCAACGCCCGCAGCTGGATGTCGGACGAAACCGGCAAAGGCTGGGTGATCCTTGATTTCCGGCAGGAACGGGACATCGACCGGGTCGTCTGGGGGCGGGACCGGCAGGGTAAGTTCACCGATCGCCTGGCCACGAGTTACGTGATCGAGATCGCGGATCCCGCCGGAAACTGGCAGACGGTGGCCAGTTCGGACGACCGGGCGAAGTTCGCCCCCGGCGGGGCCTCCGCGACGGGCTTCACCACGAACGGACTCGGCAAGGAAGAGGCCGCCCAGGCGAGAGGCCTGCTCGCCGACAAGAACAAGCTCCTCGCCGAGCAGCGCGCCCTGGACGCGGAGCAGAAGGCATTCGCGGGTGTCTTCCGTTCGCCGGACAAGATCCGTCTGCTCAACCGCGGGGACCCCGAGCAGCCGAAGGAAGAAGTCGCCCCCGCCCTGCTCAGCGTGCTCGGCGACAAGCAGCTGCCAGCCGACGCGCCGGAACAGGCGCGGCGCCAGGCCTTGGCCGGATGGATCGCCGACGCCCGGAATCCCCTGACCGCCCGCGTGATGGTGAACCGCGTCTGGCAGGGACATTTCGGCGGCGGGCTGGTCCAGACCCCGAGCGACTTCGGCAATAACGGCATGAAGCCATCCCATCCTGAGCTGCTGGACTGGCTCGCCCAGGAGTTCATCCGGGCCGGCTGGAGCGTGAAACACCTGCATCGGCTCATCATGCTCAGCGAGACCTATCGCCAGTCCTCCGACATCGATGCGGCGTCCGCCCAGTTGGACGCCGACACGCGGCTGCTCTGGCGCTTTCCTTCACGCCGGCTGGACGCCGAGACCATCCGGGACGCGATGCTAGCAGTGAGCGGCAAGTTGAACCTGCAGATGTACGGGCGCGGCTTCGACTTGTTCGACAAACGAGGCGGCCTCTCCGGCTTCAAGCCGGTCGAGGTCTCTTCGCCGGAGAACCACCGACGCATGATCTACGCCCACAAGGTCCGCCGCGAGCCCGAGGCCGTCTTCGGCGCCTTCGACTGCCCCGACGCCGGCCAGAGCACCGCGGTCCGGACCGCGAGCACCACGCCGATCCAGGCCCTGAACCTCTTCAACAGCCCATTCACGCTGCAAAGGTCGGATGATTTCGCGGAGCGCGTACGCACGGAGGCCGGCGCGGATCCGGCGGCGCAGGTCCGACGGGCCTACCAGCTCGCGCTCAGCCGCGACCCGACCGCCGAAGAGATGACCGAAGCCCGGCAAGCGGTGAGCACGCACGGCGTCACCGTGCTTTGTCGGGCCCTTTTCAACAGCAGCGAATTCCTTTTCCAACCATGAGCCACCAAGCCGAACACCTCTCCGCCGCCGGCCACATCCTCCTCGACCGTCGCAAGTTCCTCTCCCACAGCGCCACCGCGTTAGGGTCCATCGCGCTCACCAACCTGCTCGGCGGCGACGGCCTGCTCGCCGCAGAGAACCATGGACCGATCATCGATCCGGCCCGACCCTACGCGCCCAGATCGCCGCATTTTCCCGGAAAGGCGAAGAACGTCATCGTGATCTTCTGTGCTGGCGCGGTGAGCCAGCTGGAGACCTGGGACTACAAACCCGAACTGATCAAGTGGGACGGCAAACCGCTGCCGGGAGGGCCCGCCGTCACATTCCAGGGCCCTGCGGGCAACCTGGCCCGACCCCAATATGGCTTCCGCCAGCATGGCCAGACCGGGAAGTGGGTCAGCGACATGATTCCTCACCTCGCCGGACTGACGGACGACATCGCGTTCGTGCACTCTCTCACCAGCAAGTCGAACACCCACGGCCCGGCTGAGAACTTCCTTTCCACCGGCTTCGTCCTCGACGGCTTTCCGTCGTTAGGCTCATGGGTGACCTACGCGCTTGGCAGCGAGAACCAGAACCTGCCCTCCTACGTCTCCATCCCTGACCCGCGCGGCGTCCCCCAGAACGGCGCCAACAACTGGGGCCCCGGCTTCCTCCCCGCCGCCTTCCAAGGCACGACGATGAGTTCAAGCAAGCCCGTGCGCCACCTCACCGCCGGAGTCTCCGACAATGCCGACCGCGCCGCCCGCTCGCTTTTGCAAAAGATGAACGCCCGCCACCTTGAAGCGCACCCGGGCGACAGCAAACTCGCTGCCCGCATCGCCAGCTATGAGCTCGCGGCGCGCATGCAGCTCAGCGTGCCGGAAATCAACGACCTCAGCACCGAACCCGCGCATGTCCTCAAAGACTACGGGGCGGACGACACGCGTAACCCCGACAAGGCGGCTTTCGCGAAAAACTGCATCCTCGCCCGACGTCTGGTCGAAAAGGGCGTGCGGTTCGTCCAGCTCTTCAACGGCGCCTACGCCAGCGGCGGCAAGCTGAACTGGGACGGCCACAGCGACCTGAAGGCGCAATATGACATCCACTCCCAGATACTGGATCAGCCGGCCGCCGCGCTGATCCGAGACCTCAAGCAAAGAGGCCTCTTGCAAGACACGCTCGTCGTCTGGTGCACCGAGTTCGGACGCATGCCCTTCTTCCAAAAAGGAGCCAAGGGACGCGACCATAACCCCGATGGATTCACCTGCTGGATGACCGGCGCAGGCGTCAAGCCAGGCGTCAGCCACGGCCAAACCGACGAACTAGGCCAAAAAGCGGTCGCCGATATCCACCCCCTCTACCACTTCAATGCCACCATCCTGCACCTCCTCGGTCTCGACTTTGAAAAGCTGAGCTTCGAGCATAACGGCGTTCAGCGAAGGCTGACCAACGTGGAAGGTAAGGTCATCCCGGAGTTGCTAGCCTGACGACGGCCTAAGATTTTGCTAAAAGAGGCGAAATGAAGGCCTAGGCCGCAGGAAAAGGTGGAACTCCCGGAGCGGGCGGGTTACCCAGAGGTACCCCATGTTCCGCCGCCTCCCCATAGGTCTGGCCCTGCTCCTGCACGGGCTGGTCTTCGCCGCCGAAACCCGTGACCTCATCTTGGTCGCTGGGCAGTCCAACGCGGTCGGTTACGATGCCTATGCGGAAGAACTGCCGGCTGACCCTAAGGACGCCGGCACGATGTTCTGGTGGCGCGTGGGCGATCCGCCCCCCGACGAATTCGATGGCACAAGCGCCCGCCAGTGGACGACGTTGCAGTTCCAGCCGCGCACCCCGGCGATGTCCGGAGACGCCGCGAAGAAGACCGGGCGCCAATACGGCAACTTCAACAAGAAGACCAAAGGCGGGTTCGGACCTGAGATCGGGATGGTCCGCACGCTCGCCCAAAAGGAGTCCCGTCCGCTCGCGGTCATCAAGACCGCCTTCAGCGGCACGTCCGTCGCCGCCGATTGGAACGTCGGACTGCCCGGCAAGGCTGACGCCTGCTACCGCGCGATGATCGACGAAACCAAAGCTGCGATCGCGGCCGCGAAAGCCAAGGACATCACCCTCCGCCCCCGCGCGTTCGTCTGGGTGCAAGGTGAGAGCGATGCCAACGCCAAGGACGCCGCCGCCTACGTGGCCAATCTCTCGGCGATGCTGAAAAGCCTGCGCACCGAACTCGACGCGCCGGACCTGATTCTGCTCCTCGGCGTCAACACCCGCTTCGGCAACGGCAGGAACGCCTTCATGCCCAAAGTCGTCGACGCCCAGAAAGAAGTCGCCGCCACCCTGCCCCGCACCCGTTACGTCGACACCGTCGGCGCCGAGACCCTGCCGCCCTCGCACACGCACTTCACCGCCGCGGGCACGCTCGAAGTCGGCCGTCGCTTCGCCGAAGCCCTGCTTTCTTTCGAATCCGCCAAGTAGACCATGCGTTCCACTTTCCTTAGCCTCCTACTTCTGCCGCTGGCAGCCCTGCAAGCTGCGGGCACCGCCCCTGCAACGTGGTCTGACGACTTCTCGGACGCGGGCGCCTTCGCCACGCATTGGGGGCCCTATGGGTTCCTCGCGAGCGGCATCGACGCCAAGCATCCGCTCGGCAAGACCGTCAGCGGCAAGGATGCGCGGCCGGAATGGTGGGAAGTCATCGACGGCGCGCTCCGTGGCCAGTGCTTCCCGGAAGAAAAGCATCCGCCAGGACTGCGCCGGGCGATCACGGGGACCGACATCCGGGTGAGCTGCCGCTTCAAACTCTCCGCCGGGGGCCAGGTCGGCATCAGCATCGGTGGTCCGAATCCCGTCGTGGAGCGAGACTTCAACGTCGCCGGCGTCCATATCCGCACTGATGCCATCACCGCGTGGGACAACGACGTCCTGCAGCCGAAAGGTTCGCCTGAGGCGGCCGAGCTGAAGTCCAAGGGCATCTGGAACCGGAAGTTCTTCTACGCCAAGACCGTGAAGGCCCAGATCACTCCCGACGCCTGGCACTCCTTGGTCTTAGAACTACGCGGCAAGGAACTGAAGGTCATCGTCGACGGCCAACTAGCCCTCACCTACGTCACGCTCTGCGGAGACGTGGCGAAGCATGACATCGGCCTGCAGCCCGGCGGCAAAAGCCCGAGGCCCCTAGCCACTTGGTTCGACGACATACGCGTCGAACCGCTGACGCCTTAAAACCAAGCCATCCTTTGAAAATCTAAACCCGCCCTTTCCAAACAATCATCCCAATGAGAAACCTGCTCGCCCTCCTGCTGCTCACGCTCACCGCCGTCGCCAGGCCGCCCAACGTCATCTTCATCCTGACTGACGACCAAGGCTGGGGTGACGCGAAATTCGCCGGTCATCCTTACGTGAAGACCCCTAACCTGGATCGCCTGGTCAAGGAAGGCACCTGGTTCCGCCAATTCTACGTCGCCGCCACGGTCTGCTCACCCAGCCGCACGGCCTTCATGACCTCGCATTACCCGGCACGTCACCTGGTCCACGGGCATTTCTCCGACCATGCCGCGAACGCCGCCCGCTCGATGCCCGATTGGCTCGACGCCGACGTAACCACCCTGCCCGACCTCCTGAAGCAGGCCGGCTACGCGACGGCCCACTTCGGTAAATGGCACCTCGGTGGAGGCAAAGGCGCGCCCGCCCCCGAGGCCTACGGCTTCGATGTCTCCAAGACGGTCAACTCCAACGGCCCCTCGCTCGGCGATGAAGGCAAGGAGCCTTACTTCCGCGCCAAGTCCACGGCGCTGATGGTCGATGAGACAATCAAGTTCGCCCAGGCCAACAAGGACAAGCCCTTCTACGTCAATATGTGGACGCTCGTCCCGCACGCGCCACTGAAACCGACCCCGGAACAGCTGGCCGTCTACGCCGACCTCCAGCCCAAGGCGGATGACCCGGCCTTCGGCGAGTGGGCCAAAAAGTATTTCGGCGACGCCAAGGACCTGCGCAAGCAGATGCAGGTCTTCTGCGCATCGCTCACCGACCTGGACACCCAGATCGGCCGCCTGCTCGACTCGCTCGAGGAGCTTGGACTGACCAATGACACCCTCATCGTACTGTCGAGCGACAACGGCCCCGAGGACTATCACGTCGGCAACGCCGCCAACGCCGGCGTCGGTAGCCCGGGACCCCTCCGCGCCCGTAAGCGCAGCATGTACGAAGGCGGCATCCGCACCTTCGGCCTCGTCCGCTGGCCCGGCAAGGTGCCCGCCGGCCGCATCGAGGAGAAAGCCGTCGTCGGTGCAGTCGATTTCCTTCCCACCATCGCGGCGATAGCGGGCGTCAAGGTCCCCGCCGAACTGGCCGCCGACGGCGAAGACCTCTCCGCCCTCTGGCGAGGCGCCCCCGCCACGCCACGCACGCATGCGCTGCACTGGGAATGGCTCTCGAGCGTCGCCGGACCTTATGCGGACTACGCACCGCCGCCCCTCTGCGTGCGCGACGGCGACTGGAAGCTCTTCGTCGATCACTCCGGCAAGAACGCGCAGCTGTTCGACATCCCCAAGGACCCCGGGGAACACCAGGACGTCGCCGGCCAGCATCCTGACGTCGTCAAGACGCTGACCGAAAAAGCCCTCGCCTGGGCCAAGACGCTCCCGGCCAGCCCGGCACGCGACAAGGTAGCCAGCCGAGCAGAGGTCAAGAAAGCCCCTGCCAAGGCGAAGCCCACCCTCGACCGCCCGAAGATCTTCGACGCCTGGGACAAGGATAAGGACGGCTTCCTGGCCAAGGAAGAGTTCATCCCGCACATGGCCGACCAAGCCGACGCCCCAGCCCGCTTCATCCGCTTCGACAAAGACAAGGACGGTCGCCTCTCCAAAGAGGAATTCGTCCGCGCCGGCAACTGAGACTTTCAAATGCGATTCCTCACCCTCCTCATCCTCACCGCCTGCGCCACGCTGTGTGCTCAGGACGCCCCCAAGACCAAAGCCCCGGCCAAAAAGGCCAAGGCCGCTGCGCCCAAGGCCGATGCCTATTCGGCCTCACTGCCCAAGCCCACGCAGGCCGGCGTGCGCTATGGCGACCACGAACGCCAGGTCCTCGACTTCTGGAAGGCGGAGTCCGCCTCGCCGACGCCCCTCGTCTTCATCATCCACGGCGGCGGCTGGGTCGGTGGCAGCAAGGAACGTGCGGAGAAGTTCGCCGACGTCGACGCCCTGCTCAAAGCCGGCGTCTCGGTCGTCTCCATCAACTACCGTCTCATCAAGCGCGACCCCGCGGTCGACACCACGCCGGCCGTAAAAGCGCCGCTATATGACGCCGCCCGCGCCCTGCAGTTCGTGCGCAGCAAGGCCGCCGAGTGGAACCTCGACAAGACCCGCGTCGGAGCCGCCGGCGGTTCGGCCGGCGCCTGCTCGAGCCTCTGGCTGGCCTTCCACGACGACCTCGCCGATCCGAAGTCGGCCGACCCCGTGGCCCGCGAATCCACCCGCCTGACTTGCGCGGCAGTGACCGGACCTCAGACCACACTCGACCCGGCTCAGATGAAGGAGTGGACGCCCAACAGCAACTACGGCGGCCACGCCTTCGGCTTCAAGACGTTCGCCGAATTTCTCGCCGGACGGGAAACCATCCTGCCGCTCATCGCCGAATATTCGCCTTATGCGCTGGTATCGTCCGACGACCCCGCGGTCTACATGACCTTCAGCGCTCCGCCCGCCATCGGACAGGACCAAAAGGATCCCACCCATACATCCAACTTCGGGGTCAAACTCGCCGAGCACTGCGCGACCAAGGGCGTCTCCGCGGAAGTCAATTACCCAGGGGCCAAGGATGTGAAGCACGACACCACGACGGCCTACCTCATCGCTAAGCTCAAGCCAGCCAAATGAAACAGATATTCACCCTGACCCTGCTCGCCGCATGGGCAGCCAACGCGAGCGCCGCCCCTGACACCTTCTCGGTAAGCGAAGACTTCGGCGCGACCTTTGACGCAAAGAAATTCATCACGCCCATCCCCAACAAGAATACCTCCATCCGTGATGGCGTGATGTGGACGCGCGGTTCCAGCGGCGGCAAGTATCCGCCGATGGTCTACCTGTCGCTCGCCGGCAAGGACCTGACGATGTCGTTCCGCTACCGCCACCTGGATAAAGGCGGCATGCTCTGGCTCTTCGTCGACGGCGACGATGGTTACGGCTCGGTCGATCACATGCTGCGCGTCCGCCTCAACCGCGATTCCGTCGTCCTCGAGGTCGACGCCCATTCCCTCGACCCTAAGCATCCCCTTCGCCAGAACACCCGGGAACCCGATCCGGTCAGCAAGGCCTACCGAACCAACGAACACTTCCCCGCCGAGAAGGTCGACCTCTCCGACAACGAGTGGCGCTCGGTGAAGCTTGTCTTCAAGGGCGATACCGTGGACATGTCCGTCGACGGCAAGTGGAAGCACTCCCTGAAACGTCCGAACTTCGACGCCACCAAGCGAAAGCTGCTCTGGATGCAGAACGGCGGCGAAAAAGGCATCGAAATCGACGACGTGCTCGTTACCCCCACCCCCTGACCCTCACTTCCCCCTATACTCAATACTCCATACTCTATACTCCATACACATGCGCTCCCCCCTCCTCCCCCTGCTCCTCGCTTCCGTCGCCTTCGGCGCCGACCTCAAGCCAATGCTCAACGAGCAACCCCTGCCTTCGCTGGCCGCCCCTTCTTTCAAAGAAGCCCTTGGCGCCGACTGGAACGTCGCCCGCGGCAAGTGGGTCCCGGAAGACGGCGTCCTGCACATGATCGACATACCCGAACAGAAGCACGTCCCGGTGCTGCACCATAAAGTCGGCCTTTCCGCCGCCGTCATCGAACTCGACTTCCGCCAGAACGCCCCCGGCGGCTTCCTCGTAGGATGCGACAGCACCAAGCACGTCGCCCGCGTCGTCGTAACGTCCACCGCGCTCTCCATCGCCGAAGACTCCGTCGCCCCCTCGCACACCATCGCCACGACCAAGGCCACCGCCAAGCAGGGCGAATGGCACCACCTCCGCGTCGAATGGAAGGGCGACGAGATGGCCGCCAATCTCGACGGCATCGAACTCAAGGCCAAGCACCCCTTCATCGCCACCGAGAAGGCGCGCAGCTGGCTCGCCGGCACCAAGAGCGCCGACGTGAAGAACCTCACGATCAACGGCACCAAAGTCGAAACCAAGAAGTGATGCGCCTACTTGGCCTCCTGCTCGTCGCCATCGCGGCTCATGCCGCGGAGCCCAAGATCATCCTCGAAGAGAAGTTCGGCCAGGAACTCTCCAAGGATTGGTTCTGGGGTCTGGGCACCTGGAGCGCCAAAGATGGCGTCCTGCGCGGCTTCGAATCGGGCGACCGCCGCCATGGTCCGGTCAAGGTGCACAAGCTACCACTGAAAGACGGAATCGTTGAATGCGACTTCCGTCTCATCGGTAAGGCGAGCTTCGCAGGGATCATCTTCAACGGCAGCCAGGATCGCGGACACATCTGTCATCTCGTCATGACCACGAAAGAGCTCCGCATTCTCGCCCACCCCAAGAAGGGCGAGAACAAGGAACTCGCCAAGGTGCCCGTGCAACTGCCGCCGGAGGCTTGGCATCACGTTCGGATCGTCTTCAGCGGCGACAAACTGGAAGCCACCGTCGATGATAATGTCATCCGCGCCTCGGACCCGTGCATCGCCGAGGAGAAACTGACATTCGGACTCGGCGGAGAATCGGGCGGCCCGACCGGCGAGAAGGCCGGCGCCCTCGAATTCCGTCGACTGCGCGTCACGTCGACCTCTCCTTAATCTTCGTTCCTATGAAGCTTCGCTGCGTCCTCGCCCTATTTCTGACTTCGCTCGCGATTCACGCGGCGGATAAGCCGAATATCATCCTGATCTACTCGGATGACCATGGCTGGGCGGACTTAGGCGTCCAAGGATCGGACAAGGACATCCGCACGCCGAACCTCGATGCGATGGCCCGCGACGGCGTGCGCTTCACACGTGGCTACGTGTCCGCTCCGCAGTGCGTCCCGTCCCGCGCCGGCGTCCTCACCGGACGCTATCAGCAACGCTTCGGCGTCGAGGATAACAACAAGGGCCCATTACCCTTGGCCGAACTGACCATCGCCGAACGGCTCAAGACCGCTGGCTACGTCACCGGCCAGGTCGGCAAGTGGCACCTCGATCTCGTCGGCAAGAAAGGCGAGAAGGCTGTACGCGTCTCCAAGGAGCACATGCCACACGCCCAAGGATTCGACGAGTATTTCCGCGGCGAACTACGTCAGTTCTACGCCTCGCATGACCTACAGGGCAAACCCTTCGCCGACGCCCCACACCTCGTCACCGACAACCGTTTCCGCGTCATCGTACAGACCGAAGCCGCCCTGTCCTTCCTGGATCGCCGCGCCGCCAAGCCCGAGCAGCCCTTCTTCCTCTACCTCGCTTGGTATGCCCCGCACGTGCCGCTGGAATCCCCCGAGCCGTGGTTCTCCAAGACCCCGACGGAACTGCCGAAGGAACGTCGTCAGGCGCTCGCGATGATTGCGGCCATGGACGAAGGCCTCGGCCAGCTCCGCGCCAAGCTCAAGGCCATGGGTCAGGAAAAGAACACCCTCATCTTCTTCATCGGCGATAACGGCGCCCCGCTTGGGAAAGCCTGGGACGGTTCGCTCAATACGCCGCTCATCGGGCAGAAAGGCATGCTCACGGAAGGCGGCATCCGCACGCCGTTCCTCGCCACCTGGCCGGGCCACCTCCCCGCCGGTACGGTTTACGATAAGCCGGTCATCAGCTTCGATGTCGCCGCCACCGCCGTCGCAGCGGCAGGACTCCCGAAAAATCCCTTACTCGACGGCGTCAACCTAGCCCCCTTCCTCAAGGGTGAAGAAACTTCCTCTCCGCACGAGCGCCTCTTCTGGCGCTGGGGCTCGCAGGCCGCCGTCCAGGAATACCCCTGGAAACTCATCCGCCTCGGTGAACGCGAGCAGCTGCTCTTCGATATCTCGCAACCCGACGGCGAGAACGTGAAGAAGAACCAGTTCGCCAGCCAGCCAGAGATCGCGGCACGCCTGACCAAGGCGCTCAAGGAGTGGAGCGAGAACCTTTCGCCGCCCGGCCTGCCGACCTCGTTCGACGCGCACCACGAAGGTCTCTTCGCCGAGCATGAAGTGATCCCCCCTCTGCCCGATGCGCCCAAGACCAAAGACGCTCCGGCCGGCTCGGTGAAAGGCTGGCTCTGCCGCAACGGAACAATCGGAATCCAGGACGGAGCCCTGCTCGTCACCGCCGACCCGAAGGCCGCGAAGAACGCCAAGCCCTTCCTCGCCAAGACCGGCCTGATGCTGAACGGACCCGTAACAGCGGTCATCAAGGCCGATGCCAAGGTCGCGACGAACAGCTCGCTCAGCTGGCGGACCAAGGAGCAGCCGGACTTTCTGCCCGCGAATACCATCCGCTTCACCCTGCCAGCTGGCTCTTCCGAACAGACCATCACCCTGCCCGTTAACGGCCAGGCCATCCATGTTCGTTTCCAACTCGGCGACCAGGCAGACGGCTTACGCCTGCGCTCGATCGAGCTGCGCCCCGCCAAGGGGCCGGCCGACATCGCGGACTTCAGCCGCTGAGTCAGATTCGGTCATATAAATTACCTGTTAAGTCACGGGGTAAGGACTAGGGTCCCACTACCCCATGAACGCTCGCGCCCTTCTCGCTTGTCTGCTCGCGCTGTCTCCCCTGACCGCCGCAGACAAGCCGAACATCCTGATCATCTTCGCCGATGACCTGGGCTACGCCGATATCGGCGTGCACGGAGGCAAAGCAGTGCCGACTCCCAACATCGACGCCCTTGCGGCCTCCGGCGTCCGCTGCACGTCAGGCTACGTCACTTGCCCTTACTGCAGTCCGTCGCGCGCGGGCATGCTGACCGGACGCGCCCAGACCCGCTTCGGCCACGAATTCAACCCGCACGTCGGTAACGAAGCCGAACTCGGACTCCCCCTCGACCAACGTACCATCGCCAACGAGCTACACGATGTCGGGTATGCGACCGCGCTCATCGGCAAGTGGCACCAAGGTTTCGATAAGCCGCACCACCCTAACTCCCGCGGCTTCGACGAATTCTTCGGCTTCCTCGTCGGCGGACACAATTACGCGCAGCACCCCGATGCCGACCCCGAGTTCGGCTCCGGCCATTCGCACAACATGATCTACCGGGGCGATAAGCTGCAGAAACTCGACGGGTTCCTCACCGATATCTTCACCGACGAAGCCATCGGCTTCATGGATCGCAATAAACAGAAGCCGTGGATGCTCTACCTTGCCTACAACGCAGTGCACACGCCGTTGGAGATCTCGCCTTCCATCGCCGCCCGCATCCCGTCCAGCGTGACCGACAACGATCGCCGCGGCTACCTCGGCCTCCTCCTCGGGCTCGACGACGCCATCGGCCGTGTCACGGATTACCTGCGCAAGTCTGGCGCCGACAAGAACACCCTCATCCTCTTCGTCAGCGACAACGGCGGCTCAGGTCACAAACCCTACCTCGCCTATAACACCGGTGTGAATACCCCGCTCCGCGGCGACAAAGGCCAGACGCTCGAAGGCGGCATCCGCGTGCCATTCTTCGCCTCCTGGCCGGGCCAGCTCCCCGCCGGCACGAAGTACGACCATCCTGTCTCCACGCTGGATTTCCTCCCCACCGCCTGCGCGCTCGCCGGCGCCAAGCACGTCGACTCCATCGAAGGCGTGAACCTTCTCCCTTACCTCAAAGGCGAAAACAAATCCGCCCCCCATACAACGCTCGCCTGGCGCTTCGGCCCGCAGAAGGCGATCCGCCAGGGCGACTGGAAACTCGTGGACGCCCGCGATTTCGACGCCAAGAGCCAGAGCGGCTGGCAGCTATTCGACCTCTCCAAGGACGTCGGGGAGGCTCACGACCTTTCGGCGCAATTCCCCAAGAAAAAGGCTGAACTGATCAAGCTCTGGGACGCATGGAATTCCCAGAACATGGCCCCCAAGTGGCACGGCAGCATCACGGAGGACCCGACCTCACCTGCAGCCAAGCCCGCGGCCAAGAAAGCCAAAAAATAAGCCTGCAACTCCCGTCCTTTAGACTGGTTCAATCCACACACCCCATGCGCCTCTTCCTCACCCTGCTCTTCGCTCCGCTCGCGGCCGTCGCCGCAGATAAGCCTAACGTCCTCATCCTGTATCTCGATGACATGGGTTGGGCCCAGCCAGGTTGCTACGGCGGCAAACTCGCGCCGACGCCGAACATCGATTCCATCGCCAAGAACGGCGTACGCTTTACCGACGGCTACGTCGCAGCCTGCATCTGCTCGCCCAGCCGCGTCGGCCTGCTGACAGGTCGCTATCAGGCCCGCACCGGCCACGACGCGAACTCCAACGAAGGCAAGAATCCCGAAACCAAGAACCTCGTCCTCACCGAGACCACCATCGCTCAACGCCTCAAGCCGCTTGGCTACGCCACCGGCATCTACGGCAAGTGGCACGTCGGCGCTACGAGCCCGGAATACCTACCGGCTAATCGCGGCTTCGACGAATCCTTCGGCACGACGGGCAACCTCGGCGACAAAATGGGCTTCTATAAGGGCAAGGAATTTGTCCCAGATCCGGCTGGTGCTCCAGTGACTTCCCCAATCTACGCCCGCGAAGCGAATGCCTTCATGGAGCGCCACCGCGCCGAACCCTGGTTCCTCTACGTGCCTTTCAACGCCGTCCACTCACCGGTGGTCGCAAGCCCCGAGGTCAAGGCGCGCTTCCCCGACCTGCCCAAAGGCCAAAAAGACTACGCCGCGCTGATCAGCGAGGCGGATGATGCCGTCGGCGCAATCCTCGCCAAACTCCGCGAACTTAAGCTCGAGGAGAACACCCTCATCTTCCTCGTCAGCGACAACGGAGGCGCCTCGCCTCTCGCCGAAATGAACGGCCTGCGCGGCCGCAAATGGCTGCTCTGGGAAGGCGGCATCCGCGTCTCCTGGCTCGCCCAGTGGAAAGGGCGCATCCCTGCCGGACGCGTACTCGAAACGCCGGTCATCCAGCTGGATATCCTACCCACCGCCCTCGCCGCCGCCGGCGGCACGCCCCAGTCCGAATGGAAACTGGATGGCACGAACATCCTCCCGCTGCTTGAAGGCAAGACCGACAAGCTTGATCGCGATACGCTCTACTGGCGCTTCGGCGTCCAATACGCCGTCCGCCAAGGAGATTGGAAACTCGTGAAGGCCGGCCTCACCCAGCCCGTGCAGCTCTTCAACCTCAAGGAAGACCGCAACGAAAAGAACGACCTCGCATCCACCAACCCAGACAAGGTGAAAGGACTGCAGGCCCTCTGGGATGCCTGGAACGCCAATAACCTTCCGCCGCGCTGGGAGGACCCACGCTGGAACGACGGCAACAACAAGAACGACCCTGAAACTGGCGGCGCCAAAAAGAAGGCCGGCGCCAAAAAGAAAGCCGCTAAGTAAGATCACCTCAGCGCTAAATTTTTACATGCGTATCCTCACCCTCATTTCATGTCTAGCGGCCCTCGCGCTCTTCGGAGCCGAGCCGGACAACAAGCCGGCAAGTCCACCAGCCAACCCGACAGCGGAAACCGGTAAGGGCAAGAAGGCTACCCGGCCGGCCAAAAAGGCATCTACTAAAACCCAAGCGGAAATCATCGCCGCAGCTTTCCCGGAGTTCGACCACCTGCCCGATATCGTTTACAAGAAAGTCGGCGACCAGGCTCTACAGATGGAAATCCTGACCCCGAAAGGATTAAAAAATCCGGCCGCTCCCATCCTCGTCTACATCCATGGCGGCGGCTGGTCCGGCGGCGACCGCTTCCGCATGACCCGACCAGACATCTCAGGCGTATTTCATCATTGTGCCAAGGCTGGCATCATCTGCGCCAGCATCGAATACCGGCTGAATTCCCCCAAAGCTTCGGCGTTTGACAGTGCCATCGACTGCAAAGACGCACTGCGTTTCCTCGTCAAAAATGCGGCCCAATACCACATCGACCCCACGCGCATCGCCACCATCGGCGGATCCGCCGGGGGGCACCTCTCCCTCGTCACCGCTCTCGGCGATCCCAAGAAATATCCTGGCGACCCGGAACTCGCCGCCTTCGACCCAGCCTCCATCCGCTGTGAAATCGCTTACTACCCTGCGACCGACTTCACGGACGAAAAGCTCGCCGGGCGTTTCCTAGGTCAACGAGCCACGCTGATGTTCGGAGGACCTGCTGACAAGAAGCGCGATATCATGCGACTATTAAGCCCGGTCGTACTCATCCAGAAAAACTCGACGCCAGTCTTCTGTTTCCATGGCGATAAAGATACCGTGTTGTCCGTCGATAATTCCCGAAAACTTTTTGCTAAAGGCAAAGAAGTGGGCGCCGAGATCCAATATGTCGAAGTCAAGGAAGGCACGCATGGCTTCGGTCTGAACTGCTCTCCGACCATCGAGGAAATCACCGCCACCGCAGCCAAATTCGTCATCGAACACCTCCAACGCTAATCCTAAATCTTCCTCATGCGTCTCATCGCCCTCCTCCTCGCTCCGCTCGCGGCCCTCGCCGCCGACAAGCCGAACGTGATCTTCATCCTCGCCGACGACCTTGGCGCGCATGACCTCGGCTGCTTCGGTAGCACATTCTACGAGACCCCGAACATCGACCGTCTGGCTAAGCGCGGCACGCGTTTCACGCAGGCCTACGCTGCCAGCCCGCTCTGTTCGCCGACGCGCTCGAGCATCCTCGTTGGCCAATACCCTGCACGCACTGGTATCACTGCACCGGTCTGCCACATCAACCCCATCTACCTAACCAAGGAACTGGTCAAAGATGGCCCTAAGTCCCGCCTGCTCGTCGCCAACAGCGTCTCCCGCCTGAAGACGGAATACTTCACCCTCGCCGAAGCGCTGAAAGAAGCCGGCTATTCAACCGCGCATTTCGGCAAGTGGCACCTCGGACACAACCTGAAGCCCGCGGACCATTACGAACCCCAGGATCAAGGCTTCGACTCGGACTTCCCCCACGTGCCGAACGCTGCCGGACCCGGCGGCGGCTACCTCGCCCCGTGGAAGTTCATCAAAGACCCCACCATCACCGATGAAGTCGGTATGAACATCGAGGACCGTATGTCCAAGGAAGCTGCGAAGTACATTGTCGCCCATAAGGATAAGCCGTTCTACATGAACTACTGGGCCTACTCGGTCCATTCTCCTTGGAACGCACGGGCGGACTATATCGAACACTTCAAGTCCAAGGTCGACCCGACGAACCCGCAGCACAACGCCCTGTACGCTGCGATGGTGAAATCCCTCGACGACGGCGTCGGCCGCATCCTGCAGGCCGTCGACGACGCGGGCATCGCCGACAACACGATCATCGTGTTCTATTCCGATAACGGTGGCTACGCCTACCCGCCCAAGAAGACCGACCCCGAAGGCTACGCCGACATCCCGGCGACCAGCAACCTCCCACTCCGCAGCGGCAAGGCCTCGCTCTACGAAGGCGGCACCCGTGAGCCGTTCATCTTCGCCTGGCCCGGTAAGGCCAAGGCTGGCGCGACCAGCGATATCCTTTTCCAAACCGTCGATTTCTACCCGACCTTACTCTCGTTCGTCGGACTCAAGCCACACCATGGCATCAAGCTCGATGGCCATGATCAGTCTAAGGCCCTCCTCGGTGGCGACTCGCCCCGTGACCGCGTCTTCTGCCACTTCCCTCACGGCACAGCCACGCGCGATTCCGTCATGGACGGCTTCTATGCTGGCACCTACGTGCGCAAGGGCGACTGGAAGCTCGTCCGCTTCTATGCGCGCAATGACGACGGTTCAGACGACCTCGAGCTCTACGACCTGAAGAACGACCTCGGCGAGCGCCACAACCTCGCGAAGGAGAAGCCCGAACTCGTATTGGAACTTAACGGACTCATTACCGATTTCCTCAAAGACACCGACGCTGTGATTCCGAAACTCAATCCGGCCTACGGCAAAGTCGTCGCGACACCCAAAGATCCGCTGATGGGTTGGAAAAACCGTAACTGCGACGCCACGGTCAAGGACGGCATAGTCACTGCTAAAGGAAAGGGCCCCTCTCCTTTCCTCGGCGTCGGCGCCAACCTCACCGGACCCGCCAAGGTCACCTTCCGACTCCGCACGGCGAATGGTGGCGAAGGGCATATCGACCTCGTCCCAACCACTGGCAGCAAGACCGGCGAAATCGTCGCGTTCCCCTACTCCGCCAAAGCGGGCGATTGGCAGGACATTACTGTCGACCTTCCTCACAACGGTCCGGCCACACTGATGCGCCTCTACCTTCCCCACGCCACCGAGGCTGTGGAGATCGACTGGGTCGAACTGAAACCGACCGGAGCTAAGGCCCGCCGCTGGGAATTCTAGGCCTTGCCGATTTTGATGCCCCACGTCTTTCGCCGCACCACCGGCTTACTCGCGACCGGTCTCCTCGGACTGGCCGCGAGCCTGCTCGGAGCGGAGGGAACCGGCTTCGTGGGCATCGCCAACAAAGACGGCGTGTGGTGGTTCACGGCGCCTGACGGCCGCACCTTCCTCTCGGTCGGAGCGAATCACGTCGAAGGCCTTTACTGGCAATCGCCCAACAACCGGGAATTCGTCCGCCAGACCTACGGGCCAGATCTCGTCTCGACCGACGGACAGATCAACGAAGGCGGCGAAGCGGCGAAAAAGTGGGCGGCGAACGTCGCGCGCTCCTTTGAGTCCGCCGGATTCAACACTTTCGGCTTCCATAACCCTCTCTCGCCCAGCCTGCGCGCCGCCAGCAAAGCCTACTATGTCGTAGAACTCGACCTCCACACCCCCTGGGGATGGAACATGACGCGGCCGCAGCTCCTTCAAGCGATGCGCCGCCGGCCCACCGATATCTTCGGCGAAGCCTTCCGGCAGTCCGTCGAGGCCAATGCGGCCGAGTTCGTCAAGCCCCGCGCCACCGACCCCATGCTCCTCGGCTACGCCTACACCGACGGCCCGCCGTGGACCGTCAGCGACGGCCCCGACTCGATTGCAGTGAAGAAACTGTCCGACGCCGAGCGAGTGATTCACCCCTGGAATCTGGCCCTGATGTCACTTCCCGCCAACGCCGCGGGCAAGCAGGCCTGGCTGGCGCTCATGAAGACCCGCTATCCCACGGCGGAGAAAGCCGGGGCGACCTACGGACGACCTGAAGCCACCTGGGAATCGCTGGGCGCTGTCACGGATTGGCGAAAACTGTCCGACGCCAAACAAGCCGCCGCCGACAGCGTGGCATTCCTCGATGTCATCATGCGCCAATGGTACACGATACGTCATGCGGCTATCCGGAAACACGACCCGCATCACCTCATCCTAGGCGACAAGCTGAACCTGGGCCGCGACCATCGCTACCCGTCCGAGCTCGCACGCAGCCTCGAAGCGATGCAGCCGTTCGTCGACGTCATCAACATCCAGTACTACGCACCGGCCGCGGAGCAGATCAAGACGCTCGGCCTGCTCCACCGGCTCTCGGGCAAGCCCATCCTCAACGGCGACACGGCATGCAATCCGCTCTGGGAAGACAACCCGATCACGAACACGGACTTCTACGGAAAGCTTGGCCTGACCTACGCCGATCACGTGACCCAGCTGTTCGCGTTGCCTTACTTCATCGGCTGGCATCATTGCGGATACATCCGCGGACTCCGCAAACCCTACCTCGAAGCCTTGCAAAAGGGAGACACCCGGACGGCGAAGTCCTACGAGGACGCCCATCACACCTACCGCGAAGGGTTCTTCTCCGAACTGGAGGAGCCGATCGCCCCGCTGCTGGCACCCTTGAGCCAGGCGCTCCGAGACAGCGAAAAGGTCCACGCCGGCGCCAAAGGCAAGTAAAGGGTGCGGCCCTGCTAATTCACGCGACCGGAGGGTAGTATTTAACACCTAAGCGGGGAACAACCCGCCCAGGGGCCACTCTTATTCCCTGACGGACCGAATCCGGCTTCCCCTCACCCGTTAACCCCCTTTATTTAAAGCCACCCCTTCCCCCATGTGTAAGCCCGTCTTGGCACTCCTGCCCTTCCTCGTGTCTGCGTCCTTCGCGGCCGACGAGACCATCCAGTTCAACCGCGACATCCGTCCGATCCTCGCCGAAAACTGCTTCCATTGCCACGGCCCGGATCCGGCGGCCCGCAAGGCGAGCCTCCGCCTCGACACCGAAGCTGGGTTCTTCGCGCCGCGCATGACCAAGGACGGCAAGGAAGAGCCGCCGACCATCATCAAAGGCCAGCCAGACAAGAGCACGCTCTTCCAGCGCATCAGCTCAAAGGACGAAGAGGAGGTCATGCCCCCGCCTAAGGAGCACAAGACCCTGAAGGCGGCCGAGGTCGCCCTCATCAAGCATTGGATCGCCCAAGGTGCCCCTTGGCAGCCTCACTGGTCCCTTGTCGCTCCACAGAAGGCAGCGTTGCCCGAAGTCGCCGACGCCGCCTGGTCCCAAAATCCCATCGACCGCTTCGTCGCTACGAAGCTTGCCGCCGCCGGACTCAAGCCAGCCCCCGAAGCCGACGCCCATACGCTCGTGCGCCGTATCAGCCTAGACCTCACCGGCCTGCCCCCCTCGCCCGAGCTGCTTGCCAAATACGCACCTAAGTCTGGAGATCGACTGAACGACACTCAGGTCTCCGCCCTCGTCGACGAACTCCTCGCAACGCCCGCCTACGGCGAACACCGTGCGCGCTACTGGCTCGACGCCGCTCGTTACTCCGACACGCACGGCCTACACTTCGACGCTTACCGCGAGATGTGGCCCTACCGCGACTGGGTCGTGAAGGCCTTCAATCGCAACCAGCCTTTCGACCAGTTCACCGTCGAGCAGCTCGCCGGTGACCTTCTGCCCAAGCCGACCGAAGACCAGCTCATCGCGACCGGCCTGCAGCGCTGCAATATCACCACCAATGAAGGTGGCACCATCGTCGAAGAGAATCTGGCCAACTACGCCGCCGACCGTGTTCAGACGATGGGCTGGGTCTACCTCGGCCTCACCACGAACTGCGCCCAATGCCACGACCATAAGTTCGACCCGATCACGCAGAAGGATTACTATTCCATGGCGGCCTTCTTCCGCAATACGACGCAAGGCGGACTCGACGGTAACGTGAAGGACGGCAAAGGACCGGTGCTCTATCTTCCGTCGGACGCTGATAAGCCGCGCTGGGGAGCCCTGCCGGGCGAGATTGCCACGAGCAATCAACAGCTCGCCGAAACGCGCAAGACCGGCGTGCCACTGTTCGACAAGTGGCTCACCACGGCCAAGCCGAAGGACCTCGACGCTGATATCCCGACCAAGGATCTGGTCGCACACCTCCCTCTCAACGAAGGAAAAGGCATCCCTGCTGGCACGACCGCCGTCGGCGAACCGGTGACCTGGAAGCCGAACGGTAAGCTGGGGCCCGCACCGAGCTTCAAGAAAGGGTCCTCCCTCTCGCTGGGTGACCTCGGCAACTTCGACACCAAGCAACCCTTCAGCGTCGGCGCCTGGGCTCATGTCAGCATAGCCGAAGGCTCTGGGGCGATTATCGCCCGGATGGATGACCCGAAGGGCTCCCAAGGCTGGTCCCTCTTCCAGGCAGGTAAAAGCTATGGCGTCTATATCATCAGCAAATGGCCCGACGACGCGATCAAGGTCGTCACCGCGAAACCCGCCGTTCGACCCGGCGTCTGGCAGCATGTGTTCGCGACCTACGACGGCAGCGGCAAGGCCTCCGGCATCCGCCTCTACATCGACGGGGTGTTGACCGCCCTGAAGACCGACGTCGACAAGCTGACGACCTCCTCCAAGGCCGCCACGCCCACCCGAATCGGCCAGCGTAGCGGAAGCGAATTCTTCGAAGGGGAAATCCAGGACGCTTACCTCTACGGACGCCAGCTGACGCCCGCGGAAGTGACCACCTTGTCCAAGGTCGGCCCCCTGCAGCGCCTGCTCGCCGCCCCGAAGCTCAACGACAAGCTGAAGGAACAGGTGCTCGAATACTATCTCGCCACCCGGCATGAGCCCTTCAAGCAGGCCACCGCCACCCTCGCGAAGCTGACCAATGAGCAGATGGCGATCAAGAATCGCAGCCCTCTCACGCACATCCAGGAGGAGAAGATGGATTCGAAGCCGATGGCCAACATCCTGATGCGCGGCGCCTACGATAAACCTGGCGCCCAAGTCGAAGCCGAGGTCCCGGCCGCGCTCGGCAAGCTCCCCGCCGACGCCCCGCGCAACCGCCTCGGCCTCGCCAAGTGGCTCGTCAGCGAAGCCAACACCCTCACCGCCCGCGTGACGGTCAATCGCATGTGGCAGGAGCTCTTCGGCACGGGCTTCGTCAAGACCACCGAGGATTTCGGCATCATGGGCAGCGCGCCGTCGCACCCGGAACTGCTCGACTGGCTGGCCGTCGACTTCCGAGCCAGCGGTTGGGACCTGAAGCGCTTCTACAAGCAGGTGCTGACCAGCGCCACCTACCGCCAGGCCGCGATCATCACGCCTGAGAAACTCGAAAAGGACCGCGACAACGCCCTGCTCAGCCGCGGTCCGCGCTTCCGCATGGATGCCGAGATGATCCGCGACTACGCCCTCGCCGCCAGCGGCACCCTCTCCCCCCGCATGGGCGGGCCTGGAACCTACCCGTATCAGCCCGAGAACATCTGGGAAATCGTCGGCATGCACAACATGTCCTATAAGCAGGACACCGGCGAAAACCTCTACCGCCGCACGGTCTACAACTTCTGGAAACGCATGGCCCCGCCGGCCAGCCTCGACATCTTCAACGCCCCTTCGCGCGAAGCGAGCTGCGTCCGTCGCGACCGCACCAACACGCCCCTCCAGGCGCTCGTGACGCTCAACGACCCCCAGTATGTCGAATCCGCACGCATCCTGGCCCAGCACACGCTGCAGTCCCCGGGCGACGACACGACGCGCCTCAACGCCGCCGCCACCCGCCTGCTCTGCCGTCCGCTCAAGGCAAACGAGCTGCCGATCCTGACCGACAGCCTCGCCCAACTGCGCAAGCACTACGGCACCCACGCGGCGGACGCAGATGCCCTCTTAAAGGTGGGCGATTCGAAGTCCGACGACAAACTCCCCAAGACCGAACTGGCCGCCTGGACGATGGTCTGCAGCCAGCTCCTCAACCTCGACGAAGTCCTTAACAAATAATCCCCATGTCCATCCTCCACGAGTGGAACACCCTCCAGACCCGCCGCCGCTTCTTCGGCACGGGTGCCAATGCCCTCGGCGCCGCCGCCCTCGCCTCGCTCATCGGCAAGTCGACCGCCGAGGCTGCGCCCGGAGCCGTCCCCACGCACTTCAAGCCGAAGGCCAAGCGCGTCATCTATCTGCACATGGTCGGCGGCCCCTCACAGCTCGATCTCTTCGACTACAAGCCGAAGATGAAGGAGATGTTCGACAAGGACCTGCCGCCCAGCATCCGCAACGGCCAGCGCCTCACGACCATGACCAGCGGCCAGGCCCGCTTCCCGATCGCGCCGTCGAAATTCAACTTCGCCCAATACGGCCAAAGCGGCATGTGGATGAACTCCGAACTGCTACCCAACCTCACGAAGAACGCCGACGACATCTGCTGGATGCGTTCGCTCCACACTGAAGCCATCAACCACGAGCCGGCCATCTGCGCGATGCAGACCGGCAACCAGGTCGCCGGCCGTCCGTGCATCGGCTCCTGGGCTTCCTACGGTCTCGGCTCCGAGAACGATAACCTGCCGAACTTCGTGGTGCTCATCGCCACGCCAACCAACCGCGAACAAGAGCAGGCGATCTCCTCGCGCCTGTGGTCCAGCGGCTATCTCCCGAGCGAACACGCGGGCGTCTCCTTCCGCAGCAAGGGCGACCCGATTCTGTTCATCAACAACCCGCCCGGCGTACCCGATGATATGCGCAAGCAGACTATCGACGGCATCAACCAACTCAACCGCCTCAATTACCAGGCGGTCGGCGATCCCGAGACCCACACGCGCATCCGTCAATATGAGATGGCCTTCCGTATGCAGGCTTCGGTGCCCGAGCTGACCGACCTGACGAAAGAGCCCGAGAGCACCTTCAAACTGTACGGCGAGGAAGCTAAGGTCTCCGGCACGTTCGCCAACAGCGTGCTCATGGCCCGTCGCCTCGCCGAACGCGGCGTCCGCTTCACGCAGATCTACCTCAACAACTGGGACCACCATAGCAACCTGACCAACCGCATGCCCAGCCAGTGCAAGGACATCGACGGCCCCTGCCACGCGCTCATCGAGGACCTCAAGCAGCGCGGCATGTTCGACGACACCCTCATCGTCTGGGGCGGAGAATTCGGCCGGACGATCTATAGCCAGGGTGGACTCACCGCGACCAACTACGGCCGCGACCACCACCCGCGATGCTTCACCATGTGGATGGCCGGTGGCGGTGCCAAAGGCGGCCGCATCTACGGCGAGACCGACGACTTCAGCTATAACATCGTCAAGGACCCGCTCCACATCTCGGACTTCCACGCCACGATCATGCACCTCATGGGCTACAACCATGAGCGCCTGACCTATAAGTTCCAAGGCCTCGACCAGAAGCTCACCGGCGTCCTCCCAGCCAAGGTCGTCAAGGAACTGATCTCCTAATAGGGATAGGGATAGGGGTTGGGATAGGGGTTGGGGCAGGAATCTCCTGCCCCTTTTCATTTCCACGCTTTGTCGCATCTTGCCTACCCCCACCCCTACCCCTATCCCTACCCCCTGCTACCCCATGCGACTCACCCTCCTCGCCTGCCTCCTCGCCCTCCCCCTCTCCGCCGCCGATGACACGTCGTGGCTGCAGACCAAGGGCACACTGATCTTCCACGACGCCTTCGAGCGCGAAGAGACTGGCACCGGCCTCAAGGATATCGGCAACGGCTGGGAAAGCGCCACAGCCGACCGTGTCCCGAAGATCAAGCAGGCCGACCTCGACGCGGGCATCATGAAGATCGCCAGCGCGACCAAGGAAGCCGGTCACGCGGCCCACATCCATCACGATGCGGGCTTCACAGACGGCGGCGTCATCGTGCGCTTCAAGTTCCCCGGCCTCAACAAGGCCGAGAACCTCCAGCTCGGCTTCGTCGACCGCGAACTCAAGGATGTCCACGCAGGCCACCTCTGCTACGCGATCGTCTCGCAGACCGACCTCACGCTCACCGACCGCAAGACGGGCTCGATGAACCTTGCGGTAAAAAAGAAGCACGCGGATGACGCGGCCGCCAAGAAGAAGCCTGACCCTGAATTCGAAGCCATGTTGAAGACCAAGACGCAGGTCACCCCCTTCAAGGCCGACACCGAATGGCATGTGCTCACGCTGGTCACCGAAGGCGACGAGATGCGCTTCACCCTCGACGGTAAGCCGCTCGCCGCCCACCGCTCCCCCGGCTACGCTCACGAAAATAAGCGCTGGTTCAGCTTCCTCGCGAACTCGACCGTCTGGATCGACGACGTTAAGATCTACAAGGTGAAATGAATCCGGCTCAGTTCGTTCGGCTGTCATTGCTGCTCCCGCTCGCCTGCCTTGCGCAGCAGTGGCCACTCGACGAGGTCGACCCGCGCATCAAGGTCTACGGCAAAGCCTCGATCGCCAGCGGCGCCGAAGGCCGATCTCTCATCCTAGACGGCCTTTCGGTCATCGAACTTAAGAATACCGCGGCGCTTAATGGCGGGGAAAGCGGTTTCACTTTCAGCGTCTGGTTTAATCCTTATGCGGTCGGCGAAGGACAACAGGTCATCGCCGGCAAGAATCGCTATTCGCTCGGAGAACGTCAATGGACGCTGACGGTCGAGCCGGATGGGAAACTTAAGGCTTACGTCCAGCACGCCGGATGGGCGACCGTCATCGGTAAGACGAAATTGGCTCCCGGCGCCTGGCACCTCGCCACGCTCACGGTCGATGGAACGCAGCTGAAACTGTTCCTTGATGGGCAGAACCAGGGAGTCGCCAATCTGAAGAAGCCTATGCCGGCTTCTGGCGCCTCCATCACGCTCGGAGGCATCCTCGACGGAAGCCGCCGCGTCCAGACCTTCAGCGGCGCGCTGGACACTGCGAGCTATGTCCCGCGCATGCTTTCCGCGGAAGAAATCGCCCAAGCCTATCACCCGGTCGCGACGACGCACCAGATCCCGAAGGATATCCTCGCCGCCACCCCGCTCTGGGATGTTGGCGCCAAACTACCGAAGGCACTCGAAGCCAAGGTCCTCGAAGGAGTCGAATTCCATGTCATCAAGGCCAATGAGCCGAACAAGGACGGCTTCATCTGGCTGCACGGCGTCGGCCTGGGCTGGCATAAGGACCAGCTCTACGCGTCGTTCGGACACAACCAAGGCGAGGAGAACACACCGGGCGAGCAGGCACGCGGCCGTATCAGCAAAGACGGCGGCAAGACCTGGGGCGAGATCTTCACCATCGGCGTCGGCGACTCCGCTGAACATGCGGTCAGCCATGGCGTCTTTCTTTCGCACGGCGGACGACTCTGGGCATTCCACGGCGCCTTCTTCGGCCATCACCTGACCGACGCAGCGACCTCGAAGGTCCACACGCGCGCCTATCGGCTTAATGAAACCGACGGGACGTGGGAAAAGATGGGCGACGTAATCCTCGGCGGCTTCTGGCCGCTAAACAATCCGGTCAAGATGGCAGACGGCAACTGGATCATGCCCGGCGTGCGCGTCGGGAACGGACACCCCGCCGCGGTCGCTATCAGCCGTGGCGATGATTTCACGAAATGGGACCTGATCGTGATCCCCGCCCATGAGGGGCTCTCCATGTGGGGCGAATCCGCCATCATCGCCGACGGACCTGACATCCTGAACATCGCCCGCTTCGGCGCCAAGGCGCAGGCCCTAATCGCCGTCAGCAAGGATTACGGACGCACCTGGGAAGCGTCGGCACCAAGCAACCTGCCGATGGCCACGTCAAAGCCTGCGGCCGGCCTACTGAGCAATGGCCAGCGCTACCTCGTCTGCACGACCACCGCCGACAGCGGAGGGCGACGCACCCCGCTGACGATCGCCGTCAGCAAGCCGGGCGAGAAGATCCTGAGCCGCGTCTTCGTGATCCGCCCCTCCGTCTTTCCCTCCGGCCCGGGAGACGTCGTCGACAACGCTTCGCTCTCCTACCCCTGCGCCGTCGAGCACGAGGGCAAGCTTTACGTGGGCTACTCGAACAGCGGCGGGCGCAAAGGGAATCATAACAGCGCCGAACTGGCCATCATCCCGCTAAGCCGCCTTTTGGCAGAATGAGTTGGCAAAGCGGGGCCGAGGGTTAACTTGCCCTCTTCCCCGCCCATGCGTCTCCTCCTCGCCTTCGGGCTCCTGCTGCTCACCCGCCCCGCCCGGGCCGAAGAAGCCGACGTCATCGTCTACGGCGCCACCCCGGGAGGTTTCTGCGCCGCGATCGCCGCCGCCCGTGAAGGCGCCAAGGTCGCGCTCCTCGAGCCCACCGCCCACGTCGGCGGCGTCAACACCGGCGGACTGAGCTTCAGCGACTCCAACCAGACCGTCCGCTCCACGCTGGGCGGCCTCTTCGAAGAATGGCACCAGCGCATCGCGGCCGATTACGCCGAACACGGCGTGAAGCTGCCCTACGACGTCGCCACGAAAAACAATGTCGTCTGGACTTACGAACCACACGTCGCCGCCCGCGTGACGAACGCGATGCTCAAGGAAGCCGGCGTGACCGTGCTGACGAAGCAACCTTTGGAAGGCGTTGAGAAAGATGGCGCGAAAATCGTCAGCCTTCGCACCGCCATCGGAACACACACCGCCAAGGTCTTCATCGATGCGACCTACGAAGGCGACCTAATGGCGAAGTCGGGTGTCGTCTGGCACCTCGGCCGAGAGAGTCGCGATGAATTCGGTGAATCCTACGCCGGCCGCCAGTATCCGAAGCAGAAAATGGCCATCAATGGCTTCGACGCCAACGGACTCCCGCTACCATTCATCACGACGGTCAGCCAAGGTGACGATAATGCCGGCGAGCAGACGGTAATGGTCTACAGCTTCCGTCTCTGCCTCACAAAGGATCCGGCCATCCGCGTCCCCTTCCCAGAACCAAAGGCCTATGATGCGTCCCGCTTTGAACTGGTCCGCCGCTATTTCCAAAAATACCCCAATGCCCCGCTGCCCTGGGACCTCTACCCTCTGCCTGGCGGAAAGTTAGACGCCAACAACGGCATCGGGAAGATGTTCTCGATGGGCCTTGTCGGCGAAGGCAACGGCTGGTGCGCCTCCGACCCCGCCGGCCGCGTGAAGATGGCGGAATCCCATAAGCAGTATACGCTCGAGTTCTACAAGTTCCTGACGACCGACGACGCCGTGCCCACCAAGATCCGCGCCGCGATGGCTGACCTCGGCCTCTGCCGTGACGAGTTCCCCGAGACCGACCACTGGTCTCCTCAACTCTACGTCCGTGAAGGACGACGCATGGACGGACGGTACACGCTAACGCAGAAGGATGTGCTCGAAGACCCAAAGAAGGACGACCCAATCGCGGTGTCTTCCTTCCCCATTGATTCGCACGACTGCCGCCGCATCGCCCTCCCCGACGGCGTCCTCAACGAAGGCACAATCCTGCCCGTGCGCATGCCTGGGCGTCCGCATGGCTACGCCTATCACATCCCCTACCGCGCCATCACCCCCTCGACTTCCGAGTGCTCCAATCTGCTCGTGCCGGTCGCCCTCTCGGCCACGCACGTCGCTTATTGCTCCGTCCGCGTCGAACCAACTTGGATGACCATCGGTCAGAGCGCTGGCATCGCCGCCGCCCTCGCCGCTAAAACGGGCGGCACGGTGCAGTCGCTCGATTACACCCAGCTCCGGGCCCGCCTCCTTGCCCAGCATCAGGTACTCGACCTGCCTACGCTCCCGCCCTTGCCTCAGTCGAAGTCCCAATCTAAAAAATCCAAATGAAGACCCGCCTGCTTCTCTGCATCGCCGCCCTGCTTGTAGGCTGCTCCACATCCAAACAAGAGACCCAGCCAACCGCTTCTCTGCTTCCTGTCGACTGGGACGCGAAAGTGGCCGCCGATAAGGTCATGGCCGGGTTGATCAAGGTGACCGGACCCGAGGTTAAAGGCGCCCACGACTCCCATCTGGCCATCGTGGGCGACCGAGCCTACGTCATCTCAGAGGTCAACGATCGACAAGCCAGCGAGAACGCCGGCTGGCCTTTCATCTACACCTCCCTCTCGATCGTCGACCTACGCAATGAGCGCCTGCTTGACGTCATGACCGTCGCGCGCTCCGAACAATCCTTCGCCAACGAGACCCTCCCCGTCGGCGCCTGCTTCGTTCCGCGCGTGAAGCAGGTCGGCCCGCAGACCCTGCGCTGCTGGTTCGCCAGCGAACAGCCAGGCAAACGACAATCACAGACGTACTACCGCGACCTCGACCTGCGCACGATGACCTTCGAGCCAGAGATCCATCGCATGAAGTTGAAGACAAGCGATGGCACGTTTGAACTTCAGCCGAAGCCCCTCCACGACGACGCCGCCAAGCAGGGCTTCAAACGAAAGCCTGTCGATGCCGGCCTCTACCTGTTCGATAACTTCAAGGAGTTCGACGGTCAGACCTATATTGCTATCAATAACTACCTCGGAGCCCAAGAGGCTCTCTGCACGATAAACACCGCCGCCGATACACTGACAATCGTCGGCCACTTCAACGGCCCCGGTGAACCGGCGCTGACCGAACCCTCCGTCAACCGCCTCCCCGACGGCACATGGCTCGCAATCTCCCGCAAGGAGAACGGCGACCGCAATTACTGGTTCTCCGAGAGTAAGGACGGCAAGACCTGGACGACTGGCGGCGAGAAGGATTTCGTGAAGAACGGCGCCGCCTCTAAGCCCACCTTCGACAAGTTTAACGGCATCTATTACCTCGGCTGGCAGGAACGCACGACGATCGCGAAGGTCAGCCGCAGCGTCTTCAACATCGACGTCTCCACCGACGGGAAGCACTGGGAGCGCAAATACCGCTTCGAGACGACGAAGTCCTTCCAATACCCCACGTTCGTCGAATCCAACGGGCAGGTCTGGCTCTGCGTGACCCAGGGAGACACGGACCCCAGCCGCAAGGAACGTATCATGTTCGGTCGGCTGGAATAGTCATAAGGCCTCAAATAGACCTTTTGCCAAAAACTCCTCGCAACCATTGGGCCCGCTGGGTGTATTAATAGTACCCCTATGCGATTCCTCGCCTCCCTCCTCATCGCCGCGTCGGCCGCCGCCGCGGAAGTCAGCTTCGACAAGCAGACCATCACTAAAGACTTCGTTGCCGAAGGCTGTGCCGTCGCCGACTTCAACCATGACTGCATCCCGGACGTCGCCGCCGGTCGCTTCATCTGGCTCGGTCCCGACTTCAAGCAGAAGGTCGCCTACGCTCCGGAACGAAATAATCCTACCGGCCCCAACAAGACACCTTACACAGCAGACACTGGCTACTCCGACTACTTCATCCAGTTCGCCTATGACTTCAACGGCGACGGCTGGCCTGACATCCTGGTCTACGGACTACCCGGCGATCCTGCCTATGTCTTCGAAAACCCTCAGGCCAAAGGCGGCGATTGGACCCGCCATAACATCTTCGATGTCGCCGACGGTGAGTCGCCCGACCTCGTCGACATCAACGGCGACGGCAAACCCGAGCTACTCTGCCACTCCAGCGACCTCGTGAAACCGGCCAAGGCCAAGGGCGGCAAGTCCGGCGGGCAGTTCGGCTACGTCGAGATTGACTGGAAGAACCCCTTCGCGAAAGCCCGCTTCCGTCCGATCACGCCCAAGACGCCGGAGAATGACATCAAGATCTTCAAGTACACCCACGGCTACGGCGCCGGCGACGTCAACGGCGACGGCCGCGTCGACATCCTCGAGAAGGACGGCTGGTATGAACAGCCAGCCGATACCTCCAAGGATTCCAACTGGAAGTTCCACCCCGCTAACTTCGGCCAAGGCGGTGCCCAAATGTACGTCTATGACGTAAACAATGACGGACGCCCGGACGTCATCACCAGCATCAAGGCCCACGGCTACGGGCTCTCTTGGTTCGAACAGAACAAGGACGGCTCCTTCACCGAACACGTCATCCTCGGGAAGACCAAGGAAGAGAACGCCGCTGGCGCAGGCTTCAGCCAGATTCACGCCGTGCAGCTCGCCGATATCAATGGAGACGGCCTACTCGACATCGTCACTGGTAAGCGCCGCTGGGCCCACGGTCCCGCCAAGGACGACGAGCCGATGGCCGACCCCGTCCTCTGCTGGTTCGAACTCAGCCGCGATGGCAAAGGCGGCGCGAGCTACACGAAGCACCTCATTGATGCCGACAGCGGCGTCGGCACCCAGTTCTTCACCGGCAAGGTAAACCAGGATAACAAGCCTGACATCGTGATCGGCAATAAGCACGGCGTGTTCATCTTCACCCAGAAGTAAGCCACCCCACATTCCCCATAATGGGGTCAGACCCTATTAATGGGGTCTGACCCCATTATTTTGCCTCTGATACTTATTTACCTCCAACCTTCCCTCACCCCATGCGCGCCCTGCTCTGCTTGCTACTCCCCCTGAACGTTTTCGCCGCCGACCGGCCCAACGTGCTCTGGTTTGTCGTCGACGACATGTCTGCGAACTTCGGCTGCTACGGAGAGCAGACCATCGCCACCCCGAATGTCGATCGGCTAGCAAAGGAGGGCGTCCGTTTCAGCCGCGCCTACGTCACGGCGCCAGTCTGCTCGCCGTGCCGTTCGGCCATGATCACCGGGATGTATCAGACGACCATCGGAGCCCAACATCACCGCAGCGGTCGCGGCGAACTCAAGATCCACCTCCCCGCCGAAATCACGCCGACCCCGAAGCTTTTCCAGCAGGGCGGTTACTTTACCTGCATCGGTAGCGGCCTGCCCGATCTCGACTTCCGTGGGCTTCCCTTCGGAGCCGCCAAAGGAAAGAAAGCCAAAGCGAGCGGAGCCAATCGTCTCGGTAAGACTGACTACAACTTCGAATGGGATGCCAGTATCTACAACTCGCACGACTGGTCCGGCCGCAAGGCGGGACAGCCGTTCTTCATGCAAGTTCAGCTTCACGGCGGCAAACTCCGTGAAGGCTCTGATGCAGCCCGAGTCCAATTCCGCGAACGCATCGTCCGCGAACTTGGCGCCGGGACCGACCCCAACAAGGTCACGCTACCGCCCTACTACCCGCGCGACCCAGTACTCCTGCAAGACTGGGCCGACTACCTCGACGCAGCCCGCCTGACGGACATGCATGTCGGACGCGTACTCGCCAGACTTGAGAAGGAAGGCCTGCTGGCGAACACGCTGATCGTCTTCATGACCGACCACGGCATCAGCCACGCGCGCGGTAAGCAGTTCCTCTACGAAGAAGGCGCACACATCCCACTCGTCATCCGCGGCCCTGGCATCCCTGCCGGAATCGTTCGGTCCGACCTGGTCGAACAGATCGACCTCGCGGCCCTCTCGCTCGCCGCCGCCGGCCTTGGCGTACCGGCCTGGATGCAGGGCAAGGACATCCTCGCTCCTAACTACGCTAAGCGCGAGGAAGCCTTCTCCGCCCGCGACCGCTGCGACGAGACCACCGAGAAGATCCGCAGCCTCCGCACCGATAAGTTCATCTACATCCGCAACTTTCACCCGGAACGCCCTCACCTCCAGCCGTGCGCCTACAAGGACGGCAAGCAGATCGTCCAGCAGCTCCGTGAACTACACGCCGCCGGCAAACTGTCGGAACTCACCGAGAAGTTGCTCTTCAGCCCCACCCGACCTCGCGAGGAGCTCTACGAACTCGCCGCCGACCGCTGGCAGGTTCGTAATCTCGCGGAAGACCCGGCGTATACATCGGTGTTAGCCGAGCACCGCCAACGCCTCGATGCCAAGATGATTGCAACCAAGGACCCAGGCCCCGAATCCTGGGCCATGTATGACAGCGACATGAAGCCCTATGTCGGCAAGGGCAACCCAGAGGTCGAACGCAATATCGCCCAGATGAAGCGCTGGGCCGCCGAAGGAAAATAACCTTATGCGACCCCTGCTCTGCCTTCTCCTCGCCCTGACGGCATCTGGCGCCGGCTTACCTGCACCGGTCGAGACCGACAAGCGCGTGCCGTCCGATGGCAAGGGCTGGCGCATCGAGAAAGCCGTCATCAAGGACGCCAAGCTTCCGCGCGTTCTGCTGATCGGCGACTCAATCCTCAACGGCTACCAAGGCCAGGCGACTAAACTCCTCGCCGGCAAGGCCAACGTGGACCTCTGGGTCAACCCCTACAACCAGTCCGAACAAGTCAACAAGCTGCTCGCCGACGTTCTCACCAATGGACCTTACGATGTCGTGGTCTTCAACATGGGACTCCACGGCTGGCAGGAAGGCCGCATCAAGCCGGGAACCTTCGAGCCTCTGATGAAGGGCTACGTCGAAGTGCTGAAAGCCAAGCTGCCCAAGGCGAAGCTGATCTGGGCCAGCAGCACGCCGGTGACCGTCAAAGGCAAGCCGACCGAGATTAACGCCGAGATCAACCCGAACATCGTCGAACAGAACCGCATGGCCGCGAAGGTCATGGCCGAGATGGGCGTGCCTATCGTCGACTTCTACGCCCTCCTCATCGACAAGCGTGAACTCGCCCGCGGCGACATGTTCCACTGGACGGGTCCGGCCTATGCCGTGATTGCCCAGGCCGCCGTCGACGCCATCCACCGCGAACTTTCTTCCAAATAACATGCGACCCCTCCTCTGCCTGCTCCTCGCCCTAGCCGCGACCGCCGCCGATCGGCCCAATATCGTCGTAATCCTCGCCGATGACTACGGCTACGGTAGCGCCGGTTGCTACGGCGCCGACCCGAAACTCGTCCGCACGCCTTCCATCGACCGACTGGCGACCGAAGGCCGCCGCTTCACCGACGGCAATACAACTTCCTCCGTCTGTTCTCCGACCCGCTACTCGCTGCTGACGGGCCGCTACTGCTGGCGCACGTCGCTCAACCACGAAGTCCTTGGCACCTTCTCCCCGCTCCACATCGAGACTAATCGCTTTAACCTGGCCTCCCTGCTAAAGCAGAAAGGCTACCACACCGCCGCCGTGGGCAAATGGCACCTCGGCTACGGCAAGGAGAACGAAGACCCGAAGTGGCGCACGGAATATAAGGCGGAGCTCTCGCCCGGCCCCTTGGATATCGGCTTCGACTACCATTTCGGCGTCCCCAGCAACCACGGTGACCTCACCGGCGTCTTCGTGGAGAACCGCTTCGTCTACGGCCTTCGCTCCGGCCAGATTCCCGCTGGCATGAAACTCGCGGGGCCCGACGCCGACAGCGACGACTTCAAGGCGACATACGGCTCCGAAGACACGGAGAACGGCAAGAATTCCGGACGCATCCTCGAACTCGATGCGCCTCGCCGCAAGAACGAGCGCGTCATGAAAGTACTGACCGATAAGGCTACGACCTGGCTTGAAGCCCAACCGAAGGACCAGCCCTTCTTCCTCTACTTCACTCCGGTCGCCGTCCACAACCCGGTGACCCCCGACAAGGATCTCGCCGGCAAGAGCGCGGCTGGGCTTTACGGAGACTGGATTCATGAACTCGACCAGAGCGTCGGCCGCATCCTTGCCACGCTCGACAAGATGGGGGCGACGAAGGATACGCTGGTGCTCTTCACCAGCGATAACGGCGGCGTCTTTAAGCCCGAGAACGAACGCCTGCTGCAGACGGCCGCCTTCAAGGCAGGACTCAAGGTCAACGCCGGCATCCGCGGCGGAAAGCACGATGTCTGGGAGGGTGGCTTCAAGGTGCCCTTCATCGCCCGCTGGCCCGGCAAGGTAGCCGCCGGCTCCACCGCCAAGCAAATGGTCAGCGTCGTCGATATTCTGGCGACCGCTGCCGAGATCGTCGGCACATCACTCCCGGCAAAGGAAGCGGGCGCCGAAGATAGCCGTAGCTTCCTCGACGTACTCACGGGCTCGGCTGACGCCAAAGGCCGCGAGGACATGATCGTCCATAGCTCCGACGGCGTCTTCGCCCTTCGCAAGGGCCGCTGGAAATGGATCGAAGGCGTGCCCGTCGACGAGATCAAGGATGGCGCCCGCAAGGCCCATAAGGATCAATTCCGATCGCAGCTCTATGATACCGTCGCCGATCCGGCTGAGACAAAGGACGTCTCAGCGGAGCACCCCGAAGTCGTCGCGGAACTGAAGGATCTGCTTCGTCGCTACCGCGATGGCGGCTTCAGCCGCGAACTGCCTGCCGCTGACGTCAAACCCACCCGCGCCCATGTCGCCGCCCTATCTGCGCCGACCGGCGCCGCCGCGCTCGACGAACCATTGGCGAAACTCCCGGGCAAGCCCTGGGTCGCTTCCGCCGGCGAATGGTCCGCCCGCGACGGCGGCGTCTTCGCCAAGCCGAAGAACGGCTCGGAAAAAGCCGCTGGACTCCGCGCCCCGCTAGCCTTCGGCGACGGAACGTTCGACTGTGAACTGAACCTCCAGGGTGCCAATCGCGTCTCACTTCGCTTCGGCGCGGGCGACGTTGGCTTCCGCCTCGTAGTGTCGCGCACGACGGCGATCCTTACCAAAAATCCTTCTAAGGGCGAAGCCGCCACCGCTACCGAAGACATCGCTAAGAAGAACCTGAAGCTCGCTGCGAACGAGTGGTACCCGATTCGCCTGACCTTCAAGGGCGACGAGGTGACGGTCCAGGTCAACGACCAGACCTTCAAAGGTAAGCACGCCAGCCTAGGGAAGGACAAGACGTCCCTCGATTTCCTGGTCTTCGGCGATAGTGCCGGCTTCCGCAATGTGCGCGTCGCCAAGTAAAACGATGCGCTCCCTACTCGGCCTGATTTTCCTCTCCGCCACACTGATCGCCGACCCGACCACCGACCGCAAGATGGTGCTCGGGCTCGTCGACACCTGCGCCCAGGCGCCGAAGACCTACGACGCCGAAGGCTTCAAGACTGACGGCCAAGTACATGCGATCTTCTATGACGCTTTGCCTTGGAACGGAAAGCCCACCCGCGTCTTCGCTTGGATCGGACTGCCCGCAAAGCACGAAGGCAAGGTCCCTGGCATCGTCGTCGTCCACGGTGGCGGCGGCACGGCTTACAAGGAATGGGTGCAAAAGTGGAACGCCCAAGGTTTCGCCGCGATCAGCATCGCGGTCGAAGGCCAGACCGACTTCGACGAAAAGAAGGAATCGAAGGGACATCCTGTCTGGGCTCGCCATGCCTTCTCCGGACCTGCCCGCGACGGTACCTTTGCTGATACGAAACTGCCCCTGCAGGAACAGTGGATGTACCACGCACTGGCAGACACGATGCTGGCCAACTCACTCCTACGCTCCCTGCCTGAAGTCGACGCCACCAAGGTCGGCGTGATGGGCATCTCTTGGGGCGGCGTCATCACGAGCACGGTCATCGGACTCGACGCACGCTTTGCCTTCGGCATCCCGACCTACGGCTGCGGCCACTTGTTCGATGCCGAGAACCATTGGGGACGTGCGTTACATGACAATGAAGGCTACCAGCAGGTCTGGGATGGCATGAACTACGCCGACCGCGTGAAGATGCCAGTGCTCTGGTTCTCTTGGCCGCAAGATAACCACTTCCCGCTGGGCTGTCAGGCTGAGAACTACCGCAAGGCTCCTGGACCACGCATGGTCTCTTTGGTTTCCAAGATGGGCCACAGCCACCCCGCCGGATGGAACCCACCCGACAGCTACGCCTTCGCGAAGAGCGTGGTCGAGACCGGCATGCCTTGGGGCAAGTCGACTGCAGCCGCCACCAAGAATGGCTTCGCTCTCGCGACCTTCGCCTCCAAGAAGCCGATCGACCGAGCGGTACTCATCTCGACGACCGACAAAGGGTTCACCGGTACGCGCAAGTGGATCGAGACACCGGCCAACCTCGAAGTCTTCAACGGAACCGTGGCCTCAACCTCCGCCCCCTTGCCCGCCGGCACGACGGCTTGGTATATCAATGCTTACTCCGATAAACTTACCCTCACCTCCGACTATCAAGAAATCAAATGATCCGCACCCTCTTCTGCCTGCTCTGCGCCACCCTCACGCTCAACGCCGCCGACCGCTCCTTCCTGATGCTGGGCGGCCTGACCCAGATCATCGACGCCTCAGGTAAGGCGACTTGGAAATACCCGGCGGTCACCCGCGATGGATATATCCTGCCCAACGGCAACCTGCTCCTCACCCTCTCGAAGACCAAAGCCTATCCAGGCGGCGCGGTCGTCGAAGTGACACGCGACCAGAAGGTCGTCTGGGAGTACAAAGGCACCCAGTCTGAAGTGAACACGGCCGTCCTGCTCGACAACGGCAACGTCATGCTGACCGAAGCCGGCGACAAGCCGCGTCTCCTCGAAGTCGCACGCGACGGCTCGATCAAGGTCGAGATCGCGCTTGGCTGCCAAATCACCAACCACCACATGCAGAGTCGCATGGCGCGAAAGCTGCCCAACGGGCATTACCTCGTGCCACAGGAAAAGACCGTCCGTGAATACGACGCCGCTGGCAAGGTTGTCTGGGAACGTAAGAGCCCGGAATCCGAACTAGATAACCGCTCCTTCTGCTGCCTACGCAACGCAGCCGGCCATACCCTCATAAGCCTCACCCTAGGCAACCACATCATCGAAGTCGACGCTTCTGGAAAGATTGTCTGGGAACTCCGAGACGGTGAACTGCCGGGCGTTCCCGTGAACCGTACCACTGCCCTCTCGTGGCTCCCCAACGGCAACATCGTTTTTAGCAACTACGCCGCCCGGGCGCCGCAGGCCAAGGTGGTTGAGATAACCCGAAACAAGAAGGTCGTCTGGACCTACACCGACGGCTCCAATCAAGGCGTGCACGAGTTCCAGTTGCTGGATGAGGCTGGCAAACCGCTGGCCGGAGTGCTTCGCTGACGGCGACGTGCAGTTCTCCGACCCCCAAGCCGCGCTCAACTATGCGATGGAACTCCATCGCACAGGAAGAATCGCCGAGGCGGATAACCTCTACCGCCAACTTCACGCAAGTTTCCCACAGGAGGTCGACTTGGTCCACTTGATCGGCCTGACGACCTTCGAACTAGGACGCCACGCCGAAGGTATCGCGATGATCCAAGAGTCACTGCGGCACCGCCCTCAAATCGCCCATTACCACGCCAACTACGGCACCAAGCTGATCGACCTAAGGCGGACCGACGAGGCAATCGCCGCCCTCACCCACGCCATGGAGCTTGAGCCCTCTGCGGCCGGACACCATTACAACTTAGGCAACGCCTACATGCAGGCGCAACGCTGGGCGGAATCCGTCGTCGCCTATCAAAAAGCCTTGGCGCTGAGCGCTGGTCACCAACATGCCGCCCTCCAGCTCGGCATGGCTTTGCATTCCGCCGGACGGACCGACGAAGGCATCGCCCATTATCGTGCCGAACTGCTCGCCCGGCCTACCGACTATGCGATTGCGACAAACCTTGGTGCCTTGCTGCAGGACAAATGCGATATCGATGGCGCCATCGAAGCCTTCCGCCATGCGCTTATCCATGAGCCGAAGAACTTCTTCGCCCTGAATAACATCGCAATCATGCTCAAGGAACGCGGCGAGATCGGCGAATCCGTCCGCCTGCTGCGCCAGTGCGTTGAAATCAACCCAAGCTCGACCGAGGTCCGCAGTAATCTCATCCTGACGCTGCACTATGATCCGAACGTCACGGACGAGGATTTCTACGCCATTCATCGTGAATGGAATCGCGTCGCTCCGGCCGCCACGCCGACGCATACGAACACACCTGAACCTCGCCGCCGCCTCCGCATCGGCTACGTCTCCGCCGATTTCCGTGACCACGTCGTGGGCCGCGCCCTGCTCCCCGGCTTCCGCCATCACGACCATACGTCGTTTGAGATTTTCTGCTACGCTATCCATGCAGACCAGGAGTTTACGCCGGAGTTCCGACGACATGCCGACCAGTGGCGTTCCATGGCCGGCGCCTCCGACCAGGAGTTGTTCGAGACAATCCAGCGCGATGGGATAGACCTCCTGATCGACCTGAGCCTACACACCTCGGACCACCGCCTTAACGTCTTCGCTCGAAAACCATCCCCCATCCAGATCTCTTGGCTAGGCTATCCAGAATCGTCTGGCCTCGACGCGATGGACTACCGCGTCTCCGACCGATACCTCGAACCGCCCACAGGTAACTCGCTCGCAGCCCCGAATGAAAGGGCCTGGCTGCATCCGGACTGCTGGACCTGCTTCGAACCCGCCCCCGGATACCCTGCCGTCAGCCGACTGCCTTCGTCCGACGGTCATCCGTTCACCTTCGGCTGCTTCAATAACACCTGTAAGATTAACGCCGACGTCCTTACGGCGTGGAGCCGTATCCTACTCGCCACCCCTGGCTCCCGACTGCGCCTGCTCACCAAACCCGGCACCCATCGCCATCACTTGCTCGACTTCCTCGTCGGCCTCGGCGTCGAAGCGAAACGTATCACCTTCGTCGAGTATCAGCCGCATTCACCGACTCTCTCACAAGGAGACCTGCTCGGACGCTATCATGAGATCGACCTCGCGCTGGACACCTTCCCTTACAATGGAATGAGCACCACGCTCGACGCCCTTTGGATGGGCGTGCCAGTCGTGAGCTACGTAGACCGCCGCAATCTTGGACGCGCGGGCCTGAGTTTGCTGAGCAACGTCGGCCTACCTCAATTCGCCGTCAGCTCTATCGATGCCTACGTCGAGACCGCCGTTCGCGTCTCGCAGGACAAGCAGGCCCTAGCAGCCCTCCGCGCCGGCCTGCGGGCCAAGATGCAGGCTTCCCCCTTACTGGATGCGGCTGACTTCACGCGCAAACTCGAGGCCGGCTTCCGCGACATGTGGGTTGAATGGTGCAAGCGACAGGGTACGGTGGGCTGACCCCCATGCGACTGCTGCTTTCCCTGCTGCTGCCTATTGCCCTTTTCGCGGCCGAAGGACGTAAACCGAATATCCTCTGGCTGATCGCGGAAAACATCGGGCCAGACCTAGGTTGCTACGGCTACCCTGCGGTCAAGACCCCGAACCTCGATCGTTTCGCCCAAGAGGGCATGCGCTACCGCCTCGCTTTCTCGACCTCGCCTTTCTGCTCCCCCAGCCGCTCGGCGATGTTGACGGGCATGTACCAGACGAGCATCGGCGCTCAGCATCACCGGTCCCACTTTATCGAAGGACTGGATGCGGACTTCACGCTCCCCGCCGGCGTCCGTCCGTTCACCCAACTGCTCCGCGAAGCGGGATACTACTGCGCCAATATCAAGACGATTGCTGGTCGCACCGTCGGCACCGGCAAGACCGACTTCAACTTCAAGCTCACCGGCGACCCGATGATGACCGAGTCGGCTGGCAAAGGGCGTTCCGCGGAGAAGAATAAGCGCAACAACGGAAACTTCGCCCGCGCTTTCGCTGGCGACGAATGGGTCAACCTCCCAAAAGATCGCCCCTTCTACGCACAGGTGAATCTTCCCACGGTCGAACGCACCATCAAGGGATGGACGGGCTCAGCCAGCAACCCTTGGAACGGCCAGACCCATCCGGCCATCACCGATCCAAGCTCGGTCACAGTACCCCCTTATTACCCTGACCACGAGATCACTCGCAAAGATTGGGCCGGCTATCTCGATGCTGTGGGCGGCATGGATACACGTGCCGGCGAAATCCTCCGTCGCCTCGAGGCCGATGGTCTGGCCGACGATACCATCGTGATCTTCTTCGCCGACAATGGCCGCCTTGAACACCGCGGCCATGGCTTCTGCTACGACAGCGGCGACCGCGTCCCCTTCATCATCCGCTGGCCTAAGCACTTCCCAGCCCCGCGCCAATACCACGCCGGTACGGTCAGCGATCAGCTCATCAGCCTCATCGACCTCACCGCGACGACGCTGTCCCTTGCCAGCCTTCCGAAACCCGCCGGCATGCAAAGCCAGGTCTTCATCGGCGATCAGGCCGAACCGCGCACCGCCGCCTTCATCGCCCGCGATCGACACGACGAATGCGTGAACCGCATCCGAGCAATCCGCACCGAGCGCTGGCGCTATATCCGCAACTTCATGCCCGAACAGACTTGGATGGCCTGGCATCGCTACAAGGACGCCTGCTATCCAGTCGTCCCGCTGATGCGTAAGCTATTCGCTGAAGGCAAGCTGACTGGTCCACCCTTGGCACTGATGGCAGCGACGATGCCAGCCGAAGAACTCTACGACACCGAAGCTGACGCTTACGAAATCAACAACCTCGCGAACTCGCCCGACCCCGCACATCAGAAGATTCGCGCCGAGTTACGTCAACGACTCGAAGCTTGGATTGAGGAAACTCACGACCAAGGACGCACGCCCGAAGACCCCCGGGTCGAGGCGTATATGCAGCAGCAGATGCACGAACTTTTCGGAACCCCCAGCTACTATCCAGCCTCCTGGCAGCCTAAACCCATTAAATGAAAACCGGCCTCCGTCCCCTGCTCGCGCTCTTCCTGCTTCCGCTGGCCGTCTTCGCGGCCGAAGCACGTAAACCGAATATCCTCCTGATTGTCGGGGACGACATCGGTTACGGAGACCTTTCCTGCTACGGCGGAAAGGACGTCGCCACGCCGAACCTGGATGCCATCGCCGCGGCCGGCATCCGCTTCACGAGCGGGTACGTCATGGCCCCGGTCTGCGGCCCCTCGCGCGTCGCCATCCTGACCGGGCGCTACCCCAGCCAGATCCTTCCCTACGCGGGCAACCCTGCGCACGGCTCCGAAGCCGGACTCCCTCGCGAACATCGGCTGATTTCGGACCTGCTGAAGGCAGCGGGATACCGCACCGGCGCCCTCGGCAAATGGCATCTGGGAGAAGCGGCTGGATTCGAACCGCAAGCACGCGGGTTTGACTCCTTCTACGGCTTCCTCGGCGGCATGCATGACTACACTCAAGCCGCGGACAAGCAATGGGGGCCGATCATGCGCGGCAGGGAGCCGGGCGAACTCAAGCAGTACCTGACCTATGCACTCGCCGATGAAGCCGCTTCCTTCATCCAGGCGAAGGACCCCAAGCCATTCTTCCTCTATCTGGCCTTCAACGCCAATCATACGCCATTACAAGCCCCCGAGGAATTACTGGCAAAAACCGCGCACCTGCCGACGCCCATGCGTCAGAAGAACGCCGCGATGACGCTAGCCCTCGACGAGGCCGTCGGACGGGTGATGCGAAGCCTCCGCGATTCCGGACAGGAAGAAAACACGCTGGTGGTCTTCATCTCCGACAACGGTGCGGCGCTCATTAAAGGCTCGGCCGAGAACGGCGGCAGCAATGCCCCCTTGCGCGGCAGCAAGATCGAATGCTGGGAAGGCGGGATCCGCATCCCGTTCTTCGCGCAATGGAAAGGTCGCATCGCAGGAGGCAGGACAACCGACGAGCCCGTGTGCTCGCTGGACCTGCTCCCGACCCTCCTTGCCGCCGCCGAGTCCCCTCTCCCGGCCGGCCAAAAAACGGACGGACACGACCTGCTGCCTTGGCTTAGCCAGCAAACCCCATTCCCCGACCGGGGCGTCCTTTGCTGGAAACTGTACGACAACAACTTCGCTATCCGAGAAGGTGATATGAAATTCGTCCATGTGGGAAAAACGAGCGGCTTGTTCAATGTCCGTAAAGACCCCTCTGAGACCAACGACCTTGCCGAAGCCCGCCCCATCCTCGCCCGCCAACTGGAAGCCAAATGGAAAGAATGGAATAAGCTTCGCCTAGCCCAAAAATAACCCTCTCCTTTCACCTTATGCGCTTCTTCTTCGTCTGTCTGCTGATGCCCATGATCCTCGGCCTCAATGCGGCCGAACCTAAGCCCGCCGAGTATTTCGCCTTACCCACCCCTGAAGCCGAAGCCACGCTGCCGGGCGAAGGTGCCCTGCGTCGCTACGACGGCTATGTGAAGCGGTGGAACACGATCCGTCCGCAGTGGGCCACCGAAGTCGCGAAGGACCAAGGCGCGGTCGTCTTCCTGGGTGACTCAATCACCCAAGGCTGGGGCGCGGATTTCAAGAAATCCTTCGAAGGCATGAAGCTCGCGAACCGCGGTATCGGCGGCGACACGACTCGCGGCATGCTCATCCGCCTCCAGGAAGACGTACTCTCGCTCCACCCCAAGGCCGTCGTACTCCTGATGGGCACCAACGACATCGAGGTAGAAGTACCGGTCGAGGCTATCGGTCGTAATTTCCAGAAGATTGTCGCCGCACTCAAGGCCCACGACCCGAAGATGCCGGTCATCGTCTGCCGCATCTTCCCGAGCTCCACCACGAAGAAGCGTCCGAAGGAAACCATCCTCGCCGTCAATGAACTGATGGCCGCTGCCGTGAAGGGCGACCCTCAATTCACGGTGCTCGATACCTATGCGCTCTTCGCGAACGCCGAAGGCGATGCGATTCCTGCCCTCTTCCCCGACCTGCTCCACCTCAACCCCGCCGGCTACGCGAAGTGGGCCTCGGCGCTGCGTCCGGTGTTCGCCACGCTCGGCTATCTCGACACCCAGGCTGATGAGTTTAAGCCCGAGCCTGGCTTCGTGAGCCTCTTCAACGGCAAGGACCTCACCGGCTGGGGCTACCGCGTCACCCCGCCCCGCAAGGCTCCGAAAGTCCCCAAGCCCGATGCTCCGTTAGTCGTCGAGATCAAGACCGAGGAGAAGTTCGACGGCCAGACCGCCAGTTCCGACGGACGCTACCGCGCCATCAACGGACGCCTCGTCATCACGACGCCCGCCGAAGGCCGCCGCATCCAAGCCCTCTCGACTCAACAGGAGTTCCCGCAGGACTTCATCCTCAAGCTCGAGTTCCGCCCCACGCCGAACACCGATAGCGGCGTCTACCTGCGCAAACCGCAGCTTCAGTGCCGCGACTACCTCGTCGCCGGCCCTTACAAAGACCTCAAGAAATTCAAGCCCCAGGATTGGAACGAACTCGTCGTCACGGTGAAGGGCGGCGTCGCCCATGCCGAGTGCAACGGCGAGGTCATCGAAGACGCACTCAAGGTGCCTGAGACTGGCCCGATTGGACTCGAAGGCGACCGCGGCCAGATGGAATACCGCCGCCTGCAGATTAAGACGCTTACCAAGTAAAAGCCCTCAGCCAAAGGGGTCAGGCCGTACCCACGCTTTGGGTGAACCTAAACTCGCCACTTTAACGCGATTTTAGGTTCAGCGATATCAAGGTGCGGCCTGACCCCTTTGGCTGAGGTGTTCTACGGATCACGCTCGCACGCTGACTCGGATTCCGACTGACTGCGGCTGATGATCGATTGGATTCATAGCCACACCCTACTGCCCGCCGACGGCTGGATCCTGCTGCTGGCGCTTTTCGGCGCCCTCTGCATCGGGCTCTCGAAATCAGGCCTCGCCGGCACGGCGACGCTCAACGTCGTGCTGATGGCTAAGATCTTCGGCGCCAAGCCGTCGGTCGGTATCGTGCTGCCGATGCTCATCGTCGCCGACTTCATGGGCTTCCTGATCAATCGCGGAGGCGGTAGCTGGCGGCAGATCGTCCCGATGATCCCCGCGGCGATTGTCGGGGTCTTCGCCGGCTGGTTCCTGCTCGACCACGTCGACAACGGCACCGCCCGCATCGTGATTGGCGTACTCATCCTTGCCCTACTCGCTTTCAACGTCGTCCTGAACCGCCGCCGCGAACAACTCCTCGCGCTCACGCGCCACCATACCTTTACCTGGGGCATGGGATTCGTCTCAGGTGTATCCACCATGCTCGCCAACGCCGCCGGACCCGTGATGACGGTCTATCTGCTCGCCCAACGTCTGGAGAAAAAGGAACACCTTGGCGTCTTCTGCCGCTTCTTCCTTTTCATCAATCTCTTCAAACTACCCTTCAGCGGCAGCCTCGGACTTGTCACCGGACCGTCACTCATGACTAACGTGATTCTGCTTCCAGGCGTCATCGCAGGCATCGTCCTGGGCTGGCAGATCCTGAAGCGCATCAAGCAGGACGCATTCGAGTCCGTCCTGGCCTGGCTGACGGCCTTCGCCGCGGTCTGGTTGATCGTCGGCTGACCGCTTGACTCCGCCCGGCGCCATGACGGAAATATGGGCCTCATGAAGACCGCCCTCCTCTTCCTCGTCGCCCTCGCCTCCGCCACCCTCTCGGCTGCTCCGCGCAAGCTCGCCGTCGGCGCCACGCCCGAAAGCGTCACCCGCGGTTTCGATGGCGATCTCTTCGTCAGCCTGATGGGCGTCAGCCGGAAGGCCGGCGACGGCGACGGCAAGGTGGTACGCGTGCACGGCGAGACCGTGACCGACTTCGCCACGGGACTCAACGACCCGAAGGGCACCGTCTTCGCCGGCGGCTTCATCATCACGGCCGACTTCGATACGGTCTGGAAGATCGATGCCCAGGGTAACAAGTCTGTCCTTGCCGGTCCGAAGGACTTCCCGACCGCTCCGACGTTCCTCAACGACGTCGAAGTCGAACCCTCTGGCCAGAGCATCCTGGTCACCGACATGGGCGCCGTGACCAAAATGCGCGACGCCAACAACAAGCTCTTCGCCGTCGACAGCCCCGAGCACAAAGCCATCCCGGTCATCGCTCGCCTCTTCCGCGTCACGCTCGACGGCAAGGTCACCGAAGTCATCGCCCCGAACGCCCGCATGCTCAACCCCAACGGCGTCGATGTCCTCAAGGACGGTCGCATCCGCCTCGCCGAGTTCTTCACCGGCGACGTCCTGGAATACAAGGACGGCGCGTTCACGACCATCGCCAAGGGCCACCGCTCCGGCGACGGCATCGTCCACGACTCCAAGGGTCGCTTCTACATCTCCGAAGTCATGTTCGGCCGCGTCACCCGCTATGACGCCGACGGCTCGCATCCGGCCCTGCTTTCGGAAGGCCTCGAACTCCAGGCCGCCGCCGACATCTATGTCGACGAAGCCCACGGCCAGCTGATCATCCCCGACAGCAAGGCCGGCCAGCTAGTGTTCATCGGCCTCTAAGGCGAAACGGTGCCGTGTCGAGGGATAGGGATAGGGCTGGAAATCTGAAAATAAACGAACGGATTTGAGTGCCTCCGCCGCAAGGTCGGGCTGGCATCCGTTCAATCTGACATCAACTTAAGGATGTCCGACATGCCCCTGCGTCGCCTCACCCTTCTACCCTTCCTCGCCTCCCTAGCTTTGGGCGCGACCCCGGAGGCCCGCATCGACGAGAAACACCGCGCTTTTCTCAAGGAGTATTGCGTAGAGTGCCACAACGCCGACAAGCAGAAGGGTAAGCTCCGGCTGGATGACATCCCCTTCACTTTGGACACCGTGCAGTGGGCCGACCGCTGGCAAAAGATCCTGAACCAGGTGAACTCCGGCGAGATGCCCCCGGAGGAAGCCAAGCAACCGGACAAGACCGCCAAAGCGGATTTCCTCGAGATGCTTTCGGACACGCTGGTCACCGCGCGCAAGACGATCGGCGACTCCCGCGGCCTGATCACGATGCGTCGACTTAATCGGCGCGAATACAAGAACACCCTGCGGGACCTGCTCGGCGTCGACCTGCCCGTGAACGAACTTCCAGCCGATGGTGGCGCCGGCGCCTTCGACACCGTCGGCTCATCGCTCTTCATGTCGTCGGACCAGTTCGAACGCTATCTCGCGCTCGGGCGTCAAGCGATCGATGAACACTTCATCCGTTTCAGTCAGCCGACGAAGACCCTGAAAATCCATCTGGAAGCCGAGGACTACGCCACGCCGCGGATCACGAAATTCTACGCAGAACGTGTCGACTGCCACGATCGCTATGTCGCTTGGACGACCGCCGTCGATGCCGCCGCCGCCAAACCGGAAAACGCCGCCATCGTCGCCGCCATCCAGGCCGAGAAGAAAGGCAACGCTACCCACCGCTATTACCAGTGGAAGCGAATCCCGGGAGCGCCCTCGCCCGAGAAGTTCGGCTTCATCGACGAGATTCATGCGGACCAGCAAGGACGGCGAAACTGGGTGCTCTCAGCCCCCCAGCAACGAGCCTATCTCGATCACCCGGCTTCCAAGACCGGCTCCTTCCTCACCTACTCCGACGTCTTCGCCAACCCTTACCAGCCCTTCAACGTCCCCAGCAACTGGCCCGCCGGAAAATACACCGTCCGCATCCGGATCGCGGCCACCGCAAATACCCCCAAAGCCCGGCATTTCGTCGAGTTCGGGCCGATGCAAGGCGCACCCGCCAGCACCCACGAAGTGACCGGGTCGATGGAACAACCGCAGCTCTTGGAATTCCCTGTCGAGATAGTCAAAGGCGGAAGCCGCGGCTTCTTCCTCCGCGAGCGCGGGTCTTTTGATTCGAACGAGCGCGCCTTGGAAATCTTCGGCGAAGCGCATCGCCGGAATGGCGTCGGGCCGGAATTCGCCCTCTGGATTGATTGGATCGAGGTCTTTAACTCCGACGGGACTCCTACCACCTTCAAGGAACGACGTGAAGTCGAACTCCACGCCAACCGCATGGTCGGCGGCACGTATGACGGCTACTACAAGGGAGGCAACGAGGCCGCGAAGGCCTTCCTTGCCACAGGCAAGCCTCAGAAAGGTATTCCCGACGCGCAAGAGGCCAAGTTCCGGGTAAAGGTCTTCGGACAGCACGGACCCAGCTTCGAACGCTACCTCAACGACCCCCTCACCAAGACCGGCGCCTACCTGACGATTCAAACCGTCCACACCGAGGAAGTCATCACCCTCCCGCCGTATCAGCCTTCGGGCTGGCTGAAGACCAAGCACGAAGTCGAGAGCGTCACGCCGGGGGAATACATGCTTCGCTTCCGCATCGGTGCGGTGAAAGATGCCCCGAAGGAACGCCGCTTCGTCGAACTCGGCAGCCGCAAGTCGGGTGACAAGGACTTCACCCTTCTGCAGGCTTTCCAAGTCAGCGGAACCACCGACGAACCCCAGACCATCGAAGTCTCCGTCAACCTTACCACCGACAGCCCGCGGACCTTCGTGCTTCGCGAGAAGCGTGACGTGAAACTCGACCAAGCCCTCTACGACGCGGCACAGAAAGCCACCGGCGTAGGTCCGCCCTCCGCCCTCTGGATTGATTGGGTCGAATGGGAAGGCCCGCTCAAGGCCCAGAAAAGCAAGACGCTCTCGACATCGGTGCTTACCGCGAACACCCAAGGGCTCACGGAACGAGATCACGCCCGCGAGATCATCGCAAAGTTCGCGCTCCGGGCTTTCCGCGACAAGAACCCCGGCGCCCCCTACCTCGATAAGCTCGTGGCACTGTACGACGCGCGTCGCAAAGCAGGCGTAACTTTCGAGAGTGCCCTGAAAGACCCCCTGAGCGTCATCCTGGCTTCGCCCGGCTTTCTCTACCTCGCCGAGCCCAACGAGGAGAAGACGGTGCGACCTCTGAATGACAACGAACTCGCGGTCCGCCTTTCTTATTTCCTATGGAGCGCCCCACCCGACGACACGCTGCTCGCCCTCGCCCGCGCTGGTGACCTAAAGAAACCCGCCGTCCTCGCCCGCGAAGTCGACCGCATGCTCGCCAGCCCCAAAGCCGATGAATTCGTCCGCGGCTTCGTCTACCAGTGGCTCGGTCTGGCTCGTCTCGACTTCTTCCAGTTCGACACGAAGCAGCATCGCGACTTCGACGATAGCACCAAGGGCGCGGCCCGCCAGGAGGTCTACGAGACCTTCGCTCATCTGCTCCGGCAGAAAGAAAGCCTCAACAAGCTGATCAAGAACGACCAGGTCTACGTCAACGGCTTGCTCGCCAATTACTACGGACTGGAAGGCATCAGTGGCGACGGCTTCCGCAAGGTCGACCTACCGAAAGATTCTCCGCGCGGCGGCCTGCTCGGCATGGCGGCGATCCTCGCCATGGGCAGCAACGGCCGCGACACCAGCCCAGTCGAACGCGGCGCCTGGATCCTCCGCAAGATCATGCACGAGCCCCCACCCCCTGCTCCGCCGAACGTTCCGCAGCTCAACCGTCTCGAAAACAAGATCCTCTCCACCCGCGAACGTCTTGCCGCCCACCAAGAGCAGCCCCAGTGCGCCCAATGCCATCGGAAGATCGACCCCATCGGCTTCGGCTTCGAGAACTTCAACGCCGCGGGCAAGTGGCGCACCTCGGAGACCTATGAGAAGAAAGGCGTTGGAACCAAGACGTGGCCCATCGACCCCGCCGGCACTTTCTACAAAGGGTCCAGTTTTAAGGATTACTTCGAGTTGCGCGATCAGCTAGCGTCGAAGCCCGAAAAATTCGCCCGAGGATTCAGTGAAGCCCTCGTCGAATACGGCATGGGACGTCCTTTCGGTTTCCTCGACGAACCCCTCGCCGCCGAGATGATCGCCCAAGCACGTGCGCAAGACTACCAGATGGCGGCTTTCATCCGCGCCCTCGTCCTCTCCGAAACTTTCCAAACCAAATGAGCCGACCCGAACTTAGCCGCCGCCACTTCCTTCGTGCCGCTGGCACGCTGATCGCCCTGCCCGCGCTCACCTCGATGGGCTTCAAGGCGTTCGCGGCCGAGAAAGCCGTCACCCAGCCGAAGCGCATGGTCTTCCTCGGCTTCGGCTACGGCGTCACCAACGAGACCTGGTTCCCCAAGGTCACCGACACCGGCGCCAGCTACGCGCTGCCGGAAGGCCTCGCGCCGCTGGCCGAGCACAAGAAGGACTTCACCGTCGTGCAAGGCCTCTCGAACAAGTTCAGCGACGAAGCCCACTGGGGTAGCACATTCTGGCTGACGGGCGCCAACCGCTATTCCGAGCCGGGTCAGAGTTTCCATAACGGCATCTCCGCCGACCAAGTCGCGGCCGCAAAACTCGGCATGGACACCCGTTACGGCTCCATCCGCCTCGACTGCGCGAACGCCGTCGACTCCGGTCACGGCCCCGGCTCGATGGCCTGGGATGCGCGTGGCAAACCGATGGCGGGGCACGAAAACCCCGTCGCGGCCTACCACCGTCTCTTCTCCGACGAGACCATGCCGCTCGCCCAGCGCCAGGCCTTGCTCGCCCAGCAGCGCAGCGTGCTCGATGCCGTCCTCGAAGACGCCGCCCGCGTCCGCCGCGGGCTATCGCGTAGCGACGTCGACAAGCTCGACGAATATTTCCAGAGCGTGCGCGATATCGAACTCCGCCTTTCCAAAGACGAACAGTGGCTTGATCGCCCCAAGGCCCGCGCCCCCTTCCCGGAGCCCAAGCCCGGCCTCGCCGGCAAAGACGAGATCAAGGTGATGTATGATCTTATCGTGGCCGCGCTCCAGACCGACAGCACCCGCGTGCTGACCTACCGCCAGCCCGTCAGCGCCTTGCTAGCCAGCCTCAATATCAAAGTGGCTTCGCACGACATGAGCCACTACTCCCCGGGCGAGCGCATGGAGGCGGCGCAGAAGCGCGACCTGGAGCAGAGCCGGCTCCTCGCCGGCCTATTCACCAAACTCAAGGCCACCAAGGAAGCGGATGGCAGCAGCCTCTTCGACCACACGACGGTCGCCTACGGAAGCAATATCCGCACCATCCACTACTTGGATAATTGCCCGACGCTGATTGCCGGCGGCGGCTCCGGCATCCGACTGGGCCAACACGTCGTACTCCAGGGCAAGAGCACACCGCTGTGCAATCTGTGGCTCACGCTCCTCCAAGGAAGCGGCGCCAACGTCGCCAGCCATGGTGACAGCAACGGCATCATCAAGGAACTCAAAGCCTGACCCTCTACCCATGAAAACACTGCTCTCCCTCCTCCTGCTCTCCCTCGCCCTACCCGTCTTTGCCCAAGACGGCTTCACGCCGCTCTTTAACGGCAAGGACCTCGCCGGCTGGGATGGCGAACCGGGCCTCTGGAAGGTCGAGGACGGCGTGCTCGTCGGCACGAGCGAACCCGGCAAGCCGAAGACGAATTCATTCCTGATCTGGAATGGCAAGGCCAAGGACTTCGAGATCCGCGCCACGATCAAGGTCGTCGGCGATAACAATTCAGGCGTGCAGTACCGCAGCCGACGTCTGCCTGAGGTGACGCCTTGGACGATTCTCGGCTACCAGTGCGACGTGCACCCGACCGACGTCCACACGGGCATGACCTACGAAGAACGCGGCCGTGGCATTTTCGGATATAACGGTGTCGACGTGGTCATGGACCCGACCGGCCAGCGCTGGCAGGTCGGCGAACGCCCGCGCGTCCAGGCGGATATCTCGCAGTACAACGAGTTCACGGTCATCGCCCGCGGCAATCGCCTCGAGCACAAGGTCAACGGCCAGACGACCTCAGTCTTCATCGACCACGACGAGAAGGGCCGCGCCCTCGAAGGCCTCATCGCCATCCAGCTCCACGCCGGCAACCCGCATAAGACCTACGTGAAGGCCATCCTGCTCAAGGTCCTCGAAGACGGCCCTATCCTGCCCTTCGACCAAGCCACCCTCCCCGCCGGCTCCAAGAAGATCGACCGACCCAAGG
>CANCHK010000008.1 GCA_947377865.1 Opitutia bacterium | reverse complement strand
CGGAGGGTGGGGTGCCTTTCGAACAGTGGCCACTTACCATCGAAGTCCGTGCGAAGCTGGATGGTAAGGCCGCATTTAACATTCTCCTCGCCAGTAGCGAGAAGGCCGCGAGCGCGCATTGGGAAGTCTATACTCATGCCAAGCGAGGCGCCTTGAGCGTCTATCTGCCTGGCCGAGGGGGAGACTTCGATACCGGTGTCGATATCTGCAACGGCAAGTGGCATGACATCCTTGTGAGCCTCAGCGACGAGGCCGTGAAGATCTGGCTGGATGGTAAATGGGTGTTGGAGCGAAAGCCAGCGGCGGCCGGTAAGGATCGGCCCGCTCAACAGCGAAAAATCGGACTCGGACGTCTCGTCGAAGGCACGATCGGTTGCGACGGTGTCATCGACGATGTCCGCATCTCGCGCGGAGTCATCGAACCTTCACCTTCGCTCAAAGTGCCACGTAAGCGGGCGGACACCACCTTGGGGATTTGGTCGTTCGAGGAGCTGGGCGAAGCCAAGGTCGTGCCGAAGGCGCCTTCCATTCCGGAGTTCAAGCCTGCGCTCCCTCCGCTTCGCGCCGAAGACAATCTGACCGCCGGACATTTCGTGAACCGTGACCGCATCTTCGATTTCTATGCCAAGCAGGCCATCGAGGCCATGGGCCAGAGTCCTGTGCCGGAGCTATTGGCCGTCTACCCCGGCCTGGATGGCGGCAAGCAGGGGCACTGGGGTAATCAGAACGATGCCGTCACCTGGAAGGACGATCGATGGGACAAGGCCCAGCATGGACCGCTATTCAGCGGGGTGTTCCGTGGGGCTGGTCTTACGATTCCCAAGGGTGTGTGCGTACGTCAGGGGAACGATGCAGCCTGTTTTGATCCGCTGACGTTGTCTTTCCCCGTACGTTGGTCGGGTGATTTTATCCGCTTGGGCGGAGGGAGGTATGGTTTCACGAGTGGCGCTACCATGGCGGGAAGCCTTCGGTCGAAGACTTCGGTCGAAAGGCCCAAAGGTGATTGGTCTTACCGCGGTTTTTATCGTCACGGCGATCGCACGCTCTTTGCCTATCGTAAGGATGGGGTCGAATTCCTCGCCACGGCTTGGGAGGGAGAGCAGCCATTCGAGAAGCTTGCCGCCTTTACGAAAGGAGGTCCCGCGCGGTGGCCTGCATGGCTTGAATCCAAAGGAACGCTGGGATCGCAACAGCCTTTCGCAACCGACATCATTCTCCCTCCGATCAATAACCCTTACGGCACTCTCTTTTTCATCAGCGGCATGGATTTCTTCAAGGATGGCACCGCCGCCGTCAGTACCATGACCGGCGAGGTCTGGCTCGTGAAGGGCCTCGATGCCAAGCTCGACCATGTGCGCTGGAAGCGTTTCGCGACCGGCTTGCATCAGCCGCTCGGCGTGAAGATCATCGACGAAAAGCTCCACGTCATCGGGCGTGACCAGGTGACCCGTCTGCACGACCTCAATGGTGATGATGAGGCGGATTTTTACGAATGCGTGAACAACGCCATGACCACATCGCCCGGCGGCCACGACTTCATCGTCGGGCTGGATGCCGATGCTCAAGGCCGCTTTTACACCTCTTCAGGCAATCAGGGCATCCTTCGCCTCAGCCAGCCCAATAAAGTCGAAGTCTTGGCGACTGGCTTGCGGAATCCCAACGGGCTCAGCGTCACCCCGGACGGCAGGTTCGTCCTCTCGAACGGTCAGGAAGGCAACTGGACGCCCGCATCAGCTGTCTTCCAAGTCGATACGACCCTGAACGCCGGGACCCACTTCGGCGCCGGCGGTCCTAAGGCTGGCGTCACGACGACTCTTCCGATCCTGCAGCTTCCCCGGGGCGAAGACAATTCATGTGGTGGCCAGGTCTTCCTCTCGGACAAGAACTGGCCGTCCCTCAAGGGCGATGGAAACTTCCTGCACTTCTCATTTGGTACCGGCAGCGCGTGGCTCGTGTCGCGGCAGCTCCTAGAAGGCGTCTGGCAGTCGGCGGCCGTCAAGCTTACGGGTAACTTCGTGAGCGGTCCGCAGCATGGACGTTTCGCTCCGCATGACGGGCACTTGTATGTCAGCGGCATGATCGGATGGGGTACTTATACCCCGGAGGACGGCGCGATTCATCGCGTGCGGCACGTCGGGGGAAGTTTCCCCACGCTCATCGGACATGAAGCGCGTGACAACGGCGTGCTTCTCCGTTTCGACCGTGCGCTCGATCAGGCCGTCGCCAGCAAAGCCTCGGCACATTTCGCCCAGTGCTGGAACTACCTCTACGGCCCGGCCTACGGTTCGCCTGAGTATTCGGTGAAGTATCCGGAAAGCCCGGGGCATGACGTCCTCGCGGTAAAGAGCGCCCAAGTCCTCGACGGCGGAAAGACTTTGTTTCTCGAGATCCCGCAGCTGGTGCCCGCCAGCCAGATTCATCTCCATGTCGGTGTAGCCGCGGATCGCGCCCAGGATATCTTCCTCACTACTCATCATCTTGGTAAGCCTTTCATGGATTTCACCGGTTACGTCGCGGTATCTAAGGACAAGTCTCACGAGCACTCCGCACCTGTCGCGACCGGCAAGGCCAATCCCGTCAAATGGGAGTTCGAGATGTGCCGTGGTCCGGTGCGCGAGATGAAGCTCCAGACCGGAAACGCCATGCAATATGCGCAGAGGGAGTTGCGCGTTAAGGCGGGAGAGGGCATCGCCCTCAAGTTCGAGAATCTCGACATCATGCCGCACAACTTCGTCCTCGTCGCCAAGGGCGCCGAAGAGAAGGTCGCCGAGCAGTCGGCCAAGATGGTGGCGGAGCCTGACGGCTATGCGCGGCATTACGTCCCGGAGACGCCGGAAGTCTTCTGCTATTCTCGCATGCTGGATCCGGGTCAGAAGACCACCGTCTACTTCAACGCCCCGAAGGAGCCGGGACGATACACGTACCTGTGTTCGTTTCCCGGTCATTCGCAGCTCATGCGCGGGGTGCTCGTTGTCGAGTGACCGTGGCGGATTGGCGTTGCGGAGGCGAGCTAGGGCGGGAAAATCGAAGGCATGGACAAATCCAAGCTTCGGATCGTGTTACGTGTCATCCTGCTGGCGTTGTTTGCAGTGGTCGTCCTTTCCATCGGTCTCTCGTTCGTCAGTGACAAGCTTCTGCCGGCCGAGCTCGCCGATTGGCAGCATCAGCACAGCACCGGGGAGCTGGGCCTGACGGACATCGCCGGACTGTTGTTCTGGTTGGTCGGCTTGGGTCTCCTGCTGATCAGCATGGCCGGACTTTTCTTCTACCAGCGCTGGGCCGCTTGGATGTTTCTCGGCGTGATCTTGGTCTTTTCCCTCCAGGTACTGTTCAGTCCTACCGTTGAGCCCGGTCTCCTTTCCTACCTAGGCGGCTGGTCCGATGTCCTGACCGGCCTGATCTTCGGATTAGCCTTCTTTACGGACGCTTTGGAGGCCTGAGGGCTGTTCGGGGATGGGGGTGGCAGGAAGCTTAAGATGAGATGAAACTATCATTACGCAGGTGGGGTTATATAGTCAGTGAACCCCTTTATGCGCCTCCTCGCCTTGTTTGCCTGCCTTTTCCTTGGTCTTTCCGCCCAGGCCGCTGTCAAGAAGGAGGGCAAGAAGGATGCCAAGAAGACCGAGCCCGTCATCAAGGTCGTGACCCCGTCGGCCGCTCCGGTTGCCGCGCTGGGTGAGCGTACCCCGATCTGGCATGAATGGACGGACAAGGAAGGTCAGAAGCTCGACGCCCGTTTCTGCGGTCTCGCCGGCGAGTACATCACCCTGCAGTCGCGCGATGGCCGCACATTCCACTTTAAGCTCGAGATGCTTTGCTCCGAAGACGGCGATTTCGCCAAGAGCTGCGTTGAGCGTAACCGTACCAATAGCTTTAGTCCTGCCGTGGTTGCCTCCGCGGCGGCAGATATTGACCGTCTGGTGGGCGTCGTCTTGACCGCCAACAAACAGTCGCTCAATGCGCCGGCCACCGACGAACAGTTCCTGCGCCGTATCTACCTCGACGCCGCCGGCCGCGTGCCGACGGCCAAGGAGGCGTCCACTTTTCTCTCCAGCAACGCGCCGGACAAGCGAGCCAAGCTGATCGACGAGCTCGTATTCTCGCCGAGCTACACCATGCAGATGTTCAACTGGATGGCCGACCTCTTGCGCGTCAAGGACACCTTCGCCAAGGGCGTACCCGCTTTCACCTTCGAGGACTGGCTCAAGGCTCGCCTCGCCGCGGATACCCCTTGGGACAAGCTTGTCTCCGAGATGATCACCGCTGACGGGCGCTTGTGCGATAACGGTGCCACCGGCTTCATGCTCTTCGATGCCGAGATGCCCCTGGATGGCGTCTCGAACCTCATGACCACCTTCCTAGGAACCAATATGGCTTGCGCTCAGTGCCACGATCACCCTTTGGCCGAATGGAAACAGCGCGACTTCTATCAGATGGCGGCTTTCTTTGGCGCCACGGATGGCAAGGACGAAGCCATCCTCGGTGCTATCAAGAAGGCGGTCCGGGCCGACGCCAGCCTGCCGAAGGCCGCCGTAATCAAGATTAGTGAAATGAATGCCTTCCGGATGGAAGACACCGACAAGCAGAAGCTGACTTTTCCGAAGGACTATAAGTACAAGGATGCCAAGGCCGGCGACCCTGTGACCCCTTCGCTGATTGCCTGGAGCAAGGGCGACAAGACCTTGCCGGTCTATAACGTCAACACCAAGACCCCGTCGCAATTGCGCGATGAGTTCGCTCGCTGGCTGACGAGCCCGCAGAATCCGCGCTTCGCGACCAACATTGCCAACCGTATCTGGAAGAAGGCTTTTGGTCTCGGCGTGATTGAGCCGGTCAACGACATCGATGATCTCAAGGAAGCGAGCAGCCCCGAGCTCATGGCCCACCTCACCTTCGTCATGAAGGCCGCCAAGTTTGACCTGCGTGAAGTCCAGCGCGTCATCTACAATTCCAAGACCTACCAGGCTTCGGCCAGCGCCACGCCCGACCTCGGCAAGGCCAAGTATCTCTTCAACGGTCCGCTCGTCCGTCGCCTCACCGCCGAACAGGTGTGGGACAGCCTGATCGTCACCGCCGTCGGCACCTACGCCGACAACGTCCTGCTTCGTCGCGGCGACGACCTCAAGGCCATGGCGCTGCCGGCCGGTAAAGTCACCTTGGCCGAAGTGAAGAATGCCGTCGAACGTACCAAGAAGGCCTTTTCCGGTGGTGGCAAAGCAGCCGGAGGCAAGAAGGCGGCCGGCGGCTCGGCCCTGGGTCTCGCCAACGGTTACGACGGGGACAAGCCCATCAGCCGGTTCTCTATGATGCTCGCCCGGGCCAGCGAACTGCCGCAGCCTTCGTCCGAGACCCACTTCCTGCGCCTCTGGGGCCAGGGTGACCGGTTGCTGGCGGATTCCGCGACCAACGACGGCAGCGTGCCGCAAGTCCTGCAGATGATGAACGGCTCCGTCGGCAAGCTCGTCGCCGACGTCCGGTCCGCCGCCGTCATGGATGCGATGAAGGCCAAGACCACCGACGGCGAGGTCACGTCTCTGTATCTTTCTTATCTCTCCCGTAAGCCGACCGCAAAGGAGCTGGCCGCCGCGAGCAAGTCGCTGGCGGACGGTCTCGCCTTGACGGACCTGGCCTGGGTCCTCGCCAATACCCGCGAATTCCTCTTCGTCCAATGAGCATCCTCCCCTCCGCCAATCTCCTCCGTAATCCTGAGGACCGTCGCAGCTTCATCGAGAAGTGCGCCAAGGTCTCGTTCGGCCTGAGTGTCCTGCCGTTCTTCACGCGCATCGCCGAGGCCGCCGAGACGCCTGGCGCCGCGAAGGCGCCCAATGCCGGCCTGCCTGGTTTCGGCAAGGCCAAGCGTGTGATCTTCCTGCAGCTCAACGGCGGTATGTCGCACATCGACACCTTTGATCCGAAGACCGGCGCCTCCAAGGGTCCCGGCTCGATCGTCTCGGCCAAGGGTGACATGCAGCTGACTTCCTATCTCCCGCAGACGGCCAAGATCAGCGACAAGATCACCGTTATCCGTTCCATGACCGCCAAGGTCGGCGTCCATGCTTCGGCATCATATCTCATGCGCACTGGCTTCGAGCAGCGCGGCACCTTGCAGCACCCGACCATCGGGGCTTGGGCTCAGCACTTCCTCGGCGCGAGCCACAAGACGTTGCCGTCCTCCGTCACCGTCAACCGTTCGTCCAATCACGGAAATGGATGGTTCCCGGCGGCCTACTCGCCGCTGCCCATCCTCAATCCCGCGGACGGCCTCCTTGATACCAAGAGCCCCGTGAGCGAAGCGACCGTCGCCAAGCGCACTGGCCTGCTGGCCGAGCTCGACTCGAGCTTCGGTGGCAAGGCAACGGATGAGAGCGTCAAGTCCTACAACGAATTCTACGAGTCCACCTTTCAGCTCATGAAGAGCACGGATCTTAAGGCCTTCGATCTCTCGGCCGAATCCGCCGAGACGAAGGCGCGTTACGGCAAGAGCAAGTTCGGCCAGGGCTGTCTCTTGGCGCGTCGCTTGGTCGAGAACGGCGTCCGTTTCGTCGAGGTCGCCATCGGCGGCTGGGACATGCATGCCGGGCTCGACGATCGCCTGACGGATGTCGGTGGTGATTTCGACCGCGTCTACGCCGCCTTGATCCAGGATCTTGAGTCCAAGGGCCTCCTTGATACCACCCTCGTCGTCGTCGCTTCCGAGTTCGGCCGTAAGCCTAGTTTCGAAGGCGGCGGTCGTGGTCACCATCCGCTTGTCTTTTCGACCGTCCTCGCGGGTGGCGGCGTTAAACGCGGCTTCGTCTTCGGCGCCAGCGACGAGAAAGGCTATGCGCCCAAGGAGAACGGCGTCTCGCCGGGCAGCCTGCATGCCACCATTGCACACGCCGCCGGATTGCCGGTACAGACCGACATCATCACTCCTGCCGGTCGTCCGATGCAGGTCGGCAACAAGGCTGCTCCGCAGACGGGCGTCTTCGCTTAAAATAAAGTCTAGTTCCTTTTACGAGAGCCGCCGCACTTGGCGGCTTTCTTATTGTAGCAGCATCGCGAGGTCGGCGGGCTTTTCCAGGTGTACCGCGTGGCCGGCGCCTTCGATTAGGCTATGGCGTGCTTTCGGAAGGTGGGCACCCATCTCGTGGGCGATGCGGGCGAACTTTACGTCGTGTTCACCCGTGACGAGGTCGACCGGGAAGCGGATTTCTTTCAGCCGATGCCAGAGGGAAGGCAGCGTGCCCGTACCGACGTTCTCCAAGCTCAGGGCCAGGCCTTCCGGGTTATTCTGGGTGCGACGGGCCAGAATGGGGTCGAGCTGCTCCTTGGGCAGGCGCAGCATCGGCTGGAAGAATGTCTGGTTGTGCCAATAATTGAAGAAAGCTTCCAAACCGCGGGTACGGATGAACTCCGCCAAGGTCGCATCGCCGAGACGTCGTTCTTCGCGTGCTTCAGCCGTGGCCAGTCCGGGGCTGGCGCCGACGAGGATCAGGCGCCGGACGCGTTCCGGGTGGGCGATTGCCCAATGGAGGGCGAGTCGTCCGCCCATCGAGTAGCCCAGAAGGGTGATTTGCGGCTCCGTGGCGGCTTCCGAGATGGCAGCGAGGTGGGCGGGCAGGGAGTAGGCGGAGAGGTCCTTCAGGAGGCTTTTAGAGCCGTGTCCGGGCAGGTCGGGAGAGACCAAGGACGAACTAGGGGGCAGGAGGGCACGGAGAGACTCAAAATCAGCCCCTTGGCCGGTAAAGCCATGTAAGGCGACGACTTGGTTCATCGGGTTTGAAGGGAGCCTGGGAGGCTGGGCAGGACCATGGCGAGGTTGTAGGTCAGGGTGCGAACGGGGGACAGAATAAACAGGGAACAAGCGTCACATTTAAGGGTAATACTATCACCCCCGCTATGCCTGGCATCCGCGTAAAACCATGGAACCGTGTCGACGGCCCTATCTACAGCTTAGCCACTACGGCCAACGGCAAGGGTAACCTTAATATCTGCAGTTACGTCACCCCGATCTCGATGAAGCCCAAGCGCTTTATCATCGGTGTTTATAAGGACACCAAGACCTTGGCTAATCTGGAGATCAATCCGGTCGGTCTGCTCAACTACATGGCGAAGGATCAGGCCAACCACATCAAGCTGCTCGGCAAGAAGTCCGGTAATTCGACGGACAAGATCACGCAGTTGGGCAATCAAATTGAACATGTCGGGGAAGGTCTGTTCATGCTCAAGGGGTCGATTGCCACGCTGCGTTTGAAATTCATGGAGCGTTTGGACTGCGGCGATCACTGGGCCTGGCTCGCGCATGTCGAATCCTACGAGAATCTTCGTGAAGCCCCTCCGCTCATGTTGGAAGAGCTCAAGCGGTTGAAGCTGATTCTGGCCTAAAGGCCAAAAGGGGACACGCTGGCACGTGGGCAAGGGGACACGGGGAGAATGTAGGGCAAAGAAGAGCCGGACTAAGTCCGGCTCTCATGTCGCTTACTTCTTTTTCGAAGACTTCTTCGACTTCAGCTCTTCGCGTTGCGGGATCAGGTAAGTGCGTCCGCGGATGAGGCGTTCGTAGAGGTCGACCATGGCTACGCCTTCGCGGGGACGGACCGAGTCGGCCTTCGTCGCACGGTCGACCTGGCGCTTAAGCATGCGGCAGAGGTCTTCGGCGTTGTACTGGATCATGCCGAGGATGCGTTCGACGGAGTAGCCCGGGATGCTTTCCTCGATGTAGAAGCCGTCGGCTTCGTCGTCCTCGAGGAAGACGTGGGCTTCGTTGACGCGTCCGAAGAGATTATGGAGGTCGCCCATGATATCCTGGTAGGCGCCGACCATGAAGGCCCCGACGTAGTAAGGCTGGCCTTCTTTGAGCGGGTGGAGAGCGAGCGTCTTGCGGACGTCCTCGAGGTCGATGAAGTCGTCGACCTTGCCGTCGGAGTCGCACGTGATGTCGACGAGGGTCGCCTGGACGGTCGGGCGTTCGTTGAGGCGGTGGATCGGGGCGATCGGGAAGAGCTGGTCGAGGGCCCAGTGGTCGAGCAGGGACTGGAAGACCGAGAAGTTGCAGACGTACTGTTCGGCCAGCATCGAGTCGAGGCGGGCGAGTTCGTCGGGGACATCGGACGAGTCTTTGAGGTCATCGCGAATCTGGCGGCAGATATCCCAGAAGAGACGGTCGGCGGCCGCGCGTTCTTCAAGACGGAGGTTTCCGAGGCTGAAACGGGCGTGGGCTTCCTCGCGCTTTTCCTTCGCGTCGTGGTAGCGCTCGAGCGGGTCGAACTTCCGCTTGTTCTTGCGGATGGCTTCGAGTTCTTTGACGAGCTGGTGGGTCTTGCCCTTGGAGGTATCGACCTTGCCGTCGTCGCGGGTGATGCGGTCGACTGCTTCGAAGATCAGGATCGAATGGGGGGCGACCAGCGCGCGGCCGGATTCCGAGACGATGTCCGGAAGCTCCACTTTGCTCTCTTCGCAAATCTGTTTGACGTTTGCGACGACGTCGCGGGCGTAGCCTTCCATGCTATAGTTCATGGAAGATTCGTAAGCCGAGCGGCTGCCGTCGTAGTCGATGCCTAGGCCACCGCCGACGTCGAGGAGACCCATCGGGAAGCCCATACGCTTGAGTTCGCAGTAGAAGCGCGTGGCTTCGACCACGGCCTTCTTGATCGTGCCGATGTTCGGGACCTGCGAGCCGATGTGGAAGTGGACGAGGCGAAGGGCGTCCTTCATCTTCGCCTTGGCGAGGCGCTGGGCGACCTCGACGATCTCGGAAGCCGTCAGGCCAAACTTGGCGTTCTCGCCGGTGCTGTCGGCCCACTTGCCTTCGCCGGCGGTGGTGAGCTTGACGCGGAGGCCGATGTGGGGCTGCACGCCCATGCGGCGGGCGATGCGGATGATCGCGTCGATCTCGGAGAGTTGTTCGACCACGATGATGGTCTGCTTGCCGAGGCGGCGACCCATCAGAGCGAGCTCGATGTATTCCTCGTCCTTGTACCCGTTGCAGATCAGGAGGGCCTTGCGGTTCTCGAGGAGGGCGAGGGCGATGATGAGCTCCGGCTTTGAACCGGCTTCGAGGCCGAAGTCATATTCTTCGCCGGCGTCGAGGATCTCTTCAACCACTTCGCGGAGCTGGTTGACCTTGATCGGGAAGACGCCGCGGTAGCGACCATCGTAGTCTTCTTCCTTGATGGCGTTGCGGAAGGCCTCGTTGATCTGCGTCACGCGGTTGCGGAGCAGGTCTTGGACGCGGATCGTGAGCGGGGGCTTCAGGCCGGACGCTTCGACTTCCTTGACGATGTCGGTGATACGGATCTTGCGGTGGTCACCTTTCGGGTGCACGCAAAGGTGGCCCTGAGGGTCCACGGAGAAGTTGTTACCTCCCCATCGTTTGAAGCCGTAGTACTCTTCGGCGTCTTTAGTAGTCCAAGGCTGCTGTTTGCTCACGTCGGTAGGAGGTGGACTTTTTATCGTGCGGGGGGAAGCGCAAGGGGAAATCTCGCCTCAGCGGGTGGCTTACGGCTCGACCCGGAGGCGTCGGGCGATTGTCTGACCACATGTCCGCCGAACCCGTCATCCGAGCGACAATCACGTTACGGAAGGCCTTGGCTGGACGTTCATTTCCTGCACCGGCGGACTTCGTCTATCAACCGCTGGACTATGCTTGGGCTTCGCATGAGGCTTACCTGCGTCGTTACGCGGCTGCCGGCCCTCGGAAGGTGCTCTTCTTGGGTATGAATCCCGGTCCCTTCGGCATGGCTCAGACGGGAGTGCCGTTCGGCGAGATCGCCGCCGTCCGAGATTGGATGGGCCTCGAGATGCCGGTTGGCCGACCTGAGAAGGAGCACCCGGGCAAGAAGGTGACAGGTTTCGCCTGCCATCGTTCCGAAGTCAGCGGCCGCCGTCTTTGGGGCTTGTTCCAGGAACGCTTCGGTAAGGCGGAGGCTTTCTTTGCCGATCATCTCGTCCACAACTACTGTCCCTTGCTGTTCCTGGAGAACACCAAGCAGGGTCGCAATGTCATCCCCGAGGAGCTGCCGAACGAGGTCATGGCCCCGGTGAACAAGGAATGTGACAAACTCCTGCGCGTGATCGTCGAGACGCTCGGCGTCAGCACCGTCGTCGGCGTCGGCGGTTATGCCGAGACGCGGGCGCGCGAAGCACTGGACGGGCTCCTGGTCAAGTACGCGAAGGTCCCGCATCCGAGTCCGGCGAATCCCGTCGCGAACCGCGGCTGGTCGGCGGCGGCGACGAAGGCCTTGGTCGAGCAGGGGGTCTGGTCCTGATGGGATTCATCGAAGAGATTCTTGTCCGCCCGAAGCTTCGCCAGAAACTTTGGGCCTGGTGGTATCCGTTCTTCACCCGGCGCGTGCGTGCGCAGGGTATCGATTTTCTGAACTATGCCTTTCAGGAGGCCGAAGGCTCCTCATTGCTTCTGTCCGAAGCCGATGAGCCGAATCGGCCGAATATTCAATTGTATGAGCATGTTCGCGGCGGTGTCGCCTTGCGCGGATTACGGGTACTCGAGGTCAGCTGCGGCCATGGTGGTGGAGCTTCATATTTCGCCAGGACCCATCAGCCGGCCGAGTACATCGGGCTGGATCTCAATCCGGAGGCCATCCGGCATTGTCAGGCCCGCCATCAGGCTACCGGCCTTCGCTTTCAGGTCGGAGACGCCCAGAAGTTGCCGTTCCCTGACGCGTCCTTCGATGTCGTCATCAATGTCGAAGCGTCGCACTGCTACCCGGATTTTCCAGGCTTCGTCGACGAGGTGTCGCGCGTGCTCAAACCTGGGGGTAGGTTCTGTCATGCAGACCTGCGTTATCAGAATGGCATCGACGAATGGGTGTCCGCCTTGGCGAAGCATCCTCGGTTGAGGCTGGATGAGATGCGCCTGATCAACCCGGAAGTCATCCGTGGCATGGAACTGAATACACCACGTTACATCGCCATGGTGAAACAGGCGTTACCTCGATGCTTGCATGGCCTGGCGTTGGACTTTGCCGGCGTCAAGGGGTCGCGGCTGCATCGCGACGCCGTGAGCGGCGAGATGAGCTACCGTTCGTTCAGGCTGACCAAGAAGGCCTGAGCTTACTTCGGCTCCAGGATGATCAGTCGTCCCGGCGTGCTCGTGCCGGCGGCGAGAGAGTTGCCGCGGCAATATTCGGCGATGAGCAGGCGGTGGCCGGGCAGGGTAATCATCGAGATCGGGCGGGCCAGCGGAGCGGCGACCGTAGTGACCACCGCTTCCTTCTTCGCGAAATCGAGGCGCGCCTGCACTAGGTCGAAGCCGCTCTGGTCCTTGAGGTAGTTGCCAAAGCGGGTGATCAAGAAGCTATTGCCTAGTGGGGCGGGCCAGTCTGGTCCGAGTTCGAGGATCGTGGAAGGAGAGGAGTGGGGCGTGAAGGTCGCCGAGCCGCCGCGATCGTTGGCGTCTGGTCCGACGTTCTTGAACGGCCGCACGAAGGCCAGGTCCTTGGGCGCGTCCGGGGTATGCGGATAGGGTTTCTTCGTCCAGTCGCCGAACTCAAACGGGAAGCCGTAGTGTTTGCCGCGCTCGATCAGATTGAGCTCTTCCGGTGTATCGGCGTCGGTGCCGTTCTCGACACCAAGGAGATGGCCTGCGTGATCCCAGGTGAAATGGTAGGTGTTACGGAGTCCGTTCGCGAAGATCTCGATATTGGGATGTTCGGTTTCAGGATTAAGGCGCCAGAGCGTCGCCGTCAGCGGATTCTCGCCCGACTTGTCGTAATTGGGGGACTGGCCTGTCTCCCCTCCGTCGGTGCGGGAGCCGCTGCTGACGTAGAGCAGGCCATCGGGGCCTTGGGCGATGTGGTTTACGCCATGGTTATACGGACCGACTCCGAAGTTATAGGCCGTGACCATCCATGGCTTCGGCTTGGTCCACGAACTTGCGCCAGCCCAAGGCTCAGTCCGGAAGATTGTCACCTCGTTCACGACTGGCATCTTCGACTTGTTGCACTGGTTGCTGATAAAGTAGAGGCGGCCTTTGTCATCCGTGCCGAGGCCGAGGCAGGTGGGGTCCCCCAGCTTGAAGTCTTGCAGCTCCTTGCCGGACCAGAGGAGTGCCACTTCGCGGGTGGCGATGTTCCAGGACCAGATATCTCCCTTCGCGGCCAGGATGAGGACGTGCTGGCCGTCGGGGTGGGCCGTCAGACGGGTCGGTTGAAAATCGAGGTTCGCGGCAACGGAGAATTTCCAGCCTGCGGGTGCGGGCGGCAGGACGTCGGGCGACATCGCGGCGAGGAGCTTCTCGTAGGTCGGGTATGTCGTCTGGGCCCGGATCGCGGCAATCTCGGCGGCGGAGGTCGGTGCGTAGGCATTGCCCCAGCTGCTGAAGACATAATTGAAGACCTTGGCCAGGTCCTCGTCGCGTAGGGTCACTGGAGGCATCCAGCCTTGATAGGCCTGGCCATTGACTTCGATTCTGTCCTTGAGGCCTTCCAGCGGGGCGCGGAGGGCCCGTTCGCGTTGATTGGCGATGAAGTCGGAGGCGGCTAGCGGGGGGAAGGCCTGCGGGATGCCGAGGCCTTCTTGTCCGTGGCAGGCGGCGCAATATTGGCGATAGAGCTCGGCCCCCGTCGGCTCGACCTGGGCAGACAGCGAGGCGGCCGTCAGCAGGCAGAGGGCGAGGAGGCGAGGGGTCATCCTAGGTTGTTAATGATGGGTTACGGCGGGCTTGTCGAGACCGCCAACTCAGGCTGGCAGACGTAAGGAAAAGGCCTAGACCTAGGTCATGCTTACACCCCTGTTCCGCATCCTGATGCTTGTCTGCTCGGTGGCCGTCGTGGCCGCGGATCGACCCAACGTCATCTTCATCCTGACGGACGACCAGGGTTACGGCGACCTGAGCGCCCACGGTAACCCCGTGCTGAAGACCCCTAATATCGACAAGCTCCGATCGGAAAGTGTCCGCTTCACCGATTTCCAGGTCTCGCCGACCTGTTCGCCGACGCGCAGTGCCTTGCTGACGGGCCGCCACGAATTCAAGAACGGTATCACCCATACGATCTTGGAACGTGAGCGCATGGCACTCGGCTCGGTGACGCTCGCCCAGCAGTTGCAGAAGGCCGGCTATCGCACCGGCATTTTTGGCAAGTGGCACCTCGGCGACGAGGCCGAGTATCAGCCCGGCAAGCGCGGCTTCGACGAAGTTTATATCCATGGCGCCGGTGGCATCGGTCAGAGCTACCCGGGCAGCTGCGGTGATGTGCCCAAAAATTCCTATTACGGACCGACCCTGTTGCACAACGGCAAGTTCGTGAAGACCGAAGGGTATTGTACCGATGAGTTCTTTAAGCAGGCGACGCAATGGATCGAGGGCGAGTCCGCGGCCAAGCGTCCGTTCTACGCTTATATCGCGACCAATGCGCCGCACGGTCCTTATCACGCTAAGCCGGAAGACGCCGCTCTCTACGAAGGCAAAGATTTGGGTAAGGATACCGAGAACTTCTTCGGCATGATACATAACATCGACCAGAACGTCGGCAAGCTACTGGCGAAGGTCGAGGCCATGGGTATCGCCAAAGACACCTTGATTGTCTTGATGAACGACAACGGCGGTACCGCAGGCGTGAAGGTCTTCAACGCGGGCATGCACTCGGGCAAAGGTACGCCTTACATGGGCGGTATCCGGGCCATGTCTTTTTGGCGCTTGCCGGGACAGTTCCTCCCAGCCGACGTCAAGGCGCTGGCCGCTCACATTGATTTTGCCCCGACGATTCTTGAGCTCACCGGCACGCCAGCTTCTGACCAGATGAAGGCCCAGATGGAAGGCCGCAGCCTCGTCCCGTTGCTGACCGCAAAAGTGGGTCAGGATATCGCCTGGCCGGATCGAGTGCTCTTCACGCACGTCGGCCGCTGGGGTAATATGGTCAAAGGTGTCGATCCTGAGACGGGTAAGTTTTCGGGTACGAGCGTGCGTACGACTCGGTGGCATCTCGTGTCGACCGGTGCCGCGGTCGCCGGAGCCGCCAAGGTTAAAGGCAAGGCCGGGAAGAAAGCCCAGCAGTCACCGGCAGACTTTGTCCAGGTGGCGGCTAATTGGGAGCTCTTTGACCTGAGCGTCGATTATGGCGAGACGACCGACGTCGCCGCGAAGCATCCGGAAGTCGTCGCCGAGCTCATCGCCAAGCATGACGCCTGGTGGAAGGAATGTCGCCCGCTGATGGTCAATGAGAACGCCCAAGGCCCCGCCGAGAATCCCTTCAAGGTGATGTACCGGGAGCAGATGGGGAAGTGACCTGCGTTAGTTGAACAGTTGAACTGTTGATTGGTTGGCCAGAGAGGCTGCCTGCTACCTCTAATTGGTGAATGCTAACCAGGAGTCCAGTTGAGTGACCCTTGGATGCCTCATGGACTTTTTAATACCAGGCCGCAATGCGCTATGTCTGGCCAACAGTTCAACCGTTCAACAGGTCAACTACTCAATTACGCCAAGAGCTTCTTGACCACTTCGCCGTGGATATCGGTGAGGCGGAAGTCGCGGCCTTGGTGTCGGTAGGTCAGGCGGGTGTGCTCGACGCCCATCAGGTGCAGGATCGTCGCGTTGAGGTCGTGCACGTGCACCCCGTCCTTGACGATGTTGTAGCTGAAGTCGTCGGTCTCGCCGAAGGTCGTGCCCTTGTTGACGCCGGCGCCGGCCATCAGGACCGTGAAGCAGCGGGGGTGGTGGTCGCGGCCGTAGTTGGTCTCGGTCAGCGTGCCTTGCGAATAGGTCGTGCGGCCGAATTCACCGCCCCAGACGACGAGCGTGTCGTCGAGCAGCCCGCGCTGCTTGAGGTCGGTGAGGAGGCCGGCTGTGGCCTGGTCGGTGTCGTTGCACTGGCCCTTGATGGCCTTGGGCAGGCCGCCGTGGTGGTCCCAGCCCATGTGGAAGAGCTGGACGAAGCGGACGTCGCGTTCGCAGAGACGGCGGGCCAGGAGGCAGTTCGAGGCGTAGGATCCGGGTCGCTTCACGTCGGGACCGTAGAGATCGAGCACGTGCTGTGGTTCCTTCGAGAGGTCAAGCAGGTCAGGGACGCTCGTCTGCATGCGGAAGGCCATCTCGTATTGCGAGATGCGGGTCTGGATCTCCGGGTCGCCCAGGACGCCGTGCCGCTGGTTGTTGAGGGCGGCAATCTCGTCGAGCTGTTCGCGACGGACCTCGCGGGGGATGCCTTCAGGATCCTTGAGGTAGAGCACGCGCTCGCCCTTGTTGCGGAGCTTCACCCCTTGGAGCTTGGAGGGCAGGAAGCCCGCGCCCCAGAGGCGGTCGTAGAGCGGCTGATCGTCAGGGCGGCCGCTGCCGAAGGACGTCATCACCACGTAGGCGGGGAGGTCGGCGTTCTCGCTGCCGAGGCCGTAGGCGGACCAGGCGCCGATGCTCGGGCGACCCGCCAGCTGGCTGCCCGTCTGCATGAAGGTGATCGCCGGGTCGTGGTTGATCGCTTCCGTGTGCATCGCGCGCACCACGCACCATTCATCGGACTTCGAGGCGATGTGGGGGATCAGTTCGCTGAACCAGTTGCCCGACTGGCCGTGCTGCTTGAACTTGAAGATTGTCGGCGCGACAGGGAAGGCCTTCTGACCCGAGGTCATTGTCGTCAGGCGCTGGCCCTTGCGGATGGATTCCGGGAGGTCCTTGCCGCGCATCGCTTCCAGTTGCGGCTTCGGGTCAAAGAGGTCCATCTGCGACGGCGCGCCGGACTGGAACAGGTAGATGATGCGCTTCGCCTTCGGCTTGAAGTTCGGGAAGCCCAGGCCCGGGTTGGCGGCGAAGGCCGGCGTGCCCATCAGCGAGCCCAGCGCGGCGAGGCCGATGCCGCCGGCGGAACCCTTGATGAAGGTGCGGCGGGACAGGGCCATGCGGGTGGCCTGGTCTAATCCCAGGAATTGACGGTCGTTGCAGTTCATTCGCGGGTGACGGTTTCGTCGAGATTGAGGAGGATGTTAGCCGTCGCCGTCCAGGAGGCCAGCTGGTTGCGGTCGAGGTCGGTCGGCGCGGGGCTCATGCCTTGGGCGAGCAGCTTCGGGGCGAGCGTGGGATCGGCGGCGTACGTCGCGAGGCGCTTGTCGAGGCCCTTGCGCAGCACCGCCAGTTCGGCGGCCGTCGCTTCGCGGCGGACCACCTTGCGGAAGGTCCAGGCCAGCTTGGCGTCGTTGTCGCCGGGTTGGCGCAGGGATTGTTCGGCGAGCTTGCGGGCGGCTTCGACGAACGTGACCTCGTTGAGCAGCGAGAGCGCCTGCATCGGCGTGTTGGAGCGGGAGCGCTTCACCGTGCAGACCTCGCGGCCGGCCGAATCGAAGAGCAGCATCGTGGGCGGCGCCGCGGTGCGTTTCCAGATCGTGTAGAGCGAACGGCGCCAGAGGCCCTCGCCCGTGTCGGATTTATAATTGCGCATGTCACCGTAGACGCTGGTCTCGTCCCAGACCGCTTCGGGCATGTAGGGTTTCACGCTGGGGCCGCCTTGCTTGTCGACGAGTAGGCCGGCCGTCCAGAGGGCTTGGTCACGGATGACCTCGGCCGGAAGGCGGAAGCGAGGGCCGCGGGCGAGCAGGCGATTTTCCGGATCCTTATCGAGCATCTCTGGCGTGACCGCGGCGCTGCGGCGATAGGCGGCGCTGGTCATGATCAATTTCTGCATCGCCTTCATGTCCCATTTACGATCGACGAATTCGACCGCCAGCCAATCGAGTAGCTCGGGGTTGCTCGGCCATTCGGCCTGCGAGCCGAAGTTCTCGGAGGTCTTCACCAAGCCGATGCCGAAGAAGCGTTCCCAGGCACGATTGATCCAGACGCGGGCGGTGAGGGGGTGTTGGCCGCTGACGAGCCAGCGGGCGAAGCCCAGGCGGTTGTTTGGTTCGCCGGCGGGCAGCGGAGGAAGGAAGGCCGGGAGCTTACGTTCCACCTTGGGGCCGATCTTGTCGTACTCTCCGCGGATGAGCACGAAAGCGTCGCGCGGCTTGTCGGCTTCTTTCATCACCATTACCGTCACGGGTGCCGCGTTGGCAGCGTCCGCGGCGACCTTGGCGGCGGCGACCTTGGCGGTCGCGGCGAAGCGGGGGTGTTCCGGGCTGTCGGCGAAGAGTTTCTCAAGGGCCTTGCCATCGGCCTTGGTCAGTTGGTCGGCCGGCTTGGCGAGCAAGCGGCGGGCGGCCTCGGCGGCGGGGTCGGTCTTGAGCGAGAGCAGCTTCGGATCCTGGCCTGAGGTGTTCAGTCGGAAGCGGCCCATGCTGTGGGCGGAAACTGCTTCGTGACGCATGACCACGACCAGTTTGGCGCCGGCCGGGATGTTCGTCGGGGCGATCGTGAAGATTGCCTTACGCGGGACGCGGTTCTCGGCCGCGTTGCCACCGATGGCCCAGCCGGCCTTGGTGTTGTCGGCCTTCTTCGCCTTGCCCTTGGCCATCGGCGCAGGGGCGAGTTTGGCGATGCTCCAGCCCGGTTGATCGAAGTCGGCCTCCGCTTTCACCAGTGGAAGGTTTGTCGTCTTGCCGTCGGCGGTGAGGAGACGGACCTCGAAGCCGCTCAGCACGAAGTTGCCGTTGAAGGCGCGGCCGAGGCTCTTGTTCGGATGCGAATCGTCGGGCAGGGCCTCGAGGCGGACAGCGGTCAGCAGGCCCGGGTCGGGGGAAGCTTCGACCACGTGGGTCTCCTTCGCGGCCGTGCCGCCCGAGACGAGCCAGGAGCCGTCGTCGAGCCGTTTGAATTCGGCGTTTTCCTTGGCGGTTACTTTCTCGTTAGGCAGTGGTTGCCAGGCGACGCCTTCCTTGGAGAAGGCGGCACGTTGACGTTCGAGCCACTTGGTAAAGAGCTCGGGTTGCGAGGCGGGAATCTCCTTTAGCGCAGTTTGTGCGGAGGCAAGGGCGGCGGACGTCTCATCGATTTTCTTCTGCTGTTCCTCGGTTGGCAAAGAAAGCGCCGGGGGCGTGTTGCCACCGCGACGGGTCGTGCCGGAGCCGCCGAAATCCCCGAGGACGCCGGATTCATCATTCGAATTGAAGTAAGCGAAGAATTGGTAAAACTCCTTCTGCGAAATCGGGTCGTACTTATGGTCGTGACAGCGGCAGCAGTTCATCGTCAAACCCATCCAGGTGGAACCCGTGGTCTCGATGCGATCGATGACGTTTTCGGCGAACCATTCTTCCACGATGCGACCTCCCTCGCCATTGAGGCGATGGTTGCGATGGAAGGCCGTGGCGACGATCTGATCGCGGGTAGCGTGCGGGAGCAAGTCGCCGGCGAGCTGCTCGACCGTGAAGGCGTCGAACGGCTTGTTATCGTTGAAGGCCTTGATCACCCAGTCGCGATAGGGCCACATCGTACGCTGCGTGTCGCTCTGGAATCCGTTCGAATCGGCGTAGCGGGCGAAGTCGAGCCACTGCATCGCCATGTTCTCGCCGTAATGGGGCGAGGCCATCAGACGATCGATGGCCTTGGACCAGGCGTCTGACGAGGCATCGGCGAGGAAGGCCTGCAGGTCGGCGTCGGAAGGGGGAAGCCCGGTCAGGTCGAGCGCAGCGCGGCGGAGTAGTGTGGCCTTAGGGGCATCCCCGTTAGGCTTGAGGCCCTTGGCGGCGAGGCCTTGGGCGAGGAACCCATCGATCGCGTTGCCGCCGGCAGGAATGGACGGGATGGCGGGCTTGACGGGGGTCTGGAAGGCCCAGTGACCTTGGTATTCGGCGCCATCCTTGATCCACTGTTCGACGAGGGCGATCTGCGCCTTGCTGAGTACCTTATGGAACTCTGCCGGAGGCATATGATCGTCGGAGTCTTTCGTCAGCAGTCGCTTCATTACTTCGCTCTTTTCCGGGTGACCGGGAGTGATGGCGGGTTCGCCGGATTTGCCGCCCTTGCGCGCGGCATCGAGGGAGTCTAGGCGCAGCTTGCCCTTCACCTTGTTCTCATCCGGGCCGTGGCAGGCGTAGCAGGTGTCGGAGAAGATTGGACGGATGTCGCGGTTGAACTGGATACGTTCGGCAGCCGGCGAGGAATCGAAGAGCAGGGTGCCAGCGACGGCGAGAAGTGGGAGGGCAGGACGCATGGGGCTTGCGATGTGAGACAGTTAAGGTCCTCGCTGGTTCATAGCAATGGGCAGTTAATAAAAAACCCCTCTTTCGAGGGGTTTGGAAGGGCCTTGGGGCACACCCTATTTGACAGCCAGGTCCTTGAGGTCGATGTTCCGGAACTCAGCGGCGTCGTTATGACCGGCGAAGCCGAAGAACCCGTTCTTACGATCCTTACCCGGGTGAGGCTTCTTTCCCATGACCGTGGCCATGTCGACCGTCGAGAGGTCGGTATCGAGGATCACAAAGCCGTTAAGTTCGACCTTGATGGTCGAGCCGATGATCGAGACCTCTTGGAAGTTCCATTCGCCGATGGGACGCTGGTAACCGCGCTGGGCGGCGACCATACCGTAAGCGGAGCCGTGGACCTGGCGGGGGTCGATCTTACCCTTAACCTTCTCGTAGTTGTCGTCGAGCACCTGCAGTTCGCACATGCCAGCGTAAGCGGTGTCGCCAGTTCCAGGGTAACGGATGGCGAGTCCGTTGTTGCCGCCGGCCGGAAGCTTGAATTCGACGCGAGCCGCGAAGTCGGTGAGGTCCTGGTTGTAGTACGGCGTGCCGCCTTTGCCCGTCTTGCAGCGGATGGCGCCTTCATGAATCTCATAGTTCTCGACCGGACCGGCCCAGCCCGTGAAGTCCTTGCCGTTGAAGACCGACTTGAAGCCGGCCTTGCCGTGGGAAGCGAGAATCTGGTTGGCCTCGGTGCCGGAGATCTCGCGGACGGCGATGTTGCGCCAGCGGATCGATGCGCCGTGCGTCTGGAGGCAGATTGGGCCCTTGGCCGGGATTGCGGACTTACGGTCGTAGTAATTCTCAAGGATGGCGTGGTCGACGGTCTGCTTGCCGTTGAGCCAGACGCTGACGCGGGAGCCGACCATCAGGATGCGCATCGTGTTCCATTCGCCTGGGGCCTTGTCGGCCAGGACGAGGGGATCTTTGCCGGGGTTGCCCTTCGTGTTGTTCCAGAGGGCGCCGGAGCCAAGGTTGGCGTTGTTCTTGAGTTCCTTCGGGTTGGCCGGATCCCAGATCTGCACTTGAGGGCAGGCGCGAAGGTAGACGCCGGAGTCGCCGAGCGGGGCCATGTTGTATTCGAGCACTAGCTCGATGTCGCCGTATTCCTTGTCCGTGGTCGCATAGGCGCCAGTGCCGGGGTTGAAGAGTTCGCCGTCCTTGATGGACCAGTGCTGCGGGAACTCCTCGCGCATCTTGGCGAGCATGGCGTCCTTCTTTTCGCCGGTCAGCTTGGCGACCGAGTGAGGATTGTAGCCGTGCCAGCCGGTAAGGTCTTTGCCGTTGAAGAGCGGGGTGAAGCCGGCGGGCGGAGAATCCGCCAAGAGAGCGGAAGCCGCGACGGCGAGGAGCGTGGTGAGGAAGCGCATGACTAAAGAGGGGTAGGGGTGGGGATAGGGGTAGGGGTATTCGGATTACAGGGGTTCGAGGGTACAGCGTTTGACCTCGAAGGCGCCGCCTTCGACCTGGAGGCCGATGAAGCCTTCGGAAAGATTAGTACCGGTGGCCTTGTTCACTTCCTTGCCGTTGACGAGAATCGTGACCGTGTTGCCGTCGCAGACCGTCGTGAAGGTATTCCATTCGCCGACCGGCTTCTCGACGCTTTCGCCCGGACGGCCGATGCGATAGCCGCGGACCTTGCCCGACTTCTTGTCCTTGAGCTCCGTGCCGTCTTTGACCGTCGCGCCGTTCCAGAAATAGAAGTCGCCTTGGCGGTCATGCATGCCCTGGCATTCGATGCTCTTCGGCCAGATCGCGTCGGGCGGGGTCATGTGGACGACCACTCCGGTATTACCTGGCTTGGTGAAGCGCCACTCGACCGTGAAGCGATACTGCTTGTAGCTTTTCTCGGTGCGCAGGAAGCCGCTGGGCTTGCCGACGCAGGCGAGCAGGCCGTCCTTGATGGACCAAGTGTCCTTGAAGCTGTCGGCCGGAAACGCTACCCAGCCGGCGGTGTCTTTGCCGTTGAAGAGTTCGGTCTTGGCGGTCGGCGTGATCGCATCGGCGGCGAAGGAGTTGACGAAGGCGGACGCCAGCAGGGCGACCGTCAGGGTGAGGCGGTGGAGGGGCATGCGCTGACCTTATGATTCCGCCCCGACCAATGAAGTCTAAATGCCGAATTTTAACGGCGTATAAGTGTCGTTTACCGCTTAGGCCATGATGCCCTTGACCACCTTGCCGGCGATGCCCGTCAGGCGGACGTCGAGGCCTTGGTATTTCACGTTCAGGCGATGGTGATCGATACCCATCAGGGCGAGCATCGTGGCATGCAGGTCATGGACATCGACGACGTTCTCGACGGCGTTGTAGCCCAGTTCGTCGGTCGCGCCGTAGGTCGTGCCGGCCTTGATTCCGCCGCCGGCTAGGAAGACCGAGTACCCCGCGATGTGGTGGTCGCGGCCCGTGCCTTGTCCCATCGGGGTGCGGCCGAATTCGCCGCCCCAGAGGATGAGTGTGTCGTCGAGCATCCCGCGTTCCTTGAGGTCGCGGATGAGGGCACCTGTGGCCTTGTCGACGTCTTCGGCGCCCATCTTCATGCCGTTGTCGAGGTTGCCGTGAAGATCCCAGGCGCGGTGGTAGAGCTGGATCATGCGGACGCCGCGTTCGGCGAGACGGCGGGCCATGAGGCAGTTGGAGGCGAAGGAGCCGTCGCCGACTTCTTTGATGCCGTAGTTTTCGAGTGTCTTCGCGGACTCGCTCTTGAAGTCGAGCAGCTCGGGCACGCTCGACTGCATCTTGAAGGCCATCTCGTACTGGGCGACGCGTGTGGCGATCTCTGGGTCGACCGTCTCCTCGGCAAGCTGGCCGTTGAGGCGGCGGATTTCGTCGATAACCTGACGCTGGGTGCTTTGGCATACTCCGTCGGGGTTCCCGATGTAGTGGACGGCTTCACCTTTGGATTGGAACTGTATACCTTGGAACTTACTGGGCAGGACGCCGCTCGACCATTGGCGAGAGGAGATCGGCTGCAAGCCGGTGCGGCCGGCGGAGGTCAGTACGATGTAGCCTGGAAGGTTCTCGGTCTCGGCGCCGAGGCCATAGAGGAGCCAAGAACCCATACTCGGACGCCCTTTGATGATTGAGCCCGTGTTGAAGAAGGCGTGGGCCGTATCATGGTTGATCTGTTCCGTCTTCAGTGAGCGGACGACGCAGAGATCGTCAGCGACGGAACCGATGTTCGGGAAGATGTCGGTGAGTTCCATGCCTGACTTACCCCACTTCTTGAATTCGAAGGAACCTCCGCGGGCCTTGAGCACCGCATTCTGGAGCTGGGCGATCTGCTTGCCCTTGGTGAACGATTCGGGGAACGGCTGGCCATGGAGGCTCTTGAGCACCGGCTTATTGTCGAAGAGTTCGAGGTGGGGAGGCCCGCCGGCCATGCAGAGGAAGATGACCCGCTTGGCTTTGACGGGCAGGTGCGGCTGCTGCAGTACGCCCTTGGAGAAGGCTGCGGCCTGCAGGTCGCCGAAGCCCGACTTCGCGGCGAGCATGGCGAAGGCGGCGCTGCCGAGGCCGTAGGCGCTCTTGGTGAGGAAGCTTCGTCGGTTGATTGACAGGGCGTGGGCAATGGGGTCGTAAGGGCGCATGATCTTAGTAGCGGGTGATCGCTTCGTGGGAATTAAGGAGGACGCGGCAGGCTTGGGTCCAGGCGGCGAGCTCGGCCGGATCGCTGGCAATCGACTGGCTGAAGCCCACCTTAATCAGTTTGGCGGCTTCGGCCGGATTCGATTTATAATAGGCGGTCTGTTCGCCGATCAATTTTTCCATCGACGGACGCTCGGCCGGCTTGATGTCGCGTCCCATCGCGAGGCGGAAGCCGTGTGAGAGGCGGTCGCCGGAGGGGAGGGCGAGGAGGCGTGCAGCCATCGCGCGGGCGGCTTCCACGAAAGTAGGGTCGTTAAGGAGCGTCAACGCTTGCTGGGGGGTGTTACTGTAGTTGCGGAGCGCCGTGCATTCGTCGCGGGAGGGTGCGTCGAAGTTAATCAGCATCGGGTGGAGGAACATGCGCTGCCAATGCATGTAGAGCCCTCGTCGCCATTGGTCGGAATCCTTGCTCGCGACGTAGGTGCGGTTGGGGAACTGCATGGGTTCGTAATAACCTTCGGGTTGATAAGGCTTCACGCTGGGTCCGCCGACATCTTCTACGTTGAGGAGTCCAGCGACGAAGAGGGCGTTATCGCGGACGAACTCGGCATCGAGTCGGCGGGGATTCTGCGAGGCAAGCAGACGGTTATTGGGGTCGATGTCCTTGAGCTCAGGGCGGAGACTGCTGCTCTGCCGATAGGTTCGGCTGGTGACCATCAGGCGGATCATCTTCTTCACGTCCCAGCCTTTATCGCGGAATTCTAGGGAGAGCCACTCGAGCAATTCAGGATGCGAAGGGAGTTCGCCTTGAGAGCCGAGGTCGTCGAGGCCGGTGCTGAGTCCGGAGCCATGGAAGATCTGCCACAAGCGATTCATCACCGTGCGGGCGGTAATTGGATTATCTTTTGACGTAATCCACTCGGCGAGATCCAGGCGGGTCAGGCGTTTCTGTTCGGTGCTGGTGCGCAGGCCGGGCAGGAAGGAAGGCGTCGTGGGCAGGACCACTGGTCCGGTTTCGTCGAGGAAGTTGCCGCGCGGAAGGATGCGAACCGTGAGAGGCTTGACGGCCTGAGTGACCATTGACCAAGCATAACCGTCGTATTGGCTGCGGATTGTGGACGTGAGCATGCGGCTCTTCTCGAGTGTGTCGCGATCTTTGCCGCGCGAAGCCACGTAGACGGCGAAGTTGGCAGATGTGGGGCGCGTGTCCTTGACGGCTTCGAGGGTTGCAGGCGCGGTCGCCATCAAGGGGTCGTCGTGGGAGAGGGGTGAGACGGAGACCTTGAGGGTCAGGGCGGCGCTGCTCTCGAAGTGGATGACGAGCTTCTCGTCGGTCTTGGTCGTGACGGGCGTATCGAGCAACCAGACGGCATGAACATCGGCGTCGGGCATCTTTAGGGTCCATCCAGAGTTGATGTCCGTCGACTCGACGCCGCCTTTGTATCGTGCTTCACGATGCGAAGCGTCCGCTAGATGGAAGGTGAGGGGGCGTTCCTTGCTCTTGGCGTCAGCGATGGCGAAACGTGCCGTTATATTGGTGGCGGAGCCTGCGGGGATGGAGCCCTTGGGGATATCGATGCGGATTGACGCAATGGCCGTGGTGATGGCGTTCAAGGTTATCGCGAAGTCTTCGCCTTTAGCGACACCCTTGGGCATCTTAATGAAGGCATCGGCAGCGAATGCGATGGGGGCAGGGGCGGCGACGATTTTAGGAGCGACCTTGGTTGCGGTGCTCTTGGCTGGTGCCTTCGCAGCCATTTTGGCTGTGGCAGCGGGAGATGGAGCCTTATGCAAAAAGGTGCCGGCTGGGGAGTTTAGACCGGTCGGGTGATCCGATAGGAATGCGGCGACATCTTTTTGCCAGGCGGCAAAGTCGGTCAGGTCCTTCTGTTTAGCCAAAGTCTGGTCGTAGAACGCCGCAAGTTCGGCGCGGAACTCGGCGTCCTTCTTGGTGCGATAGGCGTTCTTGCTGCGGACTTCTGGGTAGAAAGGGTGGTCGTTTCCGACGCCCTTGAGCTCGGGTTCCGGGGTGTAACTGTAGTCCGCATAGACGCCCCACTGCTTCACGTCGGCGAAAAACGCCTGCAGTGAGTAGAAGTCGGCCGATTTGATGGGATCAAACTTGTGGTCGTGGCATTCGGCGCAGCCGAAGGTGCTGCCCAGCCAGGCGTTGGAGACCGAGCGGACACGTTCGGCGCCATACTTTGCGAGGTATTCCTTGGCCTGGGCGCCGCCTTCGCGGGTCATCATGTTCAGGCGGTTGTAGCCGCTGGCGACGAGCTGTTCTTCGGTTGGATTCGGAAGGAGGTCGCCGGCAAGCTGTTCCCGCGTGAAGACGTCGAACGGCTTGTTAGAGTTGAATGCATTGATGACGTAGTCGCGGTAAGGAAAGATGCGCTGATTCTGGTCGCCGTGGAAGCCAACCGTGTCGGCGAAGCGGGCGACATCGAGCCACCAGACCGCCATGCGTTCACCGAAGCGAGGTGAGGACAGTAGGCGATCGACCTGCTTCTCATAAGCATCGGCTGATTTATCGGCAAGGAAGGCGGCGGTCTCTGCGGGCGTGGAAGGCAGGCCAGTGAGGTCGAGCGAGACGCGACGGAGCAGGCGTTCCTTGGTGGCTTCGGCGGAGGGGCTGATCTTTTTCTCGGCGAGCTTGGCGCCGATGAAGGCATCGATCGGGTTCTTGCCTCCGGAGGGCAGGGTGGGGACGACGGGAGCTTCCAGCGCCTTGTACGCCCAATGGGGTTCATACACGGCGCCTTGGGCGACCCAGCGGCGGAACAGTTCCTTCTGAGCGGACGTGAGGCTCTTGTGTGACTCCTTGTTCGGCATCACATCATCTTCGTCCTTAGTAAAGAGACGCTTGATGACTTCGCTCTCGTCGGGCTTGCCCGGGACGATGGCGATGGCGCCGCTCTTGCCGGCCTTGAGCGCGTCATCGCGGATGTCTAGACGTAGGCTGCCTTTTCGGGACTTCGGGTCGAAGCCATGACAATGGAAACAGGTGTCCGACATGATCGGACGGATGTCGCGATTGAAACGGACAGTGTCGGCGGATTCGGCGGCTCCGAGCAACGCGAAGGCGAGAAGGGGGGCGACGGACGGGAGGACGCGCATGGGGATGACATTATGACAACCCTATGCCCTCAGGGTTTCAATGGATTTCTAGGGAAAAGGCCTAGCGAGCCTGCCAGTTCACTGCGTCGATGACCACGTAGCCGTTGGCGCCCTCGTTGCTGACGATGACCTTGGCTTCCTGCTGGTCAGAGAAGTCGTAGGTTCCGAGCGAAACTAGTCGGTCGGCGGGTCCTTTGGCGAGGTTTACCACGCGGTCGGTCTGGCCGCCGGCGTGGATGATACGGACCTTGGCGTTCGTTGCCCGGTTGGAGTTCGGAACGATTGTGAGGAAGACTTCGTGCTTTCCGCTCTTGGGGAGCTTGGTGGAGAAGGTTGCGGTCATCGTGCCCTTAGTGCCCTTGCCGTCATGGCGGTAGCCTTCGCCGATGAAGCCTTTGCCGGCCTGGCTTTGGGTCCAGTCGCCTTCAAGTTTCGCATCCGAATCATCGACCGTGACTCCCGGCGGTCGATGAGCCGCGACATGCTCGTCGGATATGGCGGGGTATTTCGAAAGATCGACCGGCTTGCTGAGCACCTGGCCGTCGGTGAGCAGGCGGGCCTTGAGTTTGGTGTAAGGCACGTCTTGCACGGCGATGTTGCCGTCGATTGCCATCACCGCGGCCGTAGCGGCGGACTGACCGAGGATCATGAAGACGGGCTCCATGCGGATTGAGCCGTAAGCAATGTGCGTCGCGCTGCAGGCGACGGGCACGAGGAGGTTGGCGATTTGGCCTTTCTTCGGAACGAGAGAACCATAGGCAATCTCGTAAGGCCCGCGTGGAGAGACTCCGATGTCGCCTTCGTTCTGCACGAAACCTTCGGGGGTGATGTAACGTTGGGTGTTATGTGAATCGATCATGTACGAACCCATGCCGACGGAGTCAGGCGTCGGCTTCACCTTCGTCAGCTCATTCTCGGTCATCACGAAGGCGCCGACCATACGTCTGGCTTCGCGGACGTAGATTTGGTGCGACCAATTACCGTTGTCCTTGAATTCGTCCTTCGGAAGCCCCCAGGTGTTCATCTTTTCGCGGACGTCAGCCGGGACGCGCGAATCGGTGCAAATGAAGTAGAGCAGGCCCTTCTGGTAGGTCACATGCTCCATGATGATCTCCTTGCGGCGTTCGTAGCTGGCTTCGGGGTAATCGTAGTTGTAGCCGATGTTATCAAAGGAGAAACCCCCGTGGTTATTCGTATCGGTCTTGCCGTTGGGAATCAGGTCGAACTTGCCGAACGTCTCCTTCCAGCCCGCCGCGTAGGCGCGGGCGAGGACTTCATATTGCTTAGGGTCGTAGCCAGCGGGGGCTGTGAAAGCCACGCGGTTCTCGGGCACGTTGGTAAGGCACATGCGGAAGCAATAGGCCTGGACGCGGTGGTCTGCCTCGCCCTTGGGGGTGGGCTTGTGCGTCGACACGCGGGCGATGACGCCGCTCTTGGGATCCCCAGGGATGACGTAGGGATCGATGCCGGACTTTAGCACGCCGAAGTGGTGGCGATGGTGCAGGACGCCGACCTGCGAGCCGTTATGATTCTCGCCGTAGGTCGCGTTGGCTTCGCGGCCGACGTGATAGCTAACGCCGGCAGCGGCCATGAGGTCACCTTCGTAGGTGGCGTCGATGAACATCTTTCCTTCAAAGGTCTTGCCCGAGAGCATCGTAATCGCGGCGATACGTCCACCGGTGAGGCGGACGCCTTTGGCTCGATCGAGCCACTCGTCACGAAGGACGGGGATGGCGGATTCCTTCACGTAATCTTCGAAGACCTTCTCGGCGACGCTGGGTTCGAAGATCCACATCGTGCGATCAGTCTGATCCATCGCCACGGTGCCTTGACCCTTATTGCCGAATTCCTCGGGTTTCTGATGCACCCATGTCTCCGGTTTTTGGTAATACTGCCAGACGCGGTGGTAGAAGTTACGCGAAAGCCCGCCGATGACGGATTTATCCCCGCTGTCCGTGAAGCCGAGTCCGCCACTGCTCAATCCTCCGAGGTGCTTGTCGGGTCCGACGATCACGACGGATTTACCCATCTTCTTGGCCTGTACGGCAGCGATGACGCCGGCGGCGGTGCCGCCATAGACGACGATGTCGTAGGATTCCGCTGCGGCGAGGCGCAGGGTGATGAGGCAGAGCAGGGAAAGGCGGAGGAGCATGGGGAATTGAAGGAGGTGTTAGCGGTAGGCGGCTGGCGGTTAGCGGTTAGGAAATGACACGGTCGCATGGGTCTCAGGACCGGAGGGCCCGAGGACAAGAGGAGGTTTGCGGTCAGCGGCTGGCGGACTGCTTGGCGATGAAGTTCAGGATAGCGAGACGGGCTGGGTCATCAAGGTTGCGGATATTGTGTCCGACGGTGCTGTGATCGCGGTCGTCGACGCGTACCGAATAGTTCTCGGTATGACCGGCAGATTTCAGCGTCGCGACGAAGAACATGTTCTCCTCGGCGCGGCTGAGCATATCGTTCTGGGCGTAGATTGTGAGAATAGGCGGTAGCGCCTTGCGGATATAGAACGCTGGCGCAGCTTCGTCGCAGGTGATGGCGTAGCGGGACTGATCACGTTCTTCACGTATCGTGTAGTGGGTGAGTACCTGTGCGCTGATCTGGGCGATGCCGGCGACGGATCCTAGGGTGAGGCCGTGGGGCTTGAGCCGGTTGGGGTCCATGCCGACCAGCAGGGCGAGGGTGGCTCCGGCGGAGTGGCCGCCGATGAAGACCTTATGCGGATCGCCGCCGTGCTCGGCGATGTGCTTCACCGTCCAGGCGAAGGCCGCGGCGGCATCGTCGACGTAAGCGGGATACTTCACCTTGGGGCTGAGACGATAGTCCGGCGTGACCACTGCGATGCCAGTTTGGGCGAGGCTTTCGCGGATTTCTGCGCAATATTCCGTCGGCAAGTCCTTTGATCCTCTCTTCAGGCCGCCACCGTAGAACCAGACATAAGTCGCGAAGCCTTTGGCGCCGACGGGAACGGTCAGGTCGAGCTTGCAGCGTTCCTGCTCGTACGGCGTCTGGGAGATGACGTCGTCCTTGTAGGCGATGTCCTTGATGACCTTGGTCTCGATCGCCGAAGCCGTCGTGGCGGCGAGCCCAACCAGCAGGACGAAGAGGCGCATCAGGCGATCAGCTGCTGGACGATGTTTCCGTGGACGTCCGTAAGGCGGTAGTCGCGGCCGGAATTACGGAACGTGAACTCTTCGTGATTGAAGCCGAGCAGACGGAGGATCGTCGCATGCAGGTCGTGCACATGGACAACATCCTTGACGGACTTGTAGCCGAATTCATCGGTCTCGCCGTAGACCGTGCCGGCCTTCACGCCGCCGCCGGCCATCCACATCGTGAAGCCATGGTTATTGTGGTCACGGCCGTTGATTTTGCCGGCGTTGGAGCCGGGGGTTGGAAGTTCGACGGTCGGGGTGCGGCCGAATTCGCCGCCCCAGATGACGAGCGTCTCGTCGAGCATGCCGAGTCGCTTGAGGTCGGTGAGCAGTGCGGCGATGGGCTGGTCAGCTTCGAGGGCCAGGCGCTTATGGTTCTTCTCGATGTCGTCGTGGCTGTCCCAAGGTTGGCCGGCGCCATGCCAAAGCTGGATGAAGCGTACGCCGCGTTCGGCCAGTCGGCGGGCGATGAGGAACTGGCGGCCGAGGGTCGTGTCACCGTACATCTCGCGGGTCTTTTCGGATTCGCGTCCGATGTCGAACGCGTCGGTGGCCTCGAGCTGCATGCGGTAAGCCATCTCGAAGGACTGGGCGCGAGCCTCGAGCGCGGCGTCCTGCGGTCGGACGGCCTGGTGGGCGGCGTTGAGCTTGGCGAGGAGGTCGAGTTGCTTGCGTTGAGCGGGACGCGAGAGGCCGAAGTTACGGATATTCTCAATCAGCTCCTCGACGCTACGCTTTGAGGTGTCGACGTAGTTGCCTTGGTAAACGCCAGGGAGGAAGCCGCACTGCCAGTTCTGCGTCTCTTGAATGGGGAAGCCGCCGGGACAGAGCGTCATGAAGCCGGGCAGGTTCTCGTTCTCTGTGCCGAGGCCGTAGGTAACCCATGAGCCCATGGAAGGACGGACCTGACGGGCTTCACCGCAGTTCATAAGGAGCAGAGATGGCTCATGATTGGGCACGTCGGCTTTCATCGAGCGAATCACGCAGAGGTCATCGGCGTGCTCGGCGGTCTTGGCAAAAAGTTCACTGACCTCAAGGCCGCTCTTGCCATAGCGTTTCCAGCTGAACGGGGAGCGGAAGGCCGCACCAGTCTTGCGCTCGGTGGCGATATAGTCGCCGGGCAGCGTCTGTCCGTGATACTTATCGAGGGCGATCTTGCGGTCAAAGGTGTCGACCTGCGACGCGCCGCCGTTGGCGAAGATGTGGATGACGCGCTTGGCCTTGCAGGGGAGCGGGGCTTTCCGGGCGGCAAGGGGGTGGAGGGGGTCCACCTTGATCTCGGTGCCGCGGAGTTCCTGCTGGAGGAGAGAGGCCATGGCGACGCCGCCGAGGCCCATGCCGACGCGGCGGAGGAACTCGCGGCGCGAGCCGAGGGAGAGGGGGTCGAGATGGTTCATTAGTCGGCGAAGATGAATTCGTTGCTGGTGAGGAGGACCTGGGCGAACGTGGAGATGGGTGACTGGCGTTCGGGCTTCTTGCCGAATTCGCCGGCGGCAGAGGTCAGCACCTCGCCGGTCTTGGCGTCCTTGATGACGGGCGACCAGGCGAAGCTGTCGCTGGTGGAGCCGATATAGCTGTCGGCGATGAAGTCGATGCTCTCGCCGGCGGCCAATTCGATTTCGACGAGGTCTACCGAAGACGAAGCTCCGCCCTTGGTCACGACTTCGGCGAGTATGCCCCTGCGGTTGGTGATAATGCGGGCGCGGACGCCGTCGCTGGCCTTGCTGCTAACGGCGAGCGTACCTTCGATGCGATACTTGCCGGCGCTGCCGGCCGTCCAGCGGCGGATGACGGCGGTAACGTCGCTCTTGTCGCCAGGATGTCCGCCCTTGGCCGTGAGGAAGGTGTGCGCAAACTTCTTGTCCGGCAGCTGGTCGGTAGGGGCGATGCGTTCCTTGGTCTGGACGTTCATCTCGGTGAAGGAGACTGACTTGGTGGCGGCATTCCAGCCGCCATAGCCATTGCGCCAGCTCGCCGGAGCAGGTGCGAGCTCGGCGTCTCTGAGGTAGTCGAGGGCTAGGGCGATTTCCTGCTTATTCGGCGAACGACCGAGGACGGAAAGATAGAGCGCATTCACCTTCGCTTCGTTCGAGGGCAGAGCGGCAACCTTGGCGACGAGAGCCTCGGCTTGGGTGCGGGCGAACGGATGGTTCATCATCCAAAGCGCCTGCTGTGGCGTGGTGGTCTGGTTGCGCTTCGGGACGTGGTAGTCCGGGTTGGCAAAATCGAACGTGCGGAAGAACGCGGGAAGGTTCTGGCGATCAATGCTGCCGTAGAGCGTACGTCGGGGTTCCGAGAAGTTCGCTTCGAGGTTGAATGGCTGACCGCCGATCTTGCTGGCATCCAGTCGACCTGCAACGCGTAGCATGCTGTCACGCATGGCTTCGAAGTCGAGGCGGCGACGCTGCGCACGCCAATTGAGGTCGTTGTCAGGATCCTTAGCCAAGGCTTCGGGGCGAACGTCGGCCGTCTGTAGGAAGGTGCGGGAGAGGACGATCGAACGGATGAGCTTCTTCATCGACCACTCGTCTTTCATGAACGACGCGGCGAGGTGTTCAAGGAGCTCTGGGTTCTTCGGGAGTGGGGTGCGCACGCCGTAATCGCTGGGCGTCTCGACTAGGCTGCGGCCAATGAGTTCGGTCCAGATTCGGTTGGCCATGACGCGGGCCGTCAGCGGATTGGATTTGCTGGCGATGGCGTTAGCCATGTCGAGGCGCCCGCTGCCTTCGGTGAATTCTTTGACTTTACCGTCGGTGAGTACGGAGGGGAACTGGCGAGGAACGGTCTTGCCTGGGCGGGAGGCGCTGCCGCGGACAAACACGACACCTTGGACAGCCTTGGGTTTGTCGAGCAGAACCATTGCATGGGGCGGACTCTTAGGGCTCGTTGCTTTAAAGCCCACGACCTGAATCTCGAGGTTGTTGCGGGTGTTGCGATCGGCGACATTATAGGTGCCGATCAGCGATGTGGCGGTAACGGCGGTAGGTCCGTTGGAGGCTTCGACCAGGTCGCGCCACGGCTTCCAGGCCGCGACGCCTTCCTTGTCGGGCTTGTGGGCTTCAGCGAGGAGCGCACCGTAGGCGGCGGTGAGTTCGCTGAATTTCTTCGGCATCTTCTTCTGCAGTTCGGCACGGAGGAGGGCGTCCTGGAACTGTTCCGGCTTGGCGATTAGCTCGGCGTACTTGGCGGCGAATTGGTTTTCGGGGATTTCCTTGAGCTGATGCCAGCCGCCCCAGATTGGGTCTTTGTCGTTGAGCTTCTTCGTTAGGACGTGCTGCCAACCATTGAGCACGGTCGGGTAGAGATTGGTGCGCTTGGCTTCTTGGGTGTAGTTGAATTTGGGCTCCTTGGCCGCCCGAAGCATCAAGGTCAGGTAGTCGGCGATTTTGGTCGGACCGAATGAAAGTTCGCGGCGGCTGTTGATGAAGTCATCGAGCTTCTTCTGACGGATGGCGAGCTCGGCCTCGAATTCTTCGGTCTCCTTGGTCCGTGCGAACGGTTTGATCGGCGGGAGTTCCTTGGGTTCCTGGCTCGAATTGAAGATCGCGTAGAGCGAGTAGTATTCGGACGTCGGCAGAGGGTCGAACTTGTGGTCGTGGCAGCGGGCGCAGGCCATCGTCATGCCTTGGGTGCCACGCATGACGACGTCGATACGATCGTCGATGATATCAGGGGTACTATTGAGGAAGCGGCGGCCCAGCGTCAGGAAACCGAGCGCAGCCAGGTCACGGTTGTTCTCGGGATCCTTGGCGATCTGGTCGGCGGCGATCTGCAGGCGCAGGAACTGGTCGTAAGGCAGGTCCTGGTTGAAGGCGTTCACGACCCAGTCGCGGTAAGTGTAGGCGTAAGGGTAGCGGCGTTCTTCCTGGAAGACATAGCCCTTCGTGTCGGAGTAACGGGCGACGTCGAGCCAGTGGCGGGCCCAGCGTTCGCCGAAGGCCGGTGCAGTGAGGAGGCGATCGACCAGTTTCTCGGTCGCCTGCGGGTCCTTGTCGGCGACATATGCAGCGATTTCATCGGCGGAAGGATTCAGCCCCCAGAGAGCGAGGGTGAGGCGGCGGATGACGACTTCGCGCGGCGCCTCGGGATTGAAGTCGAGTCCTGCGGATTTCAGCTTGGCGAGGACGAAGCGGTCGAGGGGCTCTCGAACCTTGGCTTCGTCGGCCGGTGCGAGGGCGGGCGTCGACGGCGTCGCGACAGTCTTGAATGCCCAATGGTTGCGAGGGTCATGGGCGACCGGCGAAGACTCGGTCGGCCAGGGTAGGCCTTGGCGAACCCATTCGGTAAGGGCAGCGATCGCCTTGGGCGAGATCTTCTCATCGGCGCTCGGCATCGGTTCGACGTCCTTTGACTTGGCATGGTTGATTGCCAGAATCATGCGACTGGTCTCCGGCTTACCGAGAACGACGATAGGACCAACTTCGCCGCCTTTGAGAATGAATTCGCGGGAATCTAGCCGGAGGCTGGACTTCTGTTTTTTGGGTCCGTGGCACTTGTAGCAGTTTTCTGCCAGGATAGGGCGGACTTCCTTTTCGAAGAACTCAAGCTGGGCGGCCGTCGGCGGGGTGACCGTCTCGGCGGCATGAGCCGCGAGCGACAGGAAAAAGAGACAATGGAGAGGCCGGAAAGACATCGGAAAAGGGTAGGACAGGGCGGGGTGCCCTTGGTTCCTAAAACGTGTTGGCTGTCATCGGGATGTAAAGCCGTCCGTGTGGATTTTAAGCCAATATTGGCATAACGACGGTGTTAGGGTTTGAACCGTCGGTTAAAGGTGCTGTCTATGAATCACACCCCACGATAAATCATGCCGTTCGTACCCCCTAAGGCCAAAGCATTCCTCTTGGCCCTTCTCGGTTTTACCGCCTTGTCGGCCGCTGCCCCCAAGCCTATCGCCCAGACGCGGGATGTTTCCGCCAAGGATAAGGAGCGGATTGTGGTTATCGAAGCCGACCTTAAGGGGGCAGCACAGCTTTACCTCGTCGTCAATGATCTCGGTGACCAGGCCTGCGATTGGTCCGATTGGCTCGAACCAGTGCTCATGATGGCCGACGGTTCAACGAAGGACCTCACGACCATCGGATGGAAGTGGGCCGAGGCAGCCAGCGGCAAACCGGCGGTAGGAAAGAATTACACCGGAGGCCCGTTGAAAGTCGCGGGCAAGATTTTCGCTAAGGGTATCGGTACTCATGCTAATTCGACCATTGGCTATGACTTGCCAGCTGGCGTTGTCGGCTTCCGTGCAAAGGTGGCCATCGATGACGGCGGTGCGATCCGTAACAATAAGCCTTCTTCAGCTGACGTGAGGTTTATGGTTTTCACAGAAGCCCCCGGGAACCTAAAGTTGGTCGACTTCGATGCGGGGCCTTTCGTTGTTCCGCCTGAGCTCTTCACAGTGCCTGAAGGATTCGAGGTCAGTGTCTGGGCGACTTCGCCTCAGATTTTCAACCCGACCAACATCGATTTTGACGAACGTGGCCGGATGTATGTTGCCGAAGGCGTCAATTATCGCGGAAAGGCTGGTCGTCGTAAGGAAGGCGACCGCATCGTGGTTCTGGAAGATACGAGCGGCTCGGGCAAGGCCGACAAGGTCACTGTCTTCACGCAGGAGGAGAATCTCATCTCGCCTCTGGGTGTAGCCCATATCGACGGGAAGATCGTAGTATCCCAGCCTCCAGATCTCATCGTCTACACCGACGTCAATGGCGACGGTATCTTTGACCCCAAGGTCGATAAGCGCGAAGTCCTTCTGACGGGCTTTAATGGCCGCAATCATGACCACTCGCTCCACAGCACGACCTTCGGCCCGGACGGCCAATGGAACTTTAACCAGGGTAATACCTGTGCACAGTTCACCGATAAGTCGGGCAAGACCTTTCGCATTGGCAGCCCCTATGCTCATGGTGAATCGACCAAACAGGCGGTCGACAGTCAGAAGATCGCCGGGCTCCGCAGTGACGACGGTAATATCTGGGTTGGGGGTTTTTCGGTGCGCATGAACGGCGACGGCACACACGCCCGCATCGTCGGCCATAACTACCGCAACAGCTTCGAGCAGTCTATCAACTCGTTAGGCGACATGTACCAGAGCGACAACGATGATCCACCCGCCTGTCGTGTGACGCTCGTGATGGAAGGCGGCAACGCTGGCTTCGCTTCCGCCGATGGTCAACGCTCGTGGGGTGCCGACAAACGTCCCGGTCAGGAAACTCCGGTGGCCGAGTGGCGCCAGGATGACCCCGGCACTATGCCTGCCGGCGATGTCTATGGCGGCGGTTCGCCGACCGGCGTGGCTTTTTACGAGAACGGCGCCCTCGATCCGAAATGGAACGGCCTGCTTCTGGCTTGCGAAGCCGGAAAGAACGTCGTCTTCGGCTACCTGCCCAAGCCTTACGGTGCCGGCATGAAGCTGGAACGCTTTGATTTCTTCACTTCAAACAAAGAGAAGGAGTGGGCTGGTTCCGACTTCCTTGGCGGCAAGGCGACGGGCATCCTGAAGACAAAGTTCCGCCCGTCCGACGTCTGCGTTGGTCCGGATGGCGCTATCTATGTCGCCGACTGGTTTGACCCGGGCGTGGGCGGGCATGGTACCCGAGATAACAGCCTTTCCGGCACGATCTACCGCATCGCCCCCAGGGGTTTCAAGTCGGTCATCCCAAAGATCGACCTCGCCACCGTCGCTGGTCAGATTGCCTCGCTACGTAGCCCGTCGCCTAATGTCCGTGCCGGAGGCTTTAATCGCCTCAAGGCATCCGGAGATAAGGTTGTCGATGACGTCGCCGGTTTGTTGTCCGACGCTAATCCCTTTGTCGCTTCCCGCGCCGTGTGGTTGCTCGCTCAGCTAGGCGACAAGGGTGTGGCGCTCGCTCGCAAGGAACTCGCTTCCTCAGACGACACCCGTCGACTCGTTGCCTTCCGCGCTCTGCGCGCCGCCAATCGAGACGTTTTCTCTCTCTGCGAGTCCCTATCCAAAGATGCATCTCCGGCCGTTCGTCGCGAAGTTGCCATCGCTCTCCGCGACTTTAAGACCCCTGAGGCCATCGCCTCACTGGTGACGATCGCCCAGCAGTTCGACGGAAAGGACCGCGCTTATCTCGAAGCCATCGGCTTGGGTTCGACCGACCGCGAAGCCGAAGTCCATGCCGCCATCGCCAAGGTGATGGCCAAGCCGGCGCTCGAATGGTCTCCCGCTTATGCGTGGCTTACCTGGCGTCTGCACCCGGCTTCCGCCGTGCGTGAAGTCCGTGCCCGCCTGCTCTCCGGTAAGCTCAATGAGACCGAACTTAAGCGAGATCTCACCACGCTGGCCTTCACGCGTAGCGCCGAGGCTGCCGGCACGATGGTCGAGCTGTCGCTGAACAAGACCTTCGCCCAGGCCGATCTCGCCAAGTGGTGGGTCGGTAACCGTAAGGCCAGCCTCTGGAAGGCCTTTGATGTGGATGCCATCGTGAAGGCCCGCGGCGGTGATGCATCGGCGGCTAAGCTGGTCGGCTCGGACCTTCCGCCAGAACCTGCCGGTTCCAAGGCGCTCGCGTCCGTCGAGGTCATCGCTGCGCTCAAGGGCGATGCCGAGCGCGGGAAGGCCACTTCCGCGGTCTGTCAGGCTTGCCATAAGTTCGACGGTAAGGGCATCGATTTCGGTCCTGACCTCACGACCTATGCCAAGCAGCAGTCGCTTGAGACCCTCGTCCTCAATATCTCGCAGCCGTCCAACAACATCTCGCACGGCTTCGAAGGCACGCGTGTCGAGCTTGACGACGGTATGGTCATCACTGGCATGGTGCTGTCCTCCGGGGATCCGCTGATGATCAAGTCCATGGGAGGGCTCGTGCAGTCCGTACCGCGTGCCCGCATTAAGGATGAGAAGCACCTCGATCGCTCGCTGATGTTCACGCCGGCTCAGATGGGTCTGACCGAACAGGGCGTCGCCGACATCGCCGCTTATTTGCGAAGCCTCTGAGTCAGAGGGTGGGCCATGAAAGGTCGGGGTCTGCGGACTCCGACCTTTTTTGTAAGGGGTCAGACCGCTTCCGACTGATATCGCTCGGAAGCGGTCTGACCCCTTACTTTGTTCTGTCCCTGACCCAGTGCTTATCCCTATTAATGTTCCACTCCTCCATGCGCACGTCCCTTGTCGCCCTGTTCCTTTCGATCGGCCTCCTCTATGGTCAGGCCAAGAAGCCTGCCAAGAAGACGACCGTCTCGGCACCGCTCGTCGAAGCCCCCGGTCAGTGGATTCTCGGCACCGTCGGCGTCGGCCAGCAGAAGGACGGTTCCATCGATTCGACCGGTCTCAAGGGCTTGGCGGTCCGCCTCGGCGACGACGGCAAGAAGGGCATCGCCTACGACCTCGACCTTTGCCGTCCGATCGGCGCGTGGTCGGGCAAGTTCACCACCGAGATGAATCTGATGTCCCGCGGTGATTACCCGACGGCCATGGGAGAGACTATTTTCGTCACCGGCGATTTCGCGGGTTACATGCCTGGTGTGGATGCCGCTGCGCTGACTCCGCGCAAGGGTTACGGTCCGCTTCCGATGGGTCAGGTTCGGTTCAAGGGTTTCCATAATGCTGGCCGTTCCGTCGTCGTCCGCTGGGACGTCGATGGCGTGGTCATTAACGAGGCAGCCGAAGTCGTGACCGCAAATGAGGTCCAGTTCGTCGTGCGTACCCTCGAGATCGCGCCTTCCGCCAAGGGTGTCACCGTCATGCTCGGTAAGTCGGCCGACGCCGCCCGCATCGTGACGCTCGGTGCCGCTAAGGTCGACCAGCTCGATGGCCATGCCGTAGCCCGGGTGGACGCATCTAAGGATGTCACCACGGTCCGCGTGGCTTATCTGCCGGCCGGCGTCCCGTTGCCGCAGTCTTTCGACACCGAACTGCCGTCCAAACTCCTCAAGGTCGCCAAGACCCTCTGGCCAGAGACGGTCGAGACGACCGGTAAGCTCTCCGAGAAAGCCGGCGAGGCTTATGTGGTGGACGACGTAAAGCTCCCGGTCACCAATCCTTGGAAGGCCCCGATGTTCACCTCGGCCTTCGATTTTCTTCCGGACGGACGCGCGGTCATCAGCACCTTCCATGGCGACGTGTTCATTGCTTCCGGTATAGACGAAAAGCTCGAGAAGGTCACCTGGCGTCGGTTCGCCGCAGGCCTCTATCATGCGCTCGGGCTCAAGGTCGTGAACGGCGAGATCTATGTCACCTGCCGCGACGGCGTCTGGAAACTTCGCGACACCAACAACGACGGCGAGTGCGACACCTATGAGGCGTTCAACTTCGACCTCATGGTCACCAAGAGCTTCCATGAATTCACCTTCGACCTGCAGACCGATCCCGCCGGCAACTTCTATGTCATCAAGGCCGGTCCCGTCCGCAAGGGTGGCCGAGGCTTTGACGAAATCTGCGACCATCACGGTGCACTCCTGAAAATCTCACCTGACGGTAAGAAGAGTGAGCTCTTCGCATCCGGCTTCCGTGCGCCCAACGGCATGGCCGTCAGCCCGACCGGCCAAGTTACCACCGGCGACAACGAAGGCACCTGGACGCCCGTGTGCCGTCTCAACTGGGTCAAGCAGGGCGGCTTCTATGGCGTCCCTCCGCTCGCCCACCGCGCGACGGAGCCGACCGACTACGATCGCCCGCTGTGCTGGTTCCCGAAGGAGGTGGACAACTCCAGCGGCGGTCAGGTCTGGGTGACCTCCGATAAGTTCGGCCCGTGGAAGGACCGCCTGCTCCATCTCAGCTACGGCACCTGCTCCTTGTTCGGCGTCTTACCGCAGGAAGTGACTTTCAACGGCCAGCCGCAGATGCAGGGCGGGGTGGCGCGCTTCAACGTCGACTTTGGAAGCGGTGCCATGCGGGCCCGTTTCAATCCGAAGGATGGCCAGCTTTACGTCACCGGTCTTCGTGGCTGGCAGACCACCGCGACCCAGAACGGCTGCTTCCAGCGCGTGCGCTATACCGGCGCCGCGACCCGCATGCCCATCGCCCTCGCCGCGACCAAGAAAGGCATCAAGCTCGACTTCGCGTGCGAGATCGACCCTAAGGTCGCCGCCGACGCGGGCAATTGGAACATCGAGATCTGGAACTACGTCTGGTCCTCGGCCTACGGGTCGCCCGACGTCTCCACGCTCGATGCCAAGGTGGCCGCCACCGAGCTCGGCAACGACGGCAAACTGCAATTCAGCAAGGCGCAGATGTCCGAGCGCAAGCACGACCCCTTGACCGTGAAGTCCGCCACCGTCTCCGCCGACCGTCGTTCGGTCTTCCTGGAGATCCCGGATCTTCGCCCGGCCATGCAGATGCAGCTCAAGTATGAGCTCAAGGCCGCCGACGGCGTCGAGCTGCGCGGTCAGGTGATCAACACCCTCCACGCCTTGGCCGAGTGAACGGACGGTTCAGCTGCGGAAACGCATGATCCGGCGGTATTCGGCCGGGGTCATGTTTTCCGTGCGGCGGAAGGCGGCGAAGAACGAGTTCAGGTTCGGATAGCCGCAACGATGGGAGATGGCTTCGATCTTCTCGGTCGAACCGGCGAGCAGGCGTTTGGCGGAATCGATCCGGACCGTACGTAGGCGATCTCCCGGCGTACACCCGACGTGTTTCACAAAGGCCTGACGCAGGCCGCGTTCGGACATATGGGCGATAGCGGCCAGTTCTTTCACTCCAAGCGAGCCAGCGAAATGGTCGGTAATATGATGCAGTGCCCGGATGACGCCTTCATGGCCGGTGGCCAGGATGTCGCTGCTCATGCGGGTGATGACTCCGGCCGGCTGGATGCGGATCGGTTCGATTGGGGCAGTCTCGCCGCGCATGAGGCGGTCGAGCAGCTCGGCGCCGCGATACCCTTGTTCCTCGAGGTTCGTATCGACGCCGGAGACGTATTTCTTGATCGCTCCGACCGAGAGCAGGTAGTCGTCGATGCCGACGATCGCCACCTGGGTGGGGACGTGGAGTCCGGCTTCTTCGCACAGTTCGCGCACCTCGACGGCCAAGGTGCCGTTGGCGGCGAAGACCGCCAGCGGCTTGGGCGATTCCTTGAGGCGGGTCATCAGCCAGGTGCGCCGCCGCTGCCATTCGTCTTGGGCGTTCCCGCGCTTCCCCGTGGGCTGCCAGCGTAATGTTTCGCAAGCCAGGCCGCGACGCCTGAGGGCTTCCGCGAAGGCTTCGCCACGTTCGACCTGCGACCAGTTCTCCGTGTCGCTGAAGAAGCAGAAACGGGTCATGCCGCGTTCGATGAAGTGTTCGGCGACCAGCTCGCCGGTCTTGGCGTGGTCCTGAACCACGTGCGCGAAGGGCGTATCCCGACGGCGCAGGGAGAAGTCGACCGTCGGCTTATCGGCTTTGCGGACGAAGTCGGCCAGGTCGTCGCCGGCGCCCAGCCAGGCCAGGATGCCATCGCCGTCCCAGCCCCACGGGATCACCTTCTCATGGATGATGCTATGGGAGGCCAGGTGCCAGCGGTGCTCGGAGGCGTAGGTAGCGATGCCTTGGAGCAGGCGATGGTCATACCACCCCAGCGCGAGCAGGACATTGCGAGGTCGTTTCATACGAAATAGAGGGTGAGGAACGATTCTCGGCAAGAATCGGCACAGATTGGTCCAAGGGGTGGCGAATCGTCGTGCAAGGCGTTTTAGGTCGAAGTAGCCCCTATTTGATGGGTACTATCAGCGATACTGCGTCTGGTATCCAGCCGGGCAATCGCCGAAAACTGAAACTATTACCTGAAAATCGGCACTATTCTGTAAATCGACGGAAAACCCGTCCATGCCGGGGTTCGCTCAGGCGTCCTTGCGGGCGTCGAGGTCCATCCAGCGGGCCAGGGCTTCGGAGTGCTCGGCTTCGGCGACGTGGAGGCGCTTCTGCAGCGCAGCGGCCTTGGCTCCACCATCTTTATAAATCTCAGGGTCGCCCAGCTGCACGGTAATCTGGGCCTGTTCGGCTTCGAGCTGCTCGATCTTGCCGGGGAGGGTCTCGAGTTCCTTGCGCTCCTTGTTGTTGAGCTTGGCGCCAGGCTGAGCGGAGGCAGCCGACTTCGCTGCCACGGGCTTAGTGGCGGTCCCGACGGCGGCGGTGCGCTTGGCCACGGCGATACGGGCAAGTTCATTGCGCCAGTCGGTGTAGCCGCCGGCGTGCTCGGTGACGACGCCATCGCCTTCAAAGACAAGCGTGCTCGTGACGACGTTGTCGAGGAAGGCACGGTCGTGTGAGACCATGATCAGCGTCCCGGCGTAATCCACGAGAATGTCTTCCAGGACATCGAGGGTCTCGGCGTCGAGGTCGTTGGTCGGTTCGTCAAGTACCAGCACGTTGGCGGGCTTGGTAAAGAGTCGGGCCAGCAGGAGGCGGTTGCGTTCGCCGCCGGAGAGTACCTTGGCTTTAGAGCGGGCACGGGAGGGGTCGAAGAGGAAGTCCTGCAGGTAGCTGATGACGTGTCGCGAGCGGCCCTGGACCGTGACGGTATCGCTGTCTCCGGCGAGGTTTTCAGCGACGGTCTTATCGTCGTCGATCTGTTCACGCATCTGGTCGAAGTAAATCACTTCCATCTTCGTGCCGAATTTTAGGACACCAGAGGTCGGAGCCAGCTGGCCGAGGAGCATCTTGACGAGCGTGGTCTTGCCGGCGCCATTGGGACCAATGAGGCCGACCTTGTCGCCGCGGTTGAGGACGAGGCTGAAATCGCGGATAAGGGGCGTGCCGCCCGGGTAGGCGAAGGCGATGTTCTCGGCTTCGACCACGCGGACACCAGAACGTTCGGCTTCGCTGATTTCCATCTTCGCAGAGCCGGCGACGGAGCGCAACGCGCCACGCTGGGCGCGCATCTTCACGAGGGCTTCCATGCGGGCGTTGGACTTCGTACGACGAGCGCCCGGGCTGCGGCGGGACCAGGCTTCTTCCTGTCCGAGTTTCTTATCAAAGGCGGCGCGCTGGCGTTCTTCGGCGACAAAGAGCTCTTCCTTGCGGACGAGGTAGGTGTCGTAGTCGCAGGACCAGCTAGCAAGCTTGCCACGGTCGAGTTCGATGATGCGGTTCGCCATGCGGCGTAGGAAGGCGCGGTCGTGCGTGACAAAGAGTAGGGGGATTTTCTGTTCGAGGAGGAACTCTTCCATCCAAAGGATCGAATCGAGGTCCATGTGATTGGTCGGCTCGTCGAGCAGCAGCAGACCAGGCTTGGCGGCCAAGGCCTTGGCAAGGAGGCAGCGACGTTTGAGTCCGCCCGAGAGGTCATTAAACTCACGGTCCTCGGGTAGGCCGAGGCGGGCGATTAGGTCGTCGACCCGGAGGTCTTTTTCCCAATCTTCAGAATGGTCGTCGGCGCGGAGACCTGAGGTCACGATGTCCCGGACGTTGCCAGGGAGGCTCTCCGGGATTTCCTGGGTCAGGCGGGCGATGCAGACGCCGTCAGGGATCGTGACCGACCCAGTGTCGGGGGCAGATTCCCCGGCGGCGATGCGCATGAGAGTAGTCTTGCCGGCGCCATTGCGTCCGAGCAAACAGACGCGCTCCCCTTCCTCGATCTGGAGGTTCAGGTGGTCCAGTACGGGAGGGCCGCCGAAGCTGACATAGACATCAAGGAGACTGAGTAGGGCCATTGCCCGGAGATGTGAGGAAGGGGAAGGGCGGAGGCGAGGAAAATGGCCGCCCGGCCCCATTCGTGTCGTTATCTCGCTAGAAGGAATACTTGTCGGTCAGGAGGGTCGTAGTGTAGACCTTGGGCACCCCGGTAAGGCCTGCCCACGGCCCACTCATTATTTATCCCAGACATGCGCTCCTTCCTGCTGCTTTCCCTTTTCGCCGCCACGGTCTTGGCCGACGGTCCGAAAGACAATATCCCCGCCGCGGTCCGGCCGATCCCGCCGACTGATAAGGCGGTGGCGCTGCCTGAGGCCGAGAAGGTCGCGCTGACCAAGGAGCTCGCCGAACTGCGCACGGCCATCGACGCCGCTACTAAGGCTCAGTCGAAGAACCCTCGCCTCGAGGAATTCCTGGCCGACATCGAGATCTTCCACAAGGCCGTCGACTGGGCCGGCAAGTACAACGAGTATTTCAACAAGGGCGAATTCAAGGTCGCCCATGACCTCATCGCCGAAGGCAAGGCACGGGCGGCTTCGTTCCTGAAGGGCGAGACCCCGTGGACCCGCCAGACGGGCCTCGTCGTCCGAGGTTATAAGTCGAAGATCGACGGCTCGGTGCAGCCTTACGGCATGGTCATCCCAGACAATTACGCGGGCTCGCTGATGCGTCTCGATTTCTGGTGCCACGGTCGTGGCGAGACCCTCAGCGAACTCGCGTTCCTGAAGGACCGTCGCGCGAACGTCGGTCAGCTTCCGGCCAACAACCGACTCGTGCTCCACCTCTACGGCCGCTACTGCTGCGCCAACAAGATGGCCGGTGAGGTCGACCTCTGGGAGGCCTACGCCCACGCCCGCAAGAGCTACAACATCGACGACGACCGTCTATTCATCCGTGGTTTCTCCATGGGTGGCGCGGCCGTCTGGCAGTTCGGAGCCCACTACACCGATCGCTGGTGCGGCATCAATCCCGGCGCAGGTTTCTCCGAGACCCCGGAATTCCTGAACGTCTTCCAGAACGAGGATGTCTCGAAGATCCCGTCCTGGCAGAAGACCCTCTGGGCTTGGTACAACGCTTCCGACGTCGCCATCAACTTCCGCAACGCCCCGACGGTCGCCTACAGCGGTGAGATCGACAAGCAGAAGCAGGCCGCCGACGTCATGGCCCGCGAGATGGGTAAGCTCGGCATGGAGATGACGCACATCATCGGACCCCAGACCGCCCACAAGATCCATCCTGACTCCATGATCGAGATCGAGCGTCGCCTCGCCGCCATCGCCGCCAGCGGTCGCGTCCGCACGCCGAGGGAAGTCTCTTTCGCCACTTACTTCCTCCGTTATGACCGCATGCACTGGGTTCAGGTAGACCGCATGGTCGAGCATTGGAAGAAGGCTCAGGTCGACGCCAAGCTGGTTGATGACCGCGCCATCGAGGTCAAGACGACCAATGTCGCCGGGCTTACCCTGGATTTCGCTCCGGGCGATTCCGTGCAGTCCCTTTTCGCCCCGACTGCCGTCACGATCGACGGACACAAGGTCCTGACGTCCGTCAAGGCCTGCTCGGATCGATCCTGGAAGGCCACCTTCGCCCGCGACGCCAAGAGCGGCGAGTGGACCCAGGTCGCCGAATACGCCGACAAGGGTTCCCATAAGCGCCATGGCCTCTCAGGTCCGATTGACGACGCCTTCATGGACTCGTTCCTGTACGTCACCCCGACCGGCCAGCCGCTCAACGCCAAGGTCGGCGGCTGGGTGAAGTCTGAAATGGATCGCGCCGCCTTCGAATGGCGCCGTCAGTTCCGCGGCGTCGCTCCGTCGAAGACCGATGCGCAGCTCAAGGACGAGGACATCGCGAAACACAACCTCATCCTCTGGGGCGATCCTTCCTCCAATGCCATCCTCGCCAAGATTGTCGCCAAGTTGCCCATCCAATGGACCGCGGAGAAGCTCGTCGTCGATGGTAAGACCTACTCGGCCGCCGACCACGCGCCGATCCTCGTCTACCCTAATCCTCTGAACCCGTTGAAGTACGTCGTGATCAACAGCAGCTTCACCTACCGCGAGTACGACTACCTGAATAACGCCCGCCAGGTCGCTAAACTGCCCGATTGGGCCGTCGTGGACCTCAAGGTCGCCCCGGACGCCGTCGCTCCGGGAGCCATCCCCGCCGCCGGCTTCTTTGACGAAGCCTGGCAATTCCGCACTTCTAAGTAATCTCACTCAACCATACCCATGGCCATCATCACCGAAAAAGACCTTCAGCCCACCTACGACGTCATCGTCGTCGGTTCCGGCGCCGGCGGCGGTCAGTCCGCCTACACGCTCACCATGAACGGCGTGAAGGTCCTCATGCTCGAGGCCGGTCGCAACTACGACCCGGTCACCGAGACCCCGATGTTCCAGTCCAAGGCCGACGCTCCTTTACGTGCGATGAGTACGCGGGAGAAGCCGTTTGGCTTCCACGACGCTACCGTCGACGGAGGCTGGGAGGTCCCGGGCGAACCTTACACCCAGGCATCGACCGACCCGAAGCAGCGCTTCGACTGGTGGCGTGCCCGCATGCTCGGTGGACGTACTAATCATTGGGGCCGCATCTCGCTCCGCAACGGAGCTTACGACTTCAAGCCGTATTCGCGCGATGGACTCGGTTTCGACTGGCCGATCAGCTACGAAGACGTCGCCCCTTATTACGATAAGGTCGAGATGCTCGTCGGTGTCTATGGTTCCAACGAAGGCCTGGAGAACACGCCCGACTCTCCTAATGGGACGTTGCTACCTCCGCCGAAAGCCCGTGCCGGCGAACTGTTCGTCAAGAAGCACGTCGCCAAGTACGGCATACCCGTGGTCCCGATCCATCGAGCCGTGCTTTCGACGCGCCAGGATCATGTGAACTTCCCGGCCCGCCTGCACCCAAACAATCCAAAGGCGCAGAAGATCATCGCCAAGGCGATGCAGGAGCGCGCCGCGTGTTTCTGGGCGACCGACTGTGGTCGTGGTTGCGCGATCAAGGCTAACTACCAGTCCACGACCGTGCACCTCCCGCCGGCGCTCGCGACCGGTAACCTGGACATCCTCTGCAACGCCCATGCCCGCGAGGTCACCGTCGGAACTGACGGCAAGGCCAACGGCGTCATCTACATCGACAAAGCTACCGGACAGGAACGCGCCGTGAAGGGACGCGCGGTCATCCTCGCCGCGAGCTCAGGTGAGACCGCCCGCATCCTGCTGAACTCCAAGTCCAACCGTTTCCCGAACGGCCTCGCCAACGGCTCCGGTCTGGTCGGCAAATACATCATGGACACCGTCGGCGCCAAGCTCGGCGGCACTGTCCCTGCTTTCGAGAATCTTCCAGTCCATAACGAAGAAGGCGCCGGCGCCCACGTCTACGTTCCTTGGTGGCTTTACAAGGATGCCAGCAAACTCGGCTTCGCCCGCGGCTACCATATTGAATTCGCTACCGGACGCCGCATGCCTGGCCTAGGAGCCGGCGGCGCGGGTCCTGGCTACGGCAAGAGCTACAAGGAAGAAGTCCGTCAGAAATACGGTGCGGGCATCGGTTTCTCCGGCCGTGGAGAGATGATCCCGAACGAGCATTCTTTCTGCGACCTCGACCCGGCCGTGAAGGACAAGTGGGGTATTCCCGTCCTGCGTTTCCATTGGAAGTGGTCAGAGCATGAGCTCAAGCAGGCCGCGCACATGGAAGCGACCTTCGCGATGATCATCGACGCCGTCGGCGGAAAGGCGAAGAAGCCTGAAGCCGATGGTTCTAAGGCCATCGAGCCAGGGGGTTCGATTATCCATGAAGTCGGCGGAGCCATCATGGGCGCCGACGCCAAGAAATCCGTCACCAACCAGTGGAACCAGTGTTGGGAAGTGCCGAACCTCTTGCTCAACGACGGCTCGGCCTTCTGCAGTAACGCCGATAAGAACCCCACGCTCACCATCATGGCGCTCGCGTGGCGCGCCACCGACCATCTCGTCGAAGAGATGCGCAAGGGTAACCTCTGAACTTGAAAACCATGGAACACATTCCCACAGATAATTCCGGACAGATCGATCGCCGCCAGGCGCTCAAGTGGATCGGCGCCGCGGCCGCGGCGGCCGCGCTCTTCCCCCATGCCTCCGCCCAAGGTCGCTTGCAGCGTCAGCCCGGCGCTCCTGCCGGCAGCGGCGGCAACCGCATCGGCTGGGACCCGGTCCTTAACAAGAACTACGTTCCTGGCGACCTCTGGCCCCTGACCTTGACGCCTAAGCAGCGTAAGGCGGCAGGCTCGCTGACCGACCTCATCTTGCCGCCCGATAATCCTGGCGACAAACTGCCGTCGCAGCTTGGCGTCCAGGACTTCATCGACGAATGGATCAGCTCGCCTTACGACGAGACCGCCAAGGATCGTCCGATCATCACCGAAGGCTTGGATTGGCTCGATGCCGAAGCCCAACGTCGCTTCAAGAAGGACTTCGCTGAGCTGGCGGAACCGCAGAAGTGCGCGATCGCGGACGACATCTGTGGCAAGACCACGGCGAAAAAGGAGTTCAAGTCTGCTCAGCACTTCTTCACCCGTTTCCGCTATCTCGCTGCCAGCGGCTATTACACTACCCCGCAAGGCTGGAAGGATATCGGCTACGTCGGCAATGTCCCGACCGTCAACTTCGACGGACCTACCCCCGAAGCGTTAAAGCACCTCGGTTTGGCGTAAGCCACCGAGGGCTTGAGGCCCTGAGGTCACGAGGACACGAGAGGTAGGGACAGCACCACGTGCTGTCCTTTTTTGTGCCCCCAACGCTCAGGACGGCACGTAGTGCCGTCCCTACCTTCCCATTTAAACTCTTGGAACAATCCCTCGGGCGGATTGCCTAACTCGTAACCCCATGAAGCGACTTGCTCCTGTCTTCGGCCTGTTCGCCGGCATCCTTGGCCTGGTTGCCGCGCCGGCACCGCTGTTCGATGGCAAGACGCTCACCGGGTGGGAAGGGGACGCCAAAGTCTGGCGAGTCGAGAATGGCGAGATTGTGGGCGGCTCCCTGCAGGGTAATCCGCGTAACGAGTTCCTGACGACCAAGCGCACCTTTTATAACTTCCGCCTGACGTTGGAGTACAAGCTCATCGGCACCGAGGGCTTCGTGAACGCCGGCGTCCAGTTCCGCAGCCTGCGCGCGACCAATCCGCCCAACGAGATGATCGGCTATCAGGCGGATATCGGACAAGGCCATACGGGTTCCCTCTATGATGAATCCCGCCGCAAGAAGTTCTTGGCCCGTGCCGGTACCGGCGTGGGCGCCTATGGCGTCAAGGCCGACACGGAGATCGCCGAACTCGAGAAGAAGGGTGAATGGAATAAGTATGAGGTCCGCGCCGAGGGTCCGCGCATCACGATTTTCCTCAATGGCAAGGCCACGCTGGATTACACCGAGACGGATCCGTCCATCGACGATGCGTACGGCCTCATCGGTCTCCAGATCCACGGCAACAACAAGGCCGAGATTCATTACCGGAATATCGTTCTTGATCCCCTAAACGACCTTCCGGTCACGACCAAGGAAATGGTGCTGAACCGTTTCGGCGAAGTGAAGTCAGTCTGGGTGCCGCCTGCTCCATTCAAGGATGGGAAATTCGACCTTGGTCAGGACGAAGTCGTCGTCTTCATCGGTCAGGAGAATTTCGTCCGTGAAGCCAAGTCTGGCGAAATAGAGTCACGCATCGCCCAAGCCTATGCCGCAAAGAATCCGGTCTTCCGATCTATGGCCTGGGAAGCGGACACGGTCCATGAGCAGTGGCGCGACCTTAATTTCGGTCCATGGAAAGGGCAGCTCGAGTCCGCAGGCGCGTCCACGCTCATCGTCCAGTTCGGCCAGGCCGAAGCGCTTGAAGGTCAGGCCGGCTTGGCGAAGTTCAAGGCCGACTACCATAAACTGCTCGACGATCTCAGCCGCCATACGCCGAGGATTGTGCTGCTGTCTCCGGCCGGTTTCATGAAGTCGCAGCGCCCGCCTGACCTGACGACGGCGGCACACCGCCAGGATCTCGCCGATTACGCCGCGGCCGTCGAAGAGATCGCCAAGCTGCGTGGCCTGCCTTACGTCGACCTCACCACCGTCGCCCGCGACGTGATGTCGACCGATGGCCTGCATCTCTCGGACGAAGGTCTCGCCGTGGTCGCGCAGGAATGCGCCCGGAAGCTCGGCCTGCCAGAACCCCTTTATCGCCCGGTTGGTTTACCCTTAGCCATCATTGAGAAGAATCGCCTTTGGGCCGATTGTTGGCGCCCGGCCAACTGGTCGTTCGTCTACGGGGACCGCATTTCGCAGAACTACGGCAAGGGCTTCGGCCCGGTGCCTTCGCTGAAGGAAAACTTCGAAGCCTATAAACCCTTGGTCTCGTCATGGGATAAGCACATCCAAGCCTTGGCCCGCGGCCAGATGTCCCAGGCTCCGGCGGCGCAGGCCGGACCGGCCGTGAGCACCGAGAAGGTCATGTCCGCCGCCGAGGAGCAGGCCACCTTCAAGGTCGCCGACGGATTTGAGGTCAATCTCTTCGCTGATGAGTTGCTTGGTCTCGCCAAGCCCACCCAGATGGCCTGGGACGCCAAGGGGCGTCTGTTTGTCTGCTGCTCGCCGACCTATCCGCAGGCGGTGCCTGGCGTAAAGCCTCGCGACTACATCCTCCGTCTCGAGGATACCGACGGCGACGGCAAGGCCGACAAGGCCGTACGTTTCGCCGAAGGCCTGACCATGGTCCAAGGCGTTGAGCCCCTGACCGACGATGTCGGTAACACGTCGATCCTTGTCTGCGATTTCGATCGCCTCATCAAGCTGACCGATACCGATGGAGACGGCAAAGCGGACAAGACGGAGGTCCTGATGTCCGGCTTTGGCGTTGGTGACACCCACCAGTTGGTCAATTCGATTTGCCACGGTCCAGATGGCACGCTGTGGATGAGCCAAGGCCTTCACGCCATCACGCGCGTCGAGACGCCGCGTGGTATCGTTAGCCTACCTAAGTCGGGCTTGATGCGCTACGATCTCAAGAACCAGCGCCTGCAGCCGTTCTTCCAGTATGGCAAGGCCGGCCATAACTGCTGGGGTGTCGCGTTCGACGACTTCTTCCAGCCGTTCCATAAGAGCGGTGACCGCGTCGCCGGCTACTACAGCCTGCCGGGCCTCGGAGCGATCGAGACTCCGGACGAGTATGCCGGCACGCATTCGCTCTTTGATTCGCCGCTGAAGTCCAACTCTATCGATATCGTCGGCACCAAGGCCATGCCGGCTGACCTGCAAGGTGCCGCTTTGATTGGCGGGTATTACGGCAACACCATCGACTTGCATCGCTTCGTGGATGATGGCTCCGGCTTCAAGACCGAGCGCATCGTCAGCCCCATCATCTCCAGCAGCAAGGCCTTCAGACCCGTCGACGTCTCGGTCGGACCGGACGGTGCGCTGTATGCCTGCGATTGGTTCAACGCCGTCATCGGCCATTATCAGGCCAGCTACGCCGACCCACGCCGCGATCGTTCGCACGGACGCATCTGGCGTATCACCGCCAAGGGCCTGCCGACCGTGAAACAGCCTGACCTCGTATCGATGACGGAAGGTGATTTGTTCGCTCAGCTCGGTTCGACTGAGCGCTGGACGCGCTACCAGGCCCGACGTCTATTATTCTACCGTCCGACTGAGAATGTCGCCCCCGCCGCGGATGCCTTTATCGCGAAGGACCGCTCGGAGTCTCAATATCTCGAAGCCATGGGCGTATTGCAGTCCCACGGCCTTGTGCGTCCGGCCTTACTTGACCGTCTTCAGTCTTCGGCCGATTTCCGAATTCGTGCCTATGCCGCCCGCGTCGTCGGTGAATGGTCGAGCCAGCTGCCCGACGCCCAATCTCGTCTGGCCAAGGCTATCGCTGACCCGCAGCCCCGCGTCAGGCTTGAAGCGGTCGTGGCCCTCAGCCATGTTGGTGGTCAGCCTTCGCTGCGTACCGCGCTAGCGACTGTTGATCAGCCCACGGACAAGTTCCTTGATTACGCCCTCAAGCAGACCGTTCGACACTTGCTACCCACCGCCGGTAAGCTGCCTACCGAACTGTCCGCTCCTCAGGCCGCCTATCTCAAAAAGATCCAGAGCAGCGGTCCTGCGGTGATTTCACCAGGCCAAGCCATCTACGAGGCCCTCTGCCTTAATTGCCACCAGGCTTCGGCCCAAGGTCTGACTGGAGTCTACCCTCCGTTGGCCAAGAGCGAATGGGTTGCCGGCGATGCCCAGACCCTCATCCGGATTACCATGCATGGTCTGGCCGGCCCCACCAAGGTCCAAGGCAAGGATTACGGCCTTGTCCCGATGCCGCCCATGGGCTTGGACGATCAGCAGCTCGCCGACGTCCTGACTTACGTGCGTTCGGCCTTCGGCAACCAGGCTCCGGCCGTGAAGCCCGAGGAAGTCAAAGCCGTCCGCGAAGCGACCCATGACCGTACCGCGCCGTGGACGCCGGCGGAGTTGGGGAAGTGAGTGATAAGTTGATGGGTTGAATAGTTGAATGGTTGGCCAGAGGAGATGCCCCCAAGACAATCGTGCTGCGACCCTTCGGCGTCATTTCATCGATTCAACCATCCAACCAATCAACTTTTCTGCTTCCTTGTTAGCGTCTGCACCCAGGCGACGCCGGCGAGGGTGACGGCGCCACCGACCAAGGTCATGGAGGAAGGACGTTCGCCGAGAATCATCCAGCCGAACAGCACCGAGAAGACCGGGATTGCGTATACCGCGCTCATCACGGTCGTGATCGGTAGCTTCACCAGCACCCAGGACCAGATCGTATAGCACAGAGCGGCGGGGACCATGCCCAGGAAGGCGAGGTGCACCCAACCCATTACGGAGAGGCGACCCGCCGTGCCGATGAGGTCTTCGGAGAACGGCAGCAGCCCGAGCGTGCCCAGCCAGATGGCCCAGGTGGTCACATCAACCGCCGCATAGCGTTGGGTGAGGGCCTTGCTGATCAAGGTCTGCACGGCCGCACAGAAGGCCGCGCCAAGGATCAGCATCGAACCCAGATTGAAGGTCAATCCCGCCTCGGATCCGGCGGCGGTGAGCACGACTCCGGTCATCGAGACTCCGATCCCGAGCCAAGCGAAGAGGCCGACGCGTTCACGACCCGTGAGCACGCCGAGCAGGATGACCAGCACGGGAATGCAGGAGATCAGCATCGAACCTGTGCCAGCGTTCACGGTACGTTCACCGTAATTGATGCCGAGATTATAGAGACAGAAGCCGAAGAGTCCGAGCGAGGCGACCACGGGCCAGTCGCCACGAGCGGGCAGGGGGCGGCCGCGATAGAGCCAGATCGGCAGCATGACCGAAGAGGCGATGAGGTAACGCATGGCGCCGAGCTGGCCGGCGCCGACTTCGGGTAGGACAGCCCGGACGTTCACCCATGACATGCCCCAGGCCACGACGTTGAAGAACATCGCGATGGTGGCCCAGCGACGGATCGAAGAAGCCTCGTTCACGAACGGCACCCGATCAGCTCGATCAATTTATAGGCGCAAGCCTGGGCGAACTCCTTGTCATTGATCGCCAAGTCAAATTCCTGCACCGGAACCTTGGCGTTCGACTTTAGCGCCGTAAAGAGGGCTTCATCGGCGGCCGCGTCTTGGAAAGGCTGGCCGGCGGCGCTGATGACCGAGATCGCCTTCTTCGGGATCATGATCGCGGTACCTGCCTTATAGGCGTTGGCTTTCTTTGCGACGATCTCGCCGAGCTGGCGGCATTCGTCGGCCGTCGTACGCATCAGTGTGATCTGCGGGTTGTGGATATAGAAATTGCGTCCTTCGAACTTGGGCGGCACCGAGGCGCGTTCGCCGAAGTTCACCATGTCGAGGCAGCCCGGGGCGACGACCACGGGGATGTTCGCCTTGGCGCCGGCGTCCATGCGCTCAGGGCCGGCGTTGAGATTGCCACCTACGAGCTCGTCGGCCCATTCGGTCGTGGTGACATCGAGCACGCCCGAGACGATGCCGCTCTCGATGACCGACTCCATGATGCGTCCGCCCGTGCCGGTGGCGGCGAAGACCAGAACTTCATACCCGGCGGCTTCGAGGACCTTCTTGGCTTCCGTGACGCAGGTGGTCGTGTTGCCGAACTGGCTGGCGACGATGAGGGGTTTGGCGGCGCCGACTTCGGGTTCGGCGGAGACCATGCCGCAGATCGCGCCGGCGGCGCGGGTGAAGATGACGCGAGAAAGGCGGTTGAGGCCGGCCACGTCGGCGATGCTCGGCATCATCGTGATGTCCTTCGTGCCGAGGTACGGGGCAACATTGCCCGCGGCCAAGGTCGAGACCATGAGCTTCGGGAAGCCGAGGGGCAGGGCGCGCATCGCGGCCGTACCGATGGCGGTGCCGCCGCCGCCGCCAAGGGAGATGATGCCGTGGATGCGTCCGTCGGACGCCAGCTTGGAGACCAAGGCCGGGGCGGCGTGGGTCATCGCGACGACGCAGGCGCCACGGTCTTTCTTCGCCATCAACGAGGCGAGGTCGAGACCGATGGCGGCGGCGACCTGTTCGCGGGTGATGTCGGGCTGCACCGTGGCCGGGCCGCCCGTACCGACGTCGATCAGCAGCGGCTTATGGCCGTGGCGGGCGATGAGCGCGGCCACGAAGGCATGTTCTTCGCCCTTGGAATCAAGCGTGCCGAGAACTGCGATCGTGGCCATGGGCTCAGAAGAACTTACGCTTCACCGGGATCTGCTTGAAGCGCTGCGTGAGGTCGGTGAGGGACTGCTCAACCGCCATGCGTTCGAGGCTCGAGGCACCGACGAAGCCATCGGTGTCGGTGTGCTCGTTGATGAAGGCGGCGTCTTCCGGGGTATTGATCGGACCGCCGTGGCTGAGGAAGATGAGGTCCTTGCGGACGGACTTCGCGGCGTCGATGATGCCCTGGGTAATCTTGGCGGCTTCCGGTAGGCTCATCGTGGCGTTGGTCACGCCGATCGAACCGCCGACCGTGGTGCCCACGTGGGCGATGATGACATCGGCGCCGGCTTCGGCCATGGCCTTCGCTTCTTCGGGCGAGCCGACGTAGACGATGGTGAACATCTCCATCTTGCGGGCGAGGGCGACGGTCTCGAATTCCTTCTTAACGCTCATGCCGGTCTCTTCGAGAATCTGGCGGAACTTGCCGTCGATGATCGTGTGGGTCGGGAAGTTGTTGATGCCCGAGAAGCCCATGTCCTTCACCTTGCCGAGCCAGTGCCACATGCGGCGGCGAGGGTCGGTGGCGTGGACGCCGCAGATGACGGGGATCTCTTCGACGACCGGGAGGACTTCGTATTCGCCGATCTCCATCGCGACGGCGTTGGCGTCGCCGTAGGCCATCATGCCGGCGGTGGAGCCGTGGCCGGCCATGCGGAAGCGACCGGAGTTATAGACGATCACCAGGTCGGCGCCGCCGCGTTCGATGAACTTGGCGCTGATGCCCGTGCCGGCGCCGGCGGCGATGATCGGCTTGCCTTTGGACATCGTGTCGCGGAGGCGGGCGATGACTTCGGTGCGGGTGTAAGGGTTTCCTTTTCCGGTCCAGGGGTTGGGCATGGTGATGAGAGGGGAAGGGTGGTCGGGGGTTGCTCCTTGCGGGGATAGGTCTTATGCAAAGGACGTGG